>CAZHBA010000055.1:0-14969 GCA_964530225.1 uncultured Rhodospirillaceae bacterium | reverse complement strand
CTTTGTAACTCACGGGATGCTGAGAGCAGATCAGCGGCGGATTGTGGGGGATTTCGCCGAAGCCTTAAGCCCCAAAATCGGAGATATAAACGGTTTTGGACCGATGCTATATGGCTGCGGCCCGGAGGTCCTTTCAAACCAAGATAAACATAAGTTTTCGAACATCGCAGCTTCAGTGAGCGAAAACGTTAGCCCGAAGAAATTTAATGCCGCCTTCTAGCAAGGGGGGCTAGCTCTTTGGCACTATCCTGCACCGACTAGAATAGCATCAGTCAACCGGGCCAACTGAGGGGCCACCACCCTGATTGAGCGACCGCTGGATCCACGGTGGGGCAGGGTGCCTGGCGAGATCGCACGTCGAAGCATCAACGCTGACGGCGTCATTGCGTAGCGAGTAAGGCGCTCGCCGAGAGTGCAACACACTTTTGCTTTTGATGCTCCGAAGATGCTCCGAGAAAAAACCGACACCACCTGACACCCCTTTACACGACGCGACACACCGTAGCGCTATATGCATAGTAATCACAGTGGCTTGCCCGCTAAGTCATTGATATTATTGTGGTCCACATCACACTGGGGGTGTGGGGGTAGCAGGTTCCAATCCTGCCGTCCCGATCAATGAAATCAATGGGTTAGCCAGTCGGCTGGCCCATTTTTTTGTGCCCGTCGCAAAATTCCCTCGATTTCTCCTTGTGGCACAACAATGTCGGGGTCATTTTGTGTTGAAGCCATCTTTTTAGGAAGCTCGCGTTGGCACCGCAGTTAAATTCATAATCCAACAACCTTTTAGCCGCCGGAATGCAGGCGTGCTCACGTATTCAGAAGGTTGAAAAATAAGACGCTAACGTAAAGGTGAGCTTAATTAGCGACCCAATCTAAGGTTCACTGCGTGTGGGGTATTGCGTATAAATTCTAATTTTGGCCAGCAAGCAATGGCCTTCAAAAGATAACGGAATATTAATTATGTACCCGAGAAAAGTATAATAAAACGTTTCTTTATAATGGAAAAACGTTCTACCAATTAATTTTTAGTACCTACTGCGCGCCGACCGGACTCGGTTAATTTGCAAACCAGCCAATCGGGCTTTATCGGGTTTTCAAACCAAGGTTCGGCCCACCCTTTACGAATACAGCTCTTTATCGTGCGGTCGCTGATCTTCTGGCCGTCGCGGTCAAACAGCGGTAATTTGCTACCCGGCTGGGCCAGGCCTCGCGCCAGCCATTCCCGTTGGGCCGCGGATACCTTGCCGATACCGTCGACCTTTTTGATGGGGGCGCGTTGGCGATGGGGCTGCAGGGCAACCACATTGTCACCGTCAGACGGGTTTAGCTTGCGGCTGGGTGAGGACATATTCTCTCCAGAATCGAACGAAACGCGTTTCCACCCAACGGGACCGACGCTCCGTGCAACCGAAGCTGATCGTAGTGTAAAATGGCTCTTGCGCCAAGTAGTCCGAAGGTTAAGGTTTAATGACTTTGGCTTCATTGCAGAACTCTGGCCACGCGGCCAGCATAGTTTATATCACCTGTGGATCGCGCGACGAGGCGGTGACGATTGCCCGTGCGGTGGTCGAAGAGCGCTTGGCTGCCTGCGGCAATATCATCAAGGGGGTGCGCTCGTTCTATTGGTGGGAAGGCAAGGTGTCAGAGGACGAGGAGACTGTGCTCATCTTAAAAACCACGCCCGAAAGGGTAGGGGTGTTGACCGAGCGGGTGAAGGCGCTGCACAGCTACGAGCTGCCGTGCGTGGTCGAGATACCGCTAGCTGGCGGCAACATCGCCTATTTTGACTGGATCGTCGCCGAAACGGCAAAGACCTGAAGCCAGCATGACACAATTTTCCCCTGAGACAAATTCGCTGATTTTCGCCGCGCTGGCGCATGCCATCATGCACCTGTTCGCCGCATATTATTTTACCATCGTTCTGGCGCTCGAAATTGTTTGGGATCGGCCATTTGCCAACTTGATCGCGCTGTGGACCCCGGCTGCAATCCTTATTGGTCTGGCGGCGTTGCCGGCTGGCTGGTTGGCCGACCGCTGGAGCGCGCGCGGCATGATTACGTTGGCCTTCGCGGGCATGGGCGGCTTCAGCATCGTTGCCGGGTTTACCGACGGACCGGCAACATTGCTGCCGGTGCTGGCAGCAATTGGTATCTTCGCCGCCGTTTTTCATCCCGTCGGGGTGCCGTGGGTTATGCGCGTCGCCCGGCATAATCCCGGCAAGGCGCTGGCCATCAATGGCCTGTTCGGCGGTGTCGGCGTTGGCACTGGCGGTTTGTCGGCGGGTGCCCTGATCGATATCGCCGGCTGGCAGGCAGCGTTTATCGTGCCGGGTCTAGTCAGCATTGTTATCGCCGCGGTGATGGCGCTGTTGACCCGTGCCGGACGGATCGCTGAACCGCGGGAGGCGATGGGGTCCAAAGGCGGCCAGCCGACGCGCGACGAGCGTTTGCGGGGAGTGTCGATCCTGCTGGTGGCGACCTTGGCCAGCGGCTTGACCTATCAGGTGACACAGAGCGCTGCACCGAAAATGTTCAACGCCCGCGTGGGCGATTTTCTCGGCGAGGGTACGCTGGGTATAGGCCTTATGGTGTTCGCCGTCTATTTCCTCTCCGGTTTTGGTCAACTCGCTGGTGGTTGGCTGGCCGATCGCTGGAGCTGGAAGGGCGCCTATATCGTTGCCTGGTGCATCAACCTACCGATGTTATGGATTGCCGCGACTCTGGTCGGACCAGGGCTGGTCCTCGTCGTTATCGTCATGACCACGGCGGCGACCAGCGCACTGCCGGCTGAGAGCTTGCTGTTCGCCCGCTTCGTGCCGCAGCGCCACCACGGTTTGTTCTTTGGTATCCGCTATGTACTGGCGCTGGGCGCGGCACCGATCGCCATTCAGTTTGTTGCCTTTGTGCAATCAACGACCGGCGATTTTGCCTGGCTCTATTGGGCTCTCGGGTCTATGGCGGTTGGCGTGATCGCCGGTGTCGTCTTCCTGCCGCCGGTGCGCGACGGCCTGGCATCAGCCGAACGGACTGCCGCGGCAGCGGCTGAGTGACTAGGTCCGTTCAGACGAGCCCGCAATGGTAATTCGGGTAATGCGGTGCCCAGTCGAGGCTGCGTAGCTATTCGTTGCGGCCGCAGAACGCGTTGTAGGTGTCCGGTTCGTCGTCGCTTGCCATATAGTTTTGCTGATCGTCGGGGGCTTCGATAGCGGCAACGATCGCGATCGCGACGTCCGAGATACGGATCAGCGATAGGTAGCCTTCGCCGTTGCCGGGGACTTGCAGCGATTCGGCGCGGCCTCTGTCGCGCCAAAATTCATCAAAACCAGTGTTGGGACCGTAGAACGGTGCGGCGCAAACGATGCGTCAGTCGAGGTTGCTGTCACGTGCAAGAGTTTCGAGGTCAACGGCCGATTGGATGTGTGGCACGGCATGGTAGGACGAGTTTTCGTTGATCCATGTCCCGTCGTCGCTTTTGTTGATCATGACGATGCTTTGGTGCAGTATCCGCGCGGTGCCGGTGGCCGTAGCGGCGGCGAGGAACGAGCAGGTGCCGTTGACTCGTACCTTCGTGTCCCCCCATTCCGATGGATCGCTGGGCCGTGGCACCACATTGCGGCTAAGAATGCCCGTCTCGCCGATGACACAGATCTTCATGGTTGCGCTCCCTTCGGTTCGCCTCGCCTTGCCCTACCTGCTATAATCCTCGGAGCAAAATTGCAGAAACCAGTATTGGAAATTGGGACAGATTCAATGAACGAGAAAATCTGGAAAGTCTATCTGTCGGGTGAAATCCACAGCGACTGGCGCGAGCAAATTGCCAACGGCGTTACCGAGGCCGACTTGCCGGTAGTTCTCAACACCCCGGTGACGGTGCACGAAAATTCCGACGATTGCGGTGTCGCCATCTTCGGCAGTGAAGACACGACATTCTGGCACGACCACAAGGGCGCGCTGCTCAATTCGATGCGCACCGGCACGCTCATCGCCGATGCCGACGTTGTCGTCGTGCGCTTCGGCGAGAAGTACAAACAGTGGAACGCCGCCTTCGACGCCGGCTACGCTGCGGCACTCGGCAAGCCGCTGATCATCCTGCACCCACCTGAGCATGACCATGCGCTGAAAGAGGTTGACGCGGCTGCCAAGGCCGTGGCGCGCGAACCCCGTCAGGTGGTCGAGGCGCTGGCCTACGCAATTCGTGGCGTCATGCCTCAGCAACGGTACGGCAAGGCAGCTGAGTAGACTGCCGTCTTCACTCCTAAATCAATTCGAGGCTTACTCTGCTGCCTTGGCCAGCACGTAGCTCAGCGCCTGATCGAGGTCGGCGATGATGTCGTCGACCGTCTCGATGCCCACCGAGATACGCACCACGTCCGGTCCGGCACCGGCAGCGACGCGCTGCTCCTCGGTGAGCTGGCGGTGGGTCGTCGAGGCCGGGTGGATAATTAGCGTGCGCGTATCGCCCAGATTGGCTAGGTGCGAGATCAGCTCGACGCTCTCGACTAGTTTGGTGCCGGCTTCGTAACCGTCCTTGAGGCCGAAGGTGAATAGTGCGCCCGGCCCCTTGGGTAGGTATTTCTTGGCCAACTCGTTAAAGGGGTTGGATTTGAGGCCGGCGTACGACACCCAACCGACCGCCGGGTGGGCTTCGAGATATTCCGCCACCGCCTGGGCATTTTGCACATGGCGCTCCATGCGCAGCGGCAGGGTCTCGATGCCGGTGAGGATCAGGTAGGCGTTCATCGGCGACAGGGTAGGCCCCAGATCGCGCAGGGCAACGGCGCGCCCCTTAGTCGAATAGCTGAAATCGCCGAAGGTCTCGTGGAATGTGAGGCCGTGATAGGCCGGATCGGGCTGTGTGAGGGATGGGAACTTGTCGTTCTGACCCCAGTCGAAGCGGCCGCTCTCGACGACAATGCCGCCCATGGCGTTGCCGTGGCCGCCAAGATATTTAGTCATCGAGTGGATGATGATATCGGCACCCCAGTCGAACGGCTGCACCAGATAGGGGGTCGCCGTCGTATTGTCGACGATTAGTGGGATGCCGGCCTCGCGGGCGATCTCGGCCACCGGCTCGATATCGATGATGACGCCACCGGGGTTGGCCAGCAGCTCGAGGAAGATTGCCTTGGTGCCATCGTCGATGGCGGACCGGAAATTCTCCGGATCGCCGGCGTCGACGAATCTGCAGCGCCAGTCGAATTTGGCGAAGGTGTGGGTGAACTGGGTGATCGAGCCGCCATAGAGATTTTTGGAAGATACAAAATTGGCACCTGGTTCCATCAGGATGTACATGGCCAACATCTGCGCTGCATGACCGGTCGCGGTCGCGACGGCGGCGCGGCCGTTCTCCAGCGCCGCTACCTTTTCCTCTAGTGCCGATACTGTCGGATTGCCGATGCGCGTGTAGATGTAGCCAAAGGTCTGCAGATTAAACAGTGAGGCGGCGTGGTCGACGTCATCGAACACGAAGGAGTTGGACTGGTAGATGGGCACATTGCGCGCGCCGGTCGACGGATCGGGCGAGGCACCGGCATGAATTGCCAAAGTCTCGAAGCCGGGTGGTTTGGCGGGTGTATTGTCGTCAGCCACGTCCGTCACTCCATCTCGTCAATGCGGGAGGCGAATTTCTTTTGACCGCCGCGAGGTGATGACCCGCGTGTTGATACCGCACCAGCCGAGCTCGCCGCTCAGACGGCCGAACTCAATTTTTGGACAACGGTCCATGATCACCGTCAGACCGGCTGCCTCGGCTTTTTTCGCCGCCTCGTTGTGGCTTACCGTGAGCTGCATCCAGATGATCTTGGCGCCGATCTCGATGGCCTCGTCGACGATTGGTGGTACTCGGCTAGCGCGCTGGAAAATGTCGACCATTTCGACCGACTCGGGGATGTCCTTAAGGCTGGCATAGACCGTCTCGCCGAGTAGTTTTTCGCCAGTTGTGCGCGGATTGACCGGGATTATGCGAAAGCCCTTCTCCTGCAGATACTTCATGGCGAAGTAGCTCGGCCGGTTCCAATTTGTGCTGGCACCGACCATGGCGATGATGTTGGTGTCGCGCAGAATGCGACGGATTAACCAATCGGGATAATAAAGCGGTTCCATACCATTGGTCCTGTAACTAAGTGGCTCGTTGTAGCCGGGGCAGCTCGATTGCGGGGCACCGGTCCATAATCACCGTCGCACCCGCCGCTTCGGCCTTTGCCGCGGCTTCTTCGTCGATGACGTTCAGCTGCATCCATATGTAGGGCACACTGGTTTCGATTGCAGCGTCGACTGCCGGTGCCACCTTGCTTAAGCGGCGGAAGATGTTGACCAAGTCGACCTGCTCGGGCAGGTCCCAGATTGAAGCGTAGACTTTCTCACCGTGAATTTCTTGACCCAGCGCCTCGGGATTGACCGGGTAGACCTTATAGCCGTGCTGCTGCCAGAAGCGCATCACCCGCCAACTGGCACGGCGCTTGCCTCGCGGGCTGGCGCCGACCAGGGCGACAATCTTTACCGCGCCGAAGAGCTTGCTCAAGACTTCGTCGGAATAGGAAAAACGACTCACAAGAGATTAGTCCTCGGTGTCGGGATCATCCCGGGCGGATTGATCCCACAACGGTTGCCGTTTTTCGATGAATGCGTCGAAACCCTCGGCGGCGTCGCGGTCCATGACGTTGCGCGCCATCTCGGCGCCGGTGAAGGCGTAGGCATCGCTGACCCCCATCTCCAGTTGGCGGTAAAACCCTTGCTTGCCGAGCGTTAGTCCGAAGGCGCTCTTGGCGGCGAGCTTGTCGGCCATCTCCTCGGTTGCGGTGTCTAGGTCGCCGTCTGGGACGACCTGGCTGATCAACCCGATATCCTCGGCCCGTTTGGCACCGATGAAATCGCCGGTCAGCAGCATCTCCATCGCGTGTTTGCGGCTGACGTTGCGGCTCAGCGCTACGGCGGGGGTCGAGCAGAACAGGCCGTTATTGATGCCTGAGGTACCAAACGTCGCCGATTGCCCGGCAATAGCGATATCGCAGGTGGCGACCAATTGGCAACCGGCCGCCGTCGCCATGCCGTGCACCTTGGCGATTACTGGTTGCGGCAGGCGAAGGATCGACAACATGACCTCGCTCGATTTGGCGAACAGCGCGGTCTGATAATCGAGCGTGTAGTTAGCTCTGATATCCTTGAGGTTGTGGCCGGTGGAAAACACCTTGCCGTTGGCCGCTAGGATAACCACGCGCACCGCGCGGTCGGCAGCGATATCACCGAGGACGGCCAGCAGTTCGTCGAGCATGTTGCCCGATAACGCGTTCATTTTCGCTGGCTGGTTCAACGTCAGGGTCGTAACGGCACCGTGGTCCTCGCGCAGCAGGTGCAGGGACCTATTCTGTACTTCAGCAGTTGTCGCCGCGTCACTCATGATATTTGGTGTTGCTCCGATACCGATATTGTTGAAATGGGTTTGAATGTGCCCAGCGGCAATGTGCATTGCCGGGTAGGGCCAGTGCAAGCCTCAATATTTCGTTGGTCGGTACAATATTACCGCAATAGTAACCCTTTCAAAAAAAACACTATTTGCCAATTGACAGTTTGTTTTGACTACCATAGAACCTCGCCGTGGCGCTTGGAAAAATTCATTTTTGGGGCCCTAAACACGGATTTCGATACAATGCCTATTCCGGCCATGAAAACGTATAGTGCGAAACCGTCCGATGTCGAAGCCAAATGGTGGTTGATCGACGCCGAGGACCTGGTACTCGGCCGAATGGCGGTCATTATCGCCGGTCGGCTGCGCGGTAAGCACAAGCCCATGTACACGCCGAACATCGATTGCGGCGACCACGTCATTATTATCAACGCCGACAAAGTTTATCTGACCGGCAATAAAAAGGCCGATAAGACCTACTATCACCACACCGGCTATCCCGGCGGTATCAAGAGCCGCACGGCTGGTGCCATCCTGGAAGGCGATCACCCGGACCGGGTGGTGCGCAAGGCGGTTGAGCGCATGCTGCCGAAGACCAAGATGGGCCGTGCCCAAATGCGCAAGCTCCAGGTTTATGCCGGTACCGATCACCCCCATGAAGCGCAGCAGCCGGAAATCATCGATGTTGCCGCGCTAAATACCAAGAACAAGAGGAAGGCCTGACCATGAGCGACCAAACGGTACAGGCCGCCGAGACAGCAGTACCTGTTGCGGAATTGGTAGCGCCGGCGGCAGTTGTTGTCGAGCCACAGATCGACGAGACTGGACGCACCTACGCCACCGGCAAGCGCAAAGACGCCGTCGCGCGCGTGTGGATCAAGCCGGGTACCGGCACCTTGACGGTCAATGGCCGCTCAGGCGAGAAGTATTTTGCCCGCCCGGTGCTGCGCATGGCGCTCTCCCAGCCGTTCCAGGTGACTGAGCGCGTCGGCCAGTACGACACCGTTTGCACGGTGTCGGGGGGCGGCCTATCCGGGCAAGCCGGTGCCGTGCGCCATGGCCTGTCCAAGGCGCTTAGCCTGCGTGAACCCAATTTACGCGGCGTACTGAAAAAAGCCGGCATGCTGACCCGCGATTCCCGCGTCGTCGAGCGTAAAAAATACGGCAAAGCCAAGGCACGCCGAAGCTTTCAGTTTTCAAAACGATAACCGAACAAATAGTGTTTTTTCTAAAAGGGTTACTATTGCGGTAATATTGTACCGACCAACGAAATATTGAGGCTTGCACTGGCCCTACCCGGCAATGCACATTGCCGCTGGGCACATTCAAACCCATTTCAACAATATCGGTATCGGAGCAATAAATGAGTAGAGTGGTAATTTTGGGTGCCGGCGGTGTTTTTGCGAACCATATGGCAAAGCATTGTCTAGAAGCAGGCTATGAGAGAGTAGTGGCTGTTGGCAGGAACCCTCGTTTACCGCCGTGTTTTTCTTTAAATGTGGGCGTTGACGACGAGAGGTATGAATATCACCAAATCCACATCGTATTTGAACAAAATCGTCTTTTTCAAATGTTTGATGAATTTAAGCCAGACATAGTAATTAATTATGCGGCACTAGCATACGCTAACTCCTGGAAGGATTCAGATCTTTTTTATAACACTAATTGTCTAGCTGTTGTTAAAATAGTCGAACATCTGAAGCAATCACAATACCTTAAGAGGTTTGTTCAAATAGGAACGTCAGAGATGTACGGGCCCACGTTAACGAAGCCCGCCAAAGAATATGATATTCCAAACCCAACCAGTCCTTATGCCGTTTCGAAGCTAGCAACAGATATGCATCTTAATACCCTGTATGCCGCCGATGGCTTTGCAATGAATATTATCCGACCATCTAACTGTTACGGTGCAGGTCAATACGTTTACCGGATAATTCCAAAAGCCATTTTGTATTATTTGCATGATAAGCCGTTTCCACTTGAAGGTGGTGGCGTTGCAGAAAAATCTTTTATGTATGTAGACGATTTAAACACGGCTTTAGAGTTAGTAATTAATAAGGGGCGCATAGGTGATACATTCAACGTTGGGCCCGATGAACCCATATCCATGCACGGTATCGTTCTAGAGATATGTAAACAAATGAAGAAAAATCCTGATGAATATATAGAATTCCGACAAGGTAGGGTCGGAGAAGATCGGAAGTATTGGATTGACAGTCAGAAAATTAAAAAAGAGTTGGGGTGGAAACAAGAAATTAGCTTCGAACAAGGCATATCAAAAATGATCGATTGGGTAAAACAATACAAAGACGATTTAATTGATTGTCCAGATACATTCACCCTGAGGGCGTGACTTACAAGTTTACAATCAGCACACTAAAGAGAGCAAAGTACTGAAAGGACAGTCAGTTCTCAGAACGTTAGCTACCAAGCTGCGAAAGATTTTTCAGAAACAAGGGGTTACGTTTTGTAACCACTTTTTTTACCTTCACAAAATATTCACAAAAATAAACAATTTCAAGAGCCGTGGCGCCCACCGTTTCACAGTTCTTTCACAACAGTTGGGCTGTATGGTGTGATAGCGTGAGCACACACGCCACGTAGCAGAACCGTCGCCAGAAAATCCTAAACCGTGATACCTATTTTGGTGTGCGTACACCTCTTGCAAAGTGCAAAAGCCCATCATCGCCAACGTATATCTAGCGCACAGCGTGTTATATCTCGCTGTCGTAGTCTGCAAAAAACCTGCCGTACTAAGGGCGCACATTAGAAGCCCAAAACGCACATTTTAGCTCGCTAATGAGGAATAAGGCTTCGGTTACCGCTTGTTCGTCGCGAAGAACTCCAGGGTTATTTTAAGAGCTTGTTGGGTCGCTTCGTGATCGTAGCCATCTTTACGGCATGGCTCGCAATCCCAGCTATGCCCCGCATCGCCAAAAATGTGTTTTCGAAACTTTGGACTTTTCCCCTCAACAGCCTCTAGTTGCGGGTAAACAAAATGGGGTTTTTGCACAGAATCGTTATCGCCGTGGATCGCGAGAACTGGATTACTGTCACTGTAAAAATAGTTAGCGGGGTATCCATTCCAGCCACTGCTGGTTGGCCACCGCCAAACTCCATAATGAGATGCGCCTGCATTTACATGATTGCGAGCGGCTAGAAAGCTCGCCCAGTAGCCGCCATTTGAGAAACCCACCGCGAAGATGTTCTTTGCATCAGCTTTGGGGTCCTTTTTGATCACCTCGATGATTTCGATCAGTTCAGCTTCAATCTGCTTCCTGTAGGCGGTCCATGTCTCAAAGCGGTTGCTTTTTGTGATCCCGTATCGTCTAAAAAAATCAGGGCATAAACGGCATATCCAACGTCCATATATTTTCTGATTTGCTTTTTAACGGTTTTAAATCCCCCGCTTGTATGCAGTGCGATCACGACAGGGAACGCGCCCTCACCGTCTGGGTAGGCGGTTTCATGGTAGATAGGTTCTGCAGACGCGATAGAGTTGCCTGCAAGCAAGGCAACAAACACCAAAACAAGAAGAGCCTTATAAAACTTTCTCACGGCGGATATCCGGTCAGCCATTTTAAGACTGCATATTTCAACAGGAAACGAATCATGGCAACTTTCAACAGGAAACGAATCATGACAACGACAAACGCGGATACCGCCTGCACCATCGACCACGATGGCAATCTCGCCAATGGACTGCAGATCGGTTCGGGCGTTCATGTAGCCGGAGATGTAACCTATGGCGAGCGCTCGCTGGGTGGCGCCGGTGTGACTGTCACCACCGATGTTTCCGATGGAGTCACCGTGGCCGGCGTACCCGCCAGCCCGCTGCAACTATAAAGCTTAAATATTACTCTGCGGTTGCGCGAAACAACTGCTTTGCCCTAGTAAGCACCACATGCGGTGCACATTGTCGCGGTTTTGATTTCAACTTTTCAGGAGTGCCCGCCATGGTGGCGCAATCGAGTAAACCTCTGGCAAGCAATCAGCTCAGGATCGGCATTCTGGGCGCAAGCGGCTATACCGGCGTCGAGCTCGTGCGCCTGCTGGTGCGCCATCCGAATGCCTCGATTGCGCTGTTGACAGCGAACTCCCACGCCGGCAAATCCTACGACGCAGCGTTCCCCCATCTCACTGGCAACGACCTGCCGACGCTAATCAAGACCGAGGATGCGACGTGGGACGGCATCGATGTGGCGTTTTGTGCACTTCCCCACGGTACCACGCAAGAAATCGTCCGCGAACTGCCGAGCGATCTCAAAGTGGTCGATCTGTCGGCCGATTTCCGCCTCGAAGATGTCGATACATACGCTGAGTGGTACGGCCACGAACATTACGCCCCGGCGTTGCAGCCCGAGGCAGTCTATGGGCTCACCGAATTTAACCGTGGGCGTATTGCCGGCAACCGGCTTATTGCCTGTCCGGGGTGCTATCCGACCGCCGCGCTGCTGCAGCTGTTACCTCTGGTCGCGGCCAAGCAAATCGATGTCGACGACATCGTCATCGATGCCAAGTCTGGTGTCACCGGCGCGGGGCGGTCGCTCAAGGAAACCTCGCTTTTTGCCGAGGTCGCCGAGGGTATTCACCCCTATGGCGTGGCTCACCACCGCCATGCACCGGAAATCGAACAAGAAATCGGCAAGCTTGCCGGCCAGCTGGTGACCGTGAATTTCACGCCCCATCTAATACCCATGAACCGGGGCGAACTGGTGACGTCCTATGTGCGCCTGGTCAACGGCGCCAGCGCCGACGATCTGCGGCAGACTTTGGTCGATCGTTATTCGGAGGAACTGTTCGTGCGGGTGGTGCCAGCAGGCAGCACTCCGGCGACCCGCCATGTGCGTGGATCGAATTTCGCCGTTACCGGTGTTTTTGCCGACCGCATCCCCGGCCGGGCGATCCTCGTCACCGTGATCGATAATCTGGTCAAGGGCTCTAGCGGCCAGGCGATCCAGAATATGAACCTGATGTTCGATATTGCTGAGACGACGGGATTGGAACAGGAACCTCTGTTCCCGTAAAACAATGATTATTCGAACACGAATTGAGGCAACCATGTCCGGTCCGGTCAAATCCTATCTCGGCATCATACCGACCATTGCCGATGACGTATTCATCGCCGACACCGCCGCGGTCATTGGCGATGTCCATATCGGCGCCAGTTCCAGCGTCTGGTATAACTGCGTTATCCGCGGCGACGCCGAAGCCCATATCCGCATCGGCGAACGGGTTAACGTGCAGGACGGCACTGTCATACATATCAACGGTCCGCGCGAAGACGGTAGCCCAGCGATGCATACCGTGATCGGCAGTGACATTACCATCGGCCATATGTCGTTGATCCATGCCTGCACGTTGCAGTCGGGCTGCTTTATCGGCATGAAGAGTTGTGTGCTCGATGGCGCCGTTGTCGAGACCGGTGCCATGGTCGCCGCCGGCGCGGTGGTCGCACCGGACAAGGTGGTTACAGCGGGCCAACTGTGGGCTGGCATACCCGCGAAGCCGCTGCGCGATATTCGTCAGGACGAATACGATTACTGGCCGGAGGCGGTGGCTGAATACCAGAGACTTGCCGCTGCTCACCTGAAATCAGGTAACGATGGGCGCTAGTCTTTCTCGTCGAAGCGCGCCGAGGCGTAGCTGCCGGGCGCGGCCTCGATTACCTTTAACTTGCCGTCGCCGGGGACCCAGGCAGGAATAGAACCGCCGGCATATTTTTTGACCCACTTGCGCCATTCCGGCCACCACGAGCCGGGGCTTTCGTCCGCTCCGGCGAACCACTCTTCGGGGTCCGCCGGATTTTCTTTGTTGGACCAGTAGCCGTATTTCTCTGGTACCGGCGGATTGATCACGCCGGCTATGTGCCCCGAGCCGGCGAGGCAATATTTGACCGGGCCCTGATATATCTGCGTCGCTGCATAGGTCGATGTCCACGGCGCAATGTGATCTTCGCGGGTCGACAGGATGAACGCCGGCAGATCGATTTGACGCAGATCGATGGGCACGCCGTCCAGTTCGATACCGCCGGGCTGCACCAGCTTATTCTCCTGGTACATGTTGCGCAGATAGAAGCTGTGCATCGCCGCTGGCATGCGGGTTGAGTCCGAGTTCCAGTACAGTAGATCGAAGGGGAAGGGGTCGCGCCCCATCAGGTAGTTGTTGACCACGAATGACCAGATCAAATCGTTGGCACGCAGCATGTTGAAGGTATTGGCCATGGCGCCACCGTCGAGATAGCCGTCGGCGTTCATGCGCTCTTCCAGCGACGCCAGTTGCTCTTCGTCGATGAACACGCCGAGATCACCGGGGTCTTCGAAATCGACTAACGCGGTGAAGAAGGTGGCACTCTTGAAGCCCGTGTCGCCCTTCGCTGCCATGTAGGCCAGGGTACTGGCGAGCAGGGTGCCGCCCAGACAGTACCCGATGACATTAGCGTCGCGGGCGCCGGTCACCTGTTCGATGGCGTCGAGGGCGGTGAGCGGTCCTTCGAGCATGTAATCTTCGAAAGATTTTTGCGCCTGTTTCTCGTTCGGGTTGACCCAGGAGACGACAAAAACGGTCAGTCCGTGTTCGATACACCATTTGATGAACGAATTCTGCGGCTGCAGGTCGAGAATGTAATATTTGTTGATCCACGGCGGAATGATCAACAGCGGGCGTTTGTCGACCTTGTCGGTGACCGGCTCGTACTGAATGAGTTGCATCAGGTCGGTCTGGAAGACGATCTTTCCCGGTGTTAGGGCGATGTCGCGGCCCAGTTCGAAGGCACCCTCGTCGGTCTGGCGGATGCGCAGTTGGCCGCCACCACGCTCCAGGTCGTCGAGTAGATTCTGTAGTCCCTTAACGAGATTTTCGCCCCGGCTGTCGATGGTCTCGCGCAGCACCTTGGGATTGGTCATGACGAAGTTCGAGGGCGCCATCGCATCGACGAACTGGGTGGTGTAGAAATCGACCTTCTTCGCCGTCTTATCTTCCAGCCCTTCGACGTCGCGCACGGTATTTTGCAACCAGCGGGCGGACAGTAGGTAGGACTGCTTGATATAGTCAAACAGGATATTCTCTTCCCAATCCTCGCCGCGAAACCGGCGGTCATCGCGGTTAGGACTGGCGACCGGCTTCACCGGCTGGCCCATCATTTTTTGGCCGGCCGACTGCCACAGTTCCATATAGCCCTGCCACAGCGCCACTTGCGCTTCCATCATTTTGGCCGGATCGGCCATCATCCGGGTGGTCAACTCAAGGAACGCGTTGCCGATGCTTAGGGGATCGGCGGTACCGAACTGGGGACCTTGATTGGACCCCTGATTGGCCCCCTGATTGGCTAAGAAATTACTGACCAAACGCTGGCTGCGCTCGGCGATATCGGCGATGGCTTCGCTCATCTCGTCGTTGGGTGACGAACCGCCCTCGCTGGCTAGTTGATCCGGCATTCGCCAATCCTTTATATTTGCGGTGTTTTTCGATTCGCGCCCGGACACGGCGCGTGCGACAGTGCTATTTTGTATAACAAATGGCGAGTTATGTTGCACTGCAAAAATAGTTGTTTAAAACTGCGGTTT
>CAZHBA010000054.1:0-13233 GCA_964530225.1 uncultured Rhodospirillaceae bacterium | reverse complement strand
AGGATATCATCTGCCATGGCGACCCTATCACCCGCCGGCTAACGCGGTTGAAGCCGGGAGTTGATCACCCGCGGCTTCAGCAGATTCGGTTTTAATCGGCAGTACGAGGCTAACACTAGCCCCGCGGCTGTACGACAATATGCTGGCGATGTCTGTATTTTTTTTCACACGGTCGTCCAGGTGAAGATCGCCGCCATGCTGTTCCATAACGCGCTTCACAATAGCCAAACCCAGTCCAGTTCCCTTGGCCCGTGTAGTGATGTAGGGCTCGGTTAGCCGGTCGCGTTGGGTTTCGGGCAGGCCACGACCGTTGTCTTCGACGACGATTTGAACCATTTCGTCGCCGACTTCTAACGAAACAGAGATCACGCCATCGGGTAAAGCCGCACCATAGGAGGGTTCGGTGCGGCCTTCGATCGCCTCGATTGCGTTGCGCAATAAATTGGTAAGTGCCTGAGCTAGCAGTCCCCCGTCGCATGCAACCGTAACCACGTCGCGGGGAAACATGGTGTCGATTTGAATATCGGGATGGGCGGTTTGCTGTAGAATAACCGCATTACGGCAAATCGCCACCAGATTAGCATCGGCAATAACCGGGTTTGGCATTCTGGCAAATGCGGAAAATTCATCGACCATCCGTCCAATATCGCTGACTTGGCGGACGATCGTCTCAGTGCACTGCTCAAAAGTCTCACGGTCCGAGGTAATCTCGTCGCCGTATTTCCGCCTCAGCCGTTCCGCGGATAACTGTATTGGCGTCAACGGATTTTTGATTTCATGGGCGATGCGCCGGGCGACATCAGCCCACGCTGCTTTTCGCTGAGCCGACAACAGTTCGGTCATATCGTCGAAGGTAGCGACAAATCCAATCACCTGATTTCTGTTGTCGCGCTCGGCGGCAATTCGCACATGCAAGGTGCGGCTTTCGTCACCAATATTTAGGGCGACATCGTCTTCAACCAGGCGATCCGGATTCGCAACGGCGCGTGCAATCGTTGATGCCATTTCGGGGACAGCGTCAGCTAGTAACCGTCCAGCTAAATCGCCGATCTCCGCATTTAAGAGCGCGGTCGCGGAACGGTTGGGTAGATTGATGCGGCCTTCTCGGTCAAGTCCGACGACACCGGCCGACACCCCTGCCAACACGGCCTCGGTAAAGCGCCTGCGATCTTCCAGCTGGCGGTTAGCTTCAATGAGTTCGCTACGCTGCTCGTCAAGTTGGCGCGTCATGCGGTTGAACGCCCGAGTCAGCATACCGAATTCGTCTGTACCCTCGTCGCCTTCGATCCGCACCCCAAGATTGCCCGACCGCACAAGTTCGGCGCCGCGCACAAGGCGTGCGATGGGCCGCGTCATTTGATTGGCAAACCCAAGTCCAACACCAACGGCGATGAGCAGCAGCAACAAGGTGACAATGACAAAAATAGTGGCGAACTGTAAAAGTAAGCTGGTTCGTAACGCTTCGCGTTCTCCGTACGCTTGTGCCGCCTGCCGCGTGCGGCCGACGTAACGCAAAACGTTGGGATCTATAAAACGGCCAGCATATAGATACGCGCGCGGGCTAATATCGAGTCTGACCAAGGCGCGGACCCGGTCTCCGGACTCGCTGGTCAGAATGACGATATCACCACTCTCGGCCTGTTCGATTGCTGACGCCGGCGGCTGTTCGATTTCGAGGGCTGCGGTCAGACCAGCCCGGGCAATAATCCGGCCTGTCGAATCGAACACGATGGCTTCCGGTAGAGAGCGAATAGCTGCTTGAATTTCGACTGTTCGTTGCATCCGAGGTAGGTCTGCAGAAAAGCGTGACCACGAGCGGTTTAAGTCGTCCGCCATGGCTGTGGCGTCGGCAGAGATTGCACGTTTATGTTCGGTCAAATAAGCATCGGCGACTAGGACCGAGTTTTCGACGGCGGTGCGGACCCGGTCGTTAAACCACGCTTGTACCTGGGTATTGAAAATCAACGCTGCCAAAATCACTACAATGATCGCCGGTAGAACTGCGACCAAAGCAAACAGCGATACCAGTTTGATATGCAGGCGTGCACCGACGGAACCGGCGCGACGTTGCGTCCATAGACGGACCAGCACCCATGCAATCGTCACGCCCAACAACAATACAAGCGCAAGATCAACAAAGATCAGAACCAGGACGGTTTCTTGGGTGACCCCAAACCGAGAGACATTGGTAATGGCGAAGAAGGTCGCAGCACCGGCTAGCGCTGCAGCGATCATCAGTGCAATCGAGAGGCGGCGACCCAGTGCCCCGCTGCTCAACCACTTGCCGAGCAACCGCAACATCATTGGCTCACGACCGCCCACGCCGTCGGAGAATTCAGCGGAGTCATCAGCACTGATGCTAACGTTGCTACCGGATCTTGGCGCTTGTTCGCTATCCACACCCATCCTACGGCGTTTCACAGCCTACCGGGCAAGGCTAATGAGAACAATCTAGCCACAGGCTAGCGGTATTCCCGGTCGAAAAGGCGTCTTGCGCTATTTTACGCTGCGCACCACCTCGATGTCTAACTCACGGATTTTCTTACGTAGTGTATTACGGTTAACGCCCAGTAATGCGGCGGCCTTGATTTGATTGCCGCCTGTGGCCTCCAGGGTGAGCCGTATTAAAGGTTTTTCGAACTCGCGTAGCGCACGGGCATACAACCCCGGTTTCGGCAATCCACCACTCTCCGCCGTAAAGAACTCCCGCAAATGACGTTCGACCGAATCGTTCAGCGTTTGGTTGTCCCCGGCGTCGTTGGTTTGACCCAACGCCGAGGTATCGGCAAGTTCGGCCTCGATCATGCGAACATCAATGACCTGCTGACTATAGAGTGCAGCGAGGCGTTGGATCAGGTTTTCCAACTCGCGGACGTTGCCCGGCCAGCGGTAGCGTTGCAGACGTTCCATCGCCTGCGGCTCGATGCTCTTGGAAGGCAACGTGTCGTTGGCTGTCCGCGTAAGGAAATGGGCAACCAGTTCCGGTATGTCCTCGCTGCGCTCGCGTAGCGGTGGAATACGCAATGGCACCACGTTGAGGCGGTAATAGAGGTCTTCACGAAACAGGCCTTGGCGCACCGAGGTGCGCAAATCCCGGTGTGTGGCGGCGATAATGCGCACGTTGGCGGATATCGGCGCACGGCCACCGACCGTGGTGTATTCGCCTTCTTGTAGGACGCGCAGCAGCCTAGTCTGGGCTTCGACCGGCATGTCACCGATCTCATCGAGGAACAGTGTGCCGCCTTCAGCCTGCTCGAAGCGGCCAGCATAACGGTTGGCGGCGCCGGTAAACGCCCCTTTCTCATGGCCGAACAGCTCACTTTCGATCAGTTCGCGCGGGATCGCCGCCATGTTGATGGCTATGAAGGGGCCGTAGCTGCGTTTGCCGTAATCATGCAGCGCACGGGCGACCAACTCTTTACCGGTACCCGATTCGCCGGTAATCATGACCGTCAGGTCGGTGCCCATCAGCCGCGCCAGAACGCGGTAGATCTCCTGCATTGCCGGCGACCGGCCGATCAGCGGTAGTTTTTCCCCGTCGTCAAAGTCGTGTTTGTCGGCTGCGGGCGATGCGGTTTCCTTCGGCGAAGTCAGCGCACGTTGAACAACCTCGATCAACTCCTTCAGGTCAAAGGGCTTGGGTAGATATTCGAAGGCGCCGCGCTCGGTCGCGCGCACCGCCGTGAGCAATGTGTTTTGGGCGCTCATGACGATAATGCGCAAATCGGGCCGCAGCTTGCGAATACGCGGCACCATATCGAGGCCGTTTTCGTCCGGCATAACCACATCAGTGATGACCAGATCGCCTTCACCGTCGGCAATCCAACTCCATAAATTAGCGGCCGTGCTGGTGGTGCGTACGTCGTGGCCCAAACGGCCCAGGGCCTGGCTCAAAACCGTTCTGATTCCTTGATCATCGTCGGCGATCAAAATGGTGGCCGCGCTCATGTACCGGCCTCTCTAACTTTGGGTTGTATGGGAAGCAGGATACGAAACTCGGTGCGTCGCGGGCCTGAGTCCGCGTCGATCATGCCGCCATGATCGTCGATAATCTTCGCCACCAGCGCGAGGCCCAGGCCGGTGCCGTTTTGCTTTGTCGTGACAAAGGGGTCGAACAAGATGGCTTTGAGGTCATCGGGTATCCCTGCCCCATTGTCGCGCACCGTAATTTCCATCGGCAGATCGACTTGTTTATTACCGCCGGGCACCGCCAGCCGGGTACCGTGGCGGTAGCGCGTCAATAATTGAATCTCGCCCCCAGTTTCAGGTGCGGCTTCGGCGGCGTTCTTGATGAGATTAAGGAAGGCCTGCACCAGTTGGTCGCGGCTGCCATAGACCGGCGGCAGCGAGGGATCGTACAACTCGGATATCATCAGATGACGGGCGAAGCCGTTTTCCGCCAGGCGGCAAACATGGTCGAGGACCTCGTGAATATTAACCGCCTCGCGCTCCGGCGGCCGATCGTCAGAAAAAGAATCCATGCGATTGACCAAGGTGACGATGCGGTCGGTCTCGTCACAAATAAGCTGGGTTAATTGCCGGTCGTCGCCGTCGATCGCGTCTTCCAATAGTTGCGCCGCACCACGAATGCCAGATAGTGGGTTTTTGACTTCGTGCGCCAGCATGGCCGCCATTGCCGTCACTGACCGGGCGGCACCCCGTTGAAACCGTTGACGATCGATCTGTCGCGCGATCGAACGTTCCTGAAGGGTTAGGATGACGACGTCGGGGTCTTTAGACCAATTGGTGGCACGCACATCGACTTCGTGGGCGCCGATCCTCGGACTTTCCAGATGCACCTCGGACTCGGCCACCGAGGCGCCGGTTCTGCGGCACTGTTCGACAATGGAAATTAACGGTGTGTCGGTCGGAATCAGTTCTTCGAGAAACTGGCCGTTCAGCAGTAGCGCACCGGCGCCAAGCAATTGCTCGCCGGCGTGATTGACGAAGCGAATGCGGTTATCGGCGGCGACGGCTACGACCGCCTCGCCGAGCGAATTCAACAGCGATTCGGGATCGATGGCATTCGACAGGTTGCCCGGTTTCGCTTGACTGGAGGTATAATTCATGCAGTAGCCGTTACGACGGTTGTCATATCGGTGTCTGGGCCAAAGAAACGGCGTATTGCCGCCTCCACCACCGCTGGGTCCAACGTATTGTTGACCAGATCGCGAAACGCGTTGGCGCCGGGCAGACCGGCGGCGTACCAGCCCATATGTTTACGTGCGATGCGGATACCGGTATCGAGACCGTAAAAGCTCAGCATTTCGGCAAAGTGTGCTTTGGCGATTCGCTGAACTTCCGCCGGTGATGGATCGGCAACATGGCTGCTGGTCGCAAGGAATTGTGCAACTTGGCCCAGGAACCAGGGCCGGCCCTGGGCCGCACGCCCGATCATAACCCCGTCGGCGCCCGATGCCGCCAGGCAGTCGGCAGCGTTGGCGCAGCTACGAATATCGCCGTTGGCGATGACCGGAATGCCGATCGCGTCTTTGACTGTCCGGATGAACGACCAATCGGCTACGCCGGTGTAGAGCTGACAGCGGGTGCGGCCGTGGACGGTCACCATCCGGACCCCGACATCTTCGGCGATGTGAGCCAGCTCCGGTGCGTTGCGGCTGTCGTCGTCCCAGCCGGTGCGCATCTTGACGGTGACCGGTACATCAACCGCATCGACTACCGCTTTCATAATCGCCGTTGCCAGCGGGACTTCACGCATCAGCGCCGAGCCCGTGGCCTTACGGACGATTTTTTTAGCCGGGCAGCCGAAGTTGATATCGATGATTTGCGCGCCCCGACCAGCGACCACTCGAGCGGCCTCGGCCATTATATCGGCTTCGGTGCCGGCCAATTGCACGGCGATAGGGCCAATCTCGCCGAAGATCCGCGATTTACGCTCCGACTGGCGGGACTTGTGCAGCATTTCGCGGCTTGCCACCATCTCGGAAAACACCAGGCCGGCGTTATAGCGGCGCACTAGGCGGCGAAACGGCTGATCGCTAACACCAGATAGGGGCGCCAGAAACACCCGATTTGGTGTGGTTACACCGCCGATGGACAAGGGTTCGGTTATGCTCATTTATTAGGCAGCTAGTATATGTGCATAAAAACTATGCAACTCTACATAATTATTGTGCGGCGCACAACAGAATGTTTGCCGTTTTCGCCCCGCACCTTGGCAAGGTTCCGGCGCATCGTTACGGTGCCGCTCCCGCATCAACTCACGGTTTGCCAAGCGTGGACACCACCATTGCATTGATTGTCGCCGCCGGTCGGGGCCAGCGCCTGTCCGGCGACCGGCCCAAGCAATACCGTAAACTGGCAGGTAATCCGGTCCTGCGGTGGAGCGTGTGTTCGTTTTTGGTCCATCCCGCGATCGACCGGGTGCAAATCGTCTTTAACCGCGAAGACGCGGCGCTATATGGCGAGGCGCTGGCGGATTTCGACCTTCCCGTTCCTGTCGAAGGTGGCGAAACCCGGCAGGATTCGGTGCGTAACGGGTTGAACGCTATCGTCGAATTAGAGCCCGCCAAGGTACTGATCCACGACGGTGCGCGCCCCATCGTCCCCCCGGCCTTGATCGAACGCGTTGTCACTGCCCTCGACGATGCTCCGGCAGCCATTCCAGCATTACCGGTCAGCGACACCCTCAAGCGAAGTTTCGGTGGCGTTGTATCAGCAACCGTAGACCGCGCCGGTCTGTGGCGAGCGCAAACACCCCAGGGCTTTCGCTTCGACGCTATCTTAGAGGCCCACCAAGCGGCAGCCACTAGTTACACCGACGATGCCGCTGTGGTCGAGGCCGCCGGTATTCCGGTGTCCCAGGTCGACGGAGCGGAGGAAAACATCAAGATCACCAGCGAGGACGACCTAATGCGCGCCGGTCGCTGGCTGGCAGCGGAAAACGAAACACGCGTCGGCTCGGGCTTCGACGTCCACCGCCTCGGGCCGGGCGAAGGCGTGCGGCTGGCTGGCATAACGATCCCTTATGATCAGGGCCTGATCGGCCATTCCGATTCCGATGTCGTACTCCACGCCGTCACCGATGCCATACTTGGGGCGCTCGGCGCCGGCGATGTTGGCGAATATTTTCCGCCCAACGATCCAAAGTGGCTTGATGCGGACTCCCGGCAGATTGTGCTACATGCGGTCGAGCTTATGGCGGCACGCGGGGGGCGGATCGCCCATCTCGATGTCACCGTGATCTGCGATCGCCCGAAGCTATCGCCCCACCGCGCTGCCATGGTAGCCAGCCTCGCCGGTATGCTTGGCCTCGGGTCGGAGCGGGTCTCCATCAAGGCGACGACAACCGAGGGCCTCGGCTTCACTGGCCGTGGCGAAGGCATCGCCGTGCAGGCAACGACGACACTGACGCTTCCGGCCAATAGCGGCTTTTGAAAACCGAGCGAGCGAGACGACGATATGGCGGCAACCGGCAAGCCCTCTCCTTTGGTTTCCTTCATCGCCACGGGCGGTGGCAGCGGCAATCTACCAATCGCGCCGGGCACCTGGAGCTCGCTCATCGCCCTGCCCTGCGCCGCCGCGCTGCATATCGTCGGCGGACCGTGGTTGCTGTCGTTGGCGATTCTGCTGGCCTTCGTCGGTGGTGTGTGGGCCAGCGGCCGCTACAGCCGCGCCATCGGACGCGAAGATCCGGGCAACGTCGTCATCGACGAATTCGCTGGCCAGTGGCTAGCGATCATGCCGGTGGCGCTCGACTGGCGCTATTATGTGGTCGCCTTCATACTGTTTCGTTTCGCCGATATCACCAAGCCGTGGCCCTGCGGTCCTGCCGAACGCGCACCTGGCGGCCTGGGCATCATGCTCGATGATATCGTCGCCGGGGTTTACGCCGGTATGCTAACCCTGATGATTGCAGTATGGCTTGGGCTCGAGCCGACCCTGCCTAATCTAACCTCCATGTTTGGATAACGCCCATGTTCGATGCCCAATTGCTCTGCGACGCCGCCGAACTGCTCGAGCTATGCCGCCGCGGCGATATCAAGCTGGCTACTGCGGAATCGTGCACCGGCGGCTTGATTATCGGCTGCCTGACCGAAATTGCCGGCTCGTCCGACGTGGTCGACCGCGGCTTCGTCACCTACTCCAACGAAGCCAAGACCGAGCTGGTGGGCGTATCTGCCATGTTGACCGCCCTGCACGGTGCGGTTAGCGAACAAGTCGCCCGCGCCATGGCCGAGGGCGCATTGGCGCGCTCGATGGCCGATGTCACTGTGGCGGTGACCGGCGTCGCCGGTCCCGGGGGCGGCTCTGCTGACAAGCCGGTCGGCCTGGTCCATTTCGCCTGCGCCGGCCGTGGCCGCCCAACCGTGCATCATCGCGAGGTCTTCCCCGGCAACCGCGCCGCTATCCGCGACGCCACAGTGCAGACAGCGATATCGATGGTTCGAGGGTTGGTGCAAGCGGGGTGAAAATTACCCTTTTGAAGGGCAGAAGATCACCGCGGTGCGGCGTCAGGGCGCAGCGACCGTTGCGGCAATTTCTATTAGTTAATTGGGAGCCGGCGTTTGGAGCCAGCAGAACGTTCCCGTAGGTTGCCACCAATAACAGTAACCCTGACCGAAAAGTTACCCGCACATGGACATTACGCTTAACGGCATCACCTTTCATTACCAGCTCGACGGCCGCTAAGGAAACCCCTTGCTCGTCTTCAGCAATTCGCTGACGACCGATATTGGCATGCGGGACGGCGAAGGCGTCGACTTTTTTACTGCTTCGCCGGCTCCTACAGCGCCGTGGCGCGACCTACTCTCCCACCGACCCGTACAGCACCGTGGCGCGGCGTTCGAAGGCAGCGACCATGCGGCTGACGGCTTCGTGAAACAGCGCGCCGACAATCTTCTGCAACAGCCGCGAATGGAATTCGAAGTCGACGAAAAAGTCGATCTCGCAGCCGCCACCGTCGGCTGGTACGAACACCCAGTGATTCTGTAGATACTTCAATGGTCCCTCGACATACTCCACATCGATGCGGCCATGGTTGCTGCCGTCGGCCGCGGTATTGTCGGGGGGATGCAGGGTGACCTTGGAGGTGACCTTTTCGCGGAACATCTTAAAGCCAAGCACCATGTCGACGGTGATCAGTTCGCCGTCCGCCGTCGGCTCGCGCTGACAGATGCGCGCGGCGACGCACCAGGGCAGAAAATCTGGGTACTTTTCAATGTCGGCAACCAGCCCGTAGAGCTGCTGCGGGCTGTGCGAAACAACCCTGACTTCCTTATGTGTGGGCACGTCTTAACCGCCGTTGGGCTTTATTTGACGGTCGCCAGCTTAGCATCGCGGGCGGCGCGCAGCTTGGCGAAGTCGTCGCCGGCATGATAGCTCGACCGGGTCAATGGCGTAGTTGAGACCAGCAGAAAACCTTTGCCGCGGGCCATCGCGGCATAACCCTTGAACTCGTCGGGAGTGACGAAGTAGTCGATGGGCGCGTGTTTGGGCGTCGGTTGCAGGTATTGGCCGATGGTGAGGAAATCAACGTCGGCGGCGCGCAGATCGTCCATCACCTGCCCCACCTCTTCACGGGTTTCTCCAAGACCTACCATCAGACCCGACTTGGTAAATATTTGCGGCAGGTGACGTTTGACGCCGCAGAGCAGATTAAGGCTGGTGAAATAGCGCGCGCCCGGCCGGATCGTCGGATAGAGCCGCGGCACAGTCTCCACATTATGGTTGAACACATCCGGCGGGTTGGCAGCGATGGTCTTGATGGCGCTCGGCTTGTCTTTAAAGTCGGGCGTCAAGATTTCGATAGTGGTGTCGGGCGCGGCAGCGCGGATCGACTGCACGACCTGGGCGAAGTGCCCTGCCCCACCATCGCCTAAGTCGTCGCGGTTGACCGAGGTGACGACCACATGCTCAAGCCCCAGCGTCGCGACCGAGAGGCCGACATTGGCCGGCTCGTCCGCTTCAAGGGGTTTCGGCGTGCCGGTGGCGACATTACAGAACGCGCAAGCGCGAGTACAGGTGTCGCCCATGATCATTATGGCGGTATGCTTCTTGGCCCAACACTCGCCAATATTGGGGCACGCCGCCTCTTCGCACACGGTGACCAGATTGAGATTACGCATGAGCTTGTGGGTTTCGTGATAGGCCGGGCTGGTCGGCGCCTTGACCCTAATCCACGCAGGCTTACGCTGGATTGGATTATCCGGCCGGTTACGCTTTTCCGGATGGCGCTGGGCCACTGCGGAGGCGCGGTCTGTCGGGGAAGAGGAGATCATCGTCTAAAAGTGGATAGCGCGGCCGTAAGCGTCAAGCACCGACTCGTGCATCATTTCGCTGAGCGTCGGATGGGGGAAAACCGCACGCATCAACTCCTCTTCGGTGGTCTCCAGGGTCTTAGCGATACCGTAGCCCTGGATCAGTTCAGTGACCTCAGCGCCAATCATGTGCGCGCCCAATAATTCGCCCGTAATGGCGTCAAACACGGTTTTGACCAGCCCTTCGGGCTCCCCTAACGCAATCGCCTTACCATTTCCTTGAAACGGAAAGCGGCCGACGCGCACCTTGCGCCCTTGCTCCTTCGCCACCGTCTCGGTCCAGCCGATCGAGGCAATCTGCGGCTGGCAATAGATGCAACTGGGGATGCGTGAGGTGTCGAGCGGGTGTAATCCTTTAACGTCGGCGATCTTTTCGACGCAAATAACGCCTTCATGCTCAGCCTTGTGGGCCAACCACGGTGGCCCGGTCAGATCACCGATCGCCCATACGCCGGGCTCGCCGGTAGCGCCCCATTCATCGATAACAACATGGGCGCGGTCGACCTTTATTTTAGTGTCTTCAAGGCCAACACCTTCGACATTGCCGACGATGCCGACCGCCGTAATGACGCGGTCGACTGTCAACTCGGTTTTCTTGCCATTTGATTCTATTGTAGCGGTGACATTGTCCTTGCCCACCTTCAGCGCCGCCACGTTAGCGCCAGTGAGGATGGTCATGCCTTGCTTCTCGAACGCCTTACGGGCGAGACCTGAGATTTCTTCGTCTTCCACCGGCAGTACCCGGTCAAGCACTTCGACCACCGTCACCTCAGCGCCAAGCACGCGGTAGAACGAGGCGAACTCGATGCCAATGGCGCCGGAACCGACAACCAGCAGCGATTCCGGCATGATGTTGGGCACCATGGCTTCGCGGTAGGTCCAGACCAGTTTGCCAGCGGCCTCCAGTCCCGGCAACTGGCGCGCCCGCGCGCCGGTTGCCAGGATGATATTCCTGGCTTCCAGGTCGGCGACCTTCTTGCCGTCCTTCTCGACCGTGAGCTTGCGCGCGTCAGCCCTGCCACCAGCCAACTTGCCCCAGCCGTCGATCACCTCGACTTTGTTCTTCTTCAATAGGTAGCCGACGCCCTGGTTGAGCTGTTTGGATACTGCGCGCGACCGCTCGACGATCTTCTGCAGGTCGAACGACACCCCGGTAACCGATAGGCCGAACGTGTCGGCGTGCTGAATGTAGTTGTAGATCTCCGCCGAGCGCAACAGCGCCTTGGCTGGAATGCAGCCCCAGTTGAGGCAAATGCCGCCCAGATGGTTGGCCTCGACAACCGCGGCCTTCAGGCCCAGTTGCGCGGCGCGGATGGCCGCCACATAGCCACCAGGCCCGCCACCGACGATGATGAGATCGAATTTATTGTCTGCCAAAACGACCTCCTCAGTCGGACCGGATTTGCTACAGCAGCAGTCCGAGTGGGCCTTCGATCAACAACTTAAAGGCAGCGAGAAATTCCGCGCCGACCGCGCCGTCGACGACGCGGTGGTCGACCGACAAGGTGCACGACATAACCGTGGCAATGGCCAGTGCGCCGTCCTTGACGACGGGCCGCTGTTCGCCGATGCCAATTGCCAGAATACAGCCCTGTGGCGGGTTGATTACCGCCTGGAAATCCTTGACGCCGTACATACCGAGATTGGAGATAGAGAAGGTGCCACCTTGGAACTCTTCCGGTGCCAACACACCCTCGCGCGCCCGCACCAACAGATCTCGCATTTCATTGGATATGGCGAGTATACCCTTGCCATTGGCATTGCGTACAATCGGCGTAATCAAGCCGTTATCGATGGCTACGGCGACCGAGATATCGGCCTGCTTGTACTGCTTGATACCTTCGTCCGACCACGAAGCGTTCGCCGCCGGTACCTGCATCAGGGCGACCGCGGCGGCCTTGATGACCATGTCATTGATCGAGATTTTGAATTCGCCGTCTTTGGCGCGGGCGTTGAGGTCGGTGCGCACTTTCAGTAACTCGTCGATCGTGCAGTCTACTGTCAAATAAAAATGCGGCACCTGCTGTTTGGATTTTGTGAGACGGCGCGCCACCACCTTGCGGATGTTGTTAGCGGGAACGAGATCGTATGACGTTTCGCCAGCGATGGTTGCCGCGAGTGCCTCTACGGACGCTACCACCGGTGCGCCACCGGCATAAGCTTCGATGTCGGCTTTGACGATGCGCCCGTCGAAGCCGGTTCCATTGACCGCCGCCAAATCGACACCTTGCTGCTTGGCCATGCGCCGGGCCAAGGGGCTAGCGAGAACACGTTCTTCCGTCGGGGCCGCGGAAGCAGTTGCGGGCTGCAACGCCGGTGCCACGGCTGGTGCCGGTTCCAGCACCGGCGGTGCCGCGGCCGATGCGGCGGCGGTTTCGAAGCTGACGAGAGCGCCGCTGTCTTCGCCCTCCTCCAGCAACACCGCAATGGGAGTGTTGACGGCGATCTCTTCGGCACCTTCGGCGACCAGTATCTTGCCCAGCACCCCCTCGTCGACCGACTCGACTTCCATCGTCGCCTTGTCAGTTTCGATTTCGGCAATGATGTCGCCTGGGGATACGCTATCGCCTTCGTTCTTCAACCAGCGCGCAAGGTTGCCTTCGGTCATGGTTGGCGACAGGGCCGGCATCAGAATGGTGATCGGCATGCTCTAGTTCCCTACGGGCGTCTCGGGTGAATTGTATAGCCGTAGTTGTGAATCGTTGTTGCGAATCGCGCCAACAGATTTTCGCTTTCGGCAATAAACTATAACGCCGCTATAAATTGATAGTGTTTTATGCCATCAGCCACGATAGGTGATGTTTTTAACGGCGGTTACGATGTCGCCGGTCTGCAGTAGCGCCAGTTGTTCGAGGTTCGCGGCGTAGGGCATAGGAACGAAGGTGCCGGGACTTTTTTGAATTCTAGCGCGCGGCCGGTGTGACAATCACAATTTCGTCCGGGTGTGCGTAGT
>CAZHBA010000053.1:0-35421 GCA_964530225.1 uncultured Rhodospirillaceae bacterium | reverse complement strand
CAACCTACAACAACAATATGGTGGGAACCTTTGGGGATCTCGCAACCGTGAGTTTTTATCCCGCGCACCATATTACTATGGGGGAAGGTGGGGCAGTTTTTACTGACAACAATCACATTGCAAAGGCTATGGAATCGTTTCGGGACTGGGGGCGTGATTGCTACTGTGAACCTGGAAAGGACAATACCTGCAATAAACGTTTTGGATGGCAGCTGGGCGACCTGCCGAAAGGGTATGATCACAAATATATTTATTCTCATCTGGGGTTTAATCTCAAAATAACCGACATGCAGGCAGCGATTGGGTTGGCGCAACTAGATCACCTTCCGGAGTTTATCGCCACGCGAAACGCAAATTTCAGCTTGCTCAAGAATGGGCTGAACCCGCTGGAAGACTTTTTTATATTACCGGAAGCCACACCCGGGACACAGCCATCATGGTTTGGTTTTCCGCTAACTTTGCGCTCAGATGTACCCTTCACCCGCGATGAACTGGTTATACACCTAAATGAGCGGAAAATTGGCACTCGGCTTCTGTTTGGCGGCAATCTTGTGAGACAACCATATATGAAAGGAAGAAATTTCAAAGTTAGCGGGCCGTTAACCAATTCTGACGTAGTTGTACATCGTACATTCTGGACAGGCGTTTATCCTGAACTAACTCATGCCCATATCGAATACGTAGTCGAAACCATTGGTGATTTTATAAAGAATAAACAAAACAATATAGTATAGATATCTATGAAATAAATAAATGTATATGACAAAATATTTTTTTACGACGTACCTTCATTTCATGTTTAAATCATACCCACTCTTAACTGTTCAGCAATCTTTCGATACTCCATGCCGCCGTTATGGAGTTCTTTAATCGTGTCGTGAAGGAACTGTTGGTGGTTCGAATATGGAACTACATGAAGTCTGGATGTTTTGAGTGTCGCTATAAAGCAAAGATATGCTTCTACATGGGTCGAATGACCCCCTTTGGAAACTATTCGACTGTTAACGTCGTTGCGAGATTTCGTAGTTGATCGTTATAAAAGTCCTACTCAACATTTTTTGTCATCTTGTCTATTGCAATCCTTTTGTCCGCCGACGTTCTTGTCTCCCTTGGCATGGGTTTAGGCGCCCTGTCCCCACCGTCTATATCGACCGTACCCCTTGTAATGTTAACATTAACAGACAGATCTTCTTTATTTTCATTAATGGCTCCAGTAAATAATTCACAGAATGCCCAAATTAGATAAACCGGAAATAAAAAAATAAACAAAAGAACGGCGACAACGGGTTGCCTCTTGAAGGTCTTAACTGCGCCTTTTATAAAAAGAAAAAATAAAACAGCGCATACGAGTAATATAATTCCAACATCATCCATTGATTTTCACCACCTCAAAGTCCATCCGTTCGCAGTTAGGACTGGAGTTCCCGTAACTGGCTCTCGGTCGTCTGGTCTTTCGTGGAGGCAGAGCGAGACGGATTTCTACAAATACCAAAAAAACATTACACCATGCAAATTTCTCGCACCAATAATTTTGACAAGGAAAAACCCTAACACGTCGCATCGGGGTGCAACCACTCAGGCACCCTCAATTGCTAAAAACCAAGGCATTTAACCTTCCACGTTCATCATGAGCACGCAGCTTTTAGCGCATTTTTAAAAAGCATTTTTTTACTTGCCGCTTCTAAATGTTCCAGTATTTTCTTTGCCTATTTACAATCTTTTTTTGCTGCAGCTTGGTTGAAAATATTTACCACTAAAACGTCGTAATAGGGGTCACCTTTAATTTGTGCCGCTAAACCTAGCGCTTCATCATAATCTCCAGACATAGCCAGCGGAAGAACTTGCGCAATCAGATTTGCGATTTCTTCGTCCGTTGCACTGTTTGCGGAGGTCGCACTGAAGAGAAGTAATCCGATAATTGCGCTAACACTAAAGATCTGTTTGAGCAGCATTTTTTGCCCTAACTTTTCTGTGCTTGTTTTAGTCAAAATTACCCAGATAGTCCCTGGTTTCGCCAAGAAATTAATACTCCCAAGATGCCGGCAAAGGTCACCAGAAGATTAGGCAACAGTCTTCTCATATGAGGACTGTGGCAAGAGATTGGTTAATCTCACATTGACTCAAATCAAGTCGAAACTACTGAACATAATCGATCATTGTGGAATAGTTTCCAACGTGGGTGTTATTTGCCCTCAGATGAGATTGATTTGATGATTATTCTATTGGCATTAATTCCACCGTTCCTAGTCGCCCTCTGGTTCTATAAAAAAGATAAAAATCCAGAGCCGTTGCGCCACACGATCAAGGCTATTTTATCCGGTGTTCTAGTATGTTTACCCGTTCTGCTGGTGGTAGGATTTTTTATAGAGCCATGGATTGGAAATACATTCCACAGTAACGCCCTTATTTCTGGTTTTGTTTCGGCCTTTTTGTTAGCCGCTATTCCGGAAGAATTTTTTAAGTTTGTTTTTTTGAAGCGTTATATATTTTCGGAAGAGTGCGACGAGCCATACGATTTCGTGTTTTATGGAGCTATGGTATCAGTTGGTTTTGCCGCTATTGAGAACGTATTCTTTGTATTAGATGGAGGTCTAATTGTCGCAATTGGGAGGGCGTTTACGGCCGTTCCAATGCATGCCGTCTGTGGAGCAATGATGGGTTACGGACTTTTACAAAGTATTAAATTTGCATCTGGTAAAAACTTTTTTACATGGGAGATAATAAAGGGAACTTTATTTATTCCAATAGTATTTCATGGATTATATGATTGGCCAATTTTTGTGGCATACCATGAGGGTATTAGTGATATATTAGTAATTATATCGTGTGTTTTTTGGCTTGGGGTTATGTTTTTTTTCTTGAAAATATTCATCAAAATGATGAAAGGTATTCAACAAAAATCTCAGGGATGAGAACAAGAAGGATGAGAGGTTATCCAAGAAGTATGCACCAAAATTATCGAATTTCGGAATACGGTTCTCGGCAGGAAACCCAAACACTATCGACGCAACCGGCAGTATCCAGCACCCGCATGCCTACTCCCACTAGGGTAAATGTTTCTTCTAGCGGGTATGAAGTTGGTACCGTCAATGCTGCGGCAGTAACCACTACCTGCGTGACGGGTTCCACTTGGGCACACTCCCTTATTCGCAGGAACCATTGTCTGCGCCAACACAAGTTCCCCGCACACTATGAGTGTGAGTGCGAGGACCACCGATGTCAGGATGCGTCTCATAGGGAAAGTCTGACAGAAGAGGCCGGGAATTGGAACTCATTGCGCCGTCCTCGGCCCAAGCCCCAAGCTCAGCAACCACCCCCGCCGATCTCAGCCGCCCGACCCGCCGTCGACCAATATCAGCCATCGAAACGGGCGCCCGGGCCCCCGGGCCGGGGTGCATGGCGCGTGATCGGTGATTAGTGCTTGGAAAGGTTCGAGGCACCCTGGAACTCAGGAAATGCTTTCGGCCAAAGGCTTGGGCGCGAACGCATGTATTGCGGCGGATAGGACGCCTCAACGCCGAGTACGTCAGCCGCATGCATTGGCCAGTGCGGGTCGTAGAGCACGCCGCGCGCCAGCGCCACCAGATCGGCCTTGCCCGACGCCACAATGTCCTCGGCCAGATGGGGATCACGGATCATGCCAACTGCCATGGTTATGATGCCGCTGCCCTTCTTGATGGCTTCGGCGAAGGGCACCTGGTAACCCGGTCCGGTGGTTCCTACCGGCGGGCGGATCGCCAAGTTGCCGCCGGACGAACAATCAACGAAATCGCAGCCATGCTCCTTTAGCGCTTTCGAGACCTCGACGGACTCTTCGATGGTGATGCCCGGCTCGGTGTAATCAGTAGCGGACAAGCGCACCCCCAGGACCTTGTCTTCCGGCCACACGGCGCGGACTGCATCCAAGACCTCAAGAGGATAACGCATGCGGTTTTCGAGGCTGCCACCGTATTCGTCGGCGCGGTAATTGGCGATTGGCGAAAGGAACTGGCTCATCAAATAGCCGTGCGCACCATGCAGTTCGACCACCTTGAAACCGATCCGGTCGGCACGCTTGGCGGATGCGACGAAGGAATCGCGAATGCGGTCCATGTCCTCTCGGGTCATTTTCGCCGGCGTATGCCAGCCATCGTCAAACGGCACGGCAGACGGGCCAACTGTATCCCAGCCGCCTTGATCGGGGCTCAACGGTTTGCCGCCGTTCCACGGCAGATCGGTCGAAGCCTTGCGCCCGGCATGAGCAAGCTGGATACCCGGTTGGGCAACACCGAAGTCATCGAAAAACTTCACGATGCGAGCGAAGGCCTCTTCCTGCTCATCGGTTTCGAGGATCGGGCAGCCTGGGGATATGCGACCAATGGCCTCGACCGCCGTTGCCTCAGTAATCACCAGGCCGACTCCGGACACGGAAAACTGGCCCAAGTGCATCAGATGCCAATCGTTGGGCACTCCTTCTTTAGCGCTGTATTGGCACATGGGTGCAATGACGATCCGGTTGACCAGTTCGACATCTTTGATCTTCAAGGGTGAAAATAATTGGCTGGTCATGATTCCTCGGCATAGAACGTAACGGTGGTAAATACGGCAGTCATCATGAGTTATCTCCTTTCTGACTTTCGTTGCAAGACCTTTATGGTGATCCCAGCGCAATCATCGAGATGTCGTTGGTTTCGACCGTGTAGGATATGGAATACATCGGCCCTTCCGTGGTCTCAATTTCGACTACCGCACAGCCGTACGATCTTGCTAGTACAAGGACCAGGCATTTGACCAAAAATGGGCCCCGAGCTTGTTTACAAGACGATGGAGGCCTTTTCGGGACACCTCGACGAAGCCCACGTGATACCCGTGCAACTAAAAGACACCCTGACATTAAAGAATGCGGCAGCTGCTATAGCCGGTGGTATGCACCCAGGAGCCGCTCGCTACTGGAAAGAACGCGGAATAGAAATCAAGAAGCCGCTTAAATTCAATTAAGAGCAGGTAAGGAAATTTAAGGTAAAACGCGCTGCCGCAAGGGCGAAGAAAAAGAAATAACGCATACGATTAAAAATCCAGCAGGGTGCGCCAGATTACGCTCCCTGCTGGATTTTTTTGTTCCAAACCCGAACAAAACTCTAAATGAAAAATTTTACTTAACATTCAACCGCTACCTATTTTTCTACCATTCAGCAATAGGTTTTGCCTTTAAAATCTTGCCTTCTCGTAACTCCTGACGGACAATTTTCTGCCTCACTCTGTTCGTCCGTACTCTATCCAAAGAGGGACCCGTATTATGGAGAAATGGCAAATCGGTGATGTCCAAATACACCGGGTCATAGAATTTGAAGGCCCTTTGCTCCCGCCGAATGTGTTGTTCCCCCAGGCCGACGAAGAAAGCCTCAAAACGCACAGGGCTTGGCTTGAACCGCAGCTCCGTGACCCTGTTACCGGCCTGTTAATCATGTCCTTTCATTCATTTGTAATCAGGACACCAAGCCATGTAATCCTCGTCGATACCTGCGGTGGTAACGACAAGACGCGTCCCCAAAAACCCCGTTATCACAGAAAAAACTGGCCATACCTTGCCAATCTTTTTGCAGTGGAGCTGAGGCCGGAAGACATTGATTTCGTGCTCTGCACCCACCTTCACGTTGATCATGTCGGATGGAATACACGCCTCATCAACAGGCGTTGGGTTCCGACCTTTCCAAACGCAAAATATCTATTCGCAAAAAAAGAATGGGATTTCTGGGAAGCCGAATACAAAACCGACCAATTCACCGATGACCCTTTTTATGAAGACAGTATACTTCCCGTGATTAAGGCTGGGCAGGCCGTCTTTGTTGAAGATAATCACAGAATTGACGACCAAGTACATCTCGAACCATCACCCGGTCACACTCCAGGACATATTTGCGTTCACGTTAGATCGGAACAGTCACACGCTGTCATGAGCGGCGATCTAATGCATCATCCTGTGCAATGTGCCGAGCCCGACTGGAGTAGCTGTTTCTGTTTCGATCGGGCCGCTTCCGCAGTAACGAGAAAAAACTTCCTGGAGAAATACTCCGGAACTCCAAGCCTAGTTATGCCGGGGCATTTTCCGACCCCTGGGGCTGGACGCATCATCGAATCAAACGCCGCCTGGCGATTTGATTTTGACAAAGTAATTTGAGAAATTTTCTGTTTTTGAGCTAATTAAAACTGGCAAGGGATGAGATTTTTTGACCGACTACCCCTCCCCAGGCTGTCGGGAAAGGTTCGCTGTACGAAGGTTCATGTGACGAGTGAACGCCGGCAAACTCAGCTGATTGCCTCTTTGCCTTTGCTTGCTCTGTAAAAAAGCAGAGAATGCCAAACTGGACAATGAAACAGTCACGTCGGATTTAAATTCGCAAACTCCGACAATATCCGCTCCCGGGAAACATCCACGGTGGCCAGAACTCTGGAGCAGTTCTCGTAAGTCAATTTGAAAGCCCGCTTGTGGAATCTGCCATCTATCATCACACTTTCTACGTTCCCCGAATTGGCATGCAATACGATGGCACTGGCGGCATCGCCTAGAGGGCTCATATTCATACGCCTGTCCAGTAACACCAGATCGGCCTTCTTGCCGGGTGTTATGCTGCCAATCTGTGTGTCCAATTGCGCCATCTTTGCCCCATCAATAGTCGCCCACCTCAGGGCTTCTTCGCATGTAATCGGAACCTCAAAGCCAACAAAACCGTCTTTTTCTATCAACGGTAGATTATCAAGGTTACGTTGATGCTGAAGCGTCAAACGCATGGTTGCAAACATGTCACCACTAACCGCGGATTCAATATCGGGACCAATAGAAACCGGAGCACCCATAGCCCGAAGCCTTCCGGTAAGGGGGTTGCCAAAGCCCATTTGCAGTTCTGTTTCGGCCGTCACGGTGACTGATACACCCCTGTCGAGCGCCAGGCCCAGCGTATCATTCGACAGGTTATTCCCATGCACCACGTTGGTACCCTCTAAAAGCAAATCCACCTCTGCCAGTTTCTCAAATCCGTCCGGAACAACCATGGCCCCGCCGCCGACGTGCATGCTGGCAATTAACCCCAGCTCTTTTGCAAGCAGCATATCCTCTCGTGTTGTCGCATACGTGGAATAGGCGGGCCCAAGAATTGCCAGGCCCAGAGAAAGGGTGTCCCCAGAGCCTGAAAACTTTCCTTTCCGCAGACGTTCGATCTCTTTCCGCGCCATAGGTATTTCACTGAAGTGTTTCTGTCCGTCGCCTGGCGCGGATTTCGGTGATCCATGCAGGAACAAAGCTCTAATACCTGCCTCTTCCAATCCTTCAATGGCTCCGTCGGTGTGATCTCCTGTTGGATTGTTATGACACCAGTCCACAACCGTCGTCGTGCCACTGTCGATCTGGTTAAGGGCCCCGGCCAGGTTGGATATTCTGATATCATCCGGTTGAAAGAGGGTTGCGAGCCCCCTGTGCATGTTCTTCATATAGTTCGGAGCGGTCCAGTCTGTAGCAACCCCTCTCAGTAGCGTTTGCCACAGATGAATATGCGCATTCACCAAACCTGGTATCAGAAACTTGCCAGAAGCATCCACGATCACGGTGTCTTCCGGGTAATTAAGGTTTACCCCCACAGCTTCAATTCTGTCACCGCTAATGAGGACGTCCCCGCCCTGCAGCTCCCCGACGTCACCATCCATCGAAATCACGTGTGCATTTCTTATAAGAGTATTCATCTCATGCTCCGGAATTACATGATAAACAGCGACTCAAGTCGTAACGTATGTCCGTACGGTGAATACCAGGCGACAGAATTGCAAGGTGTTTTCCAACGTGCGGAGCTCCGGTTATGGCCACGGCCTGGACGGGCACATTAACGACCAAAATAAACAAACGACCGGTTAACAATGGCGAAGCAACAGGGGGCCGACACCGTCCTCAATTTCGTCAATACTGAGTTGGTCCAGCAGGAAGACCGAGATTAACGCGCCCATATAAACCCAGTACTACATCATGGTTCACGCTAATATGTATTGCGCCGACGTGAGCATCTCTCCAGAACCACTGCATTCTGTTTGATAGCTGTAGACCTGCTGCGCCGTTGGTTTCAAATATCGTATCCAGACCCTGCACTGCCAGATCAGTGGCAAACCTAAAATCACCCGTGTTCCGTGCCCGTTCTTCTTCAGTCTGAAAGTTGCCATTCGCATATGTACTCAATCATTTCCCTGGCATCTTTAAGAACAAGAAGCTTCGCCGCATCGATTGACGCCGCCGCCTTGCCAACGCGGGTATGGATGGTGGGCAACTGTACCATAGGACCCGAGCTGGCTAGCGCGGAACCGCGAGGAGCTCTTTTCGCAACCTGTTCCATGAAACAGTCATATGCTCCCTGGGCCATGCCAAGAATTGGAGCGCAGACGTTGGACGAGAGGGACTGAAAAGCTGGAATGCGATAGAGGAGAGATGAACCCACCTCTGCACCACGCGGGTTTCCAGACATCGTATCTTCCAATGCCAAGCAGCGATGCGCGAAAGCAATAATATTTTCGCAGTACACCGTCTTTGAACCAGTGCCCGCAAGTCCCGCGAAAAGGGGCTGTCAGACAAGGCTGCACCAACACTCTAGCCGACGATCAGGGCCGCCCGCCCGATAACCTCGCCCCGTTCGACACGCTGGTGCAGCGCTTCGGCCTCGGTCCAGGGCTGGATGTCGGTGACTTGGGGCCAAATCTCACCGCGTGCGACGAGATCGAGCGTCTCCAGCAGCTCGCGACGTGTTGCGTAACGGCTGCCCAGAACGGCCTGTTCCTTATACAAGAGGTCAGTAGCCGACACCTGAAATGACTCTCCGGCGCCACCTAGGGTTACCAAACGTCCGCGGCGCGCCAGTGCATTGACCGCTGCTTCCAAAGTCGAAGAAACCGAAACATAGTCGATGGCAACATCGACGCCGCGCCCGCCAGTGAAATCGAGCAACGCCTCCGCAACATCGCCGTTTGCGGCATTGACCACCTCGTCGGCGCCGGCCTCGCGGCAAGCGTCTAATTTGTCAGCGACAACGTCAACAGCAATCACCTTGGCCTGTGCCCATTTTGCCAGCATGACCTGATGGATGCCGACGCCGCCGCCGGCTCCGAACACCGCGACGGTTTCGCCTGCTTTGACGCCTGCCCGGCCAAGCACCTTATAGGGTGTCGTGAGGGCATCGGCGATAACGCCAATTTCCGCCGGATATGCCTTGTAGTCTATACCCGCCGGTAGCTTAATGAAGTTATGTGCCGGAAGCTTGAGGTACTCAGCATAACCGCCGTCGCAACTCATTCCGACTATGCCAACACCGCCACCGGCGGCCTCGCACAGCGGCTCCAGACTGGATAGGCACCAGTGGCAGTGGCCACAACACAGATAACCATACACGGTAACCGCGTCGCCGACGGCAACGGCGGTGACACCGGCACCCACCTCAACAACCTCGCCGGTGATCTCATGACCGATGACGCGCGGAAACTCTACCGAGATGCGGCCGGCTTTGACATGTTGAATGGTCAGCCCAGAACCGCACGCAAGGACACGGGCGACGGCCTCACCCGGCCCGGCAACCGGGTCGGCAACCTCGCTCATTTCGAAGGGCGCGTTAGGCTGTGTCAGAACCAGAGCTTTCATGATGGCGCCTTTGCTAGGAGACCAAGACTAGTCATGATACATGAAGTTGGCTGCTTTGAGGAATAGCGACCTGTTGCCGCCGTCGGAATGCAAATAGGCTGCCGCGTCGCGCACCAGCTTCTCCACCCCTGCCTCCTTCATGTAGCCGTGTCCACCATGGATTTCCAGGGCCCAAGTAACGATCTTCCACGTCGCCTGCGCGGCCATGATCTTGGGCAACACGCCAAGCGAGGCATCCCAACCATGCTCTTGGTGGTCGGACAGCCACGCGGCGCGATGGGCGTAGGCGCGCGAGGCATCGATTAGCATCTTCATTTCGGCGAGTTGCGCGCGGATACCGTCATGCTCGATCAGAGGCTTACCGCCTTGCACCCTAACCTTTGCCCAATCGAGCGCTTTTTCGTAAGCCGCGACCGCCACCCCCAACACGAAGCAAGCCGCATAGGCATTGCTGGAGGGGAAAAACCTCGCCATCAACTGGAAGCCGTTGTGTAGGTCACCCACGACATTTTCATCCGGGATAAAGCAATCCTGGAAGATCATCTCGGCATTGCAGGACAGCCGTTCACCCATCTTATCGTGCACGCGCCCGATGGTGAAACCGTCACGGCCACGTTCGACAAAGAAAAGGGTGCTGCCCTCGGTAAGCGGCTTATCCTTGTTGGTCTGGGCGAACAGCAGATGAAAACTCGCCAGACTGGCATTGGAAATAAAATGTTTCATACCATTGACGACCCATCCGCCTTCGACTTTCTCGGCGGTGGTGCGAAACGAAGCCGCCGGATAGGGCACGATATAGTTCGAGGCGTTATCCGGCTCGGTGATACCGATCGCCAAGAGGCCGCGGGGATCATCGACGAAAGGCAGGAGCACCCGCTCTTTTTGCTCGTCGTTGAGGGCGTTTTCGATGAACCGCGCCAGCTTGAGAGTCTGCCCCAAGGTCGCAGCAACCCCCATGTCGCCGTGCGATAGCTCTTCAACCACCATCACCGTGGTGAGCGAGTCGATGCCTAATCCACCATAGGCCTCCGATAGCGTCATCGTGCGTAGCCCGATATTGTGGGCGGCTTCGACAATCTCCCAAGAAAACGAATCTTCCGGATTTACCTGCGCATCGAGTTCCGCTGCGCATGGGGTAACGTGTTCTTCGTTAAAGCGGCGAACGGTCTCGAGAATCGCGCGCTGGTCATCCGTTTGAATGAAAATTTCTTGCATAGCAGCCTCCTTGTCGGTGGTTATTATCGTATCTTTTAGTCATGCCGTGCAAAGGATGATTACCGGACCAGACATCAACCAGCAACGTTGAGGCTCAAACTCGGGGGCGCGCGCCATTTAAGTCTCGTCGCGACCCGCCCATTCGGTAATCGCCAACGTGGCACGCAATACACACACTGCGCTCTTTGGAGGGGACGACAATTGATCCAAATCAGAAAATAAACGGATGTCCTCTCCGCTTTTAAGGGTGTCTGGAACCTCGACAACGGTATTGATCAATTGGACGATTAGCGCCAGCGCAAGCATACAAGCTTTGGCGGACTTTGGCGGTACCTATCTGGCCCGTGGCGATGAGTACCAATCGTTCGAGGGTGGACTCGATCTGGACCGTATCGTCATCGTTGGCCTCTCCAATTTTGTAGAGATAAAATATTTATATAATTCAGATACTTACGTACCGTTTTTTATAACCCAAACGAATGTGTTAGATTCAAATATCGTGATCATCGAAGGCCTTTAGACGGCAGTCTATTTCCACGGCCCTGGCGGGCGGTGCCACAGTGGGATGCGTGCGCGTTTGAGTATGATCACCAGGACCGCGCCGGCGATAAAACCGCCGATATGAGCCCAAACGGCGACCCCCTGTACCGCCGCCGAGCCGGTAATCCCCCACAGCAGATCCTGGGCGAAGAATGCGCCAATCACCAGTACGGCCGGCAACCGCAAGGGAATAAATCCAAACGCCAAAACCAGCAGGCGGACGCTAGGATAGAGCATGAGATAGCCGCCCAACACGCCGGCGATGGCGCCGCTGGCGCCGATCGTTGGGGTCGGCGACTGGGGACCGACGAAACTGTGGAACAGGCCGCCGGCGATACCGCAGATCAGGAAAAAAGCGATAAAGCGTAGATGACCGAGAGCGTCTTCAATATTGTCGCCGAACACCCACAGAAACAGCATGTTGAAAATGAAGTGCTGCCAATCGCCGTGGAGAAACTGGTAGCTGACCAAAGTTAAAGTGGACGAGACACCTGGCGACCCGACCGGCAATTGCCAGTCGCCCAACAGTCGCGCCGGGATCAGTGCGTAGCCGATCAGTGTTTCGTCGTTACCGGACGCTGTCGCTTCGAGCGTATTCCAGAAAATCACTGCATTCAGCAGGATCAAGCCGATGGTGACATAATGGGCGCGGATATAAAGCCGCGGGTTAGCGTCGTGCAGAGGTAGAAACGGCATGGCCTATAGGTAGGCTATCCGGGGCGTATCAGCTAGTAACACCTGCATTAAATCACCCTCACCCAAACCACTTCCTCATCCTGAGGAGCGATCATAGATCGCGTCTCGAAGGATGAGGGGCTTTATTGTGGATTAGTGCCGCTTGAACTGCTCCTTACCGAACATGATTTCCCATTCCTTACCCTTCGGCGGGCTCGACCGGCGCTTGTCCTTCAGCACGTCGAGACCCTGCTTGACGGCAGGCCGGGCAGCGATCTCATCGAGCCAACGTTTCACATTGGGAAATTCATCAAGCGGCACCTGCTGGCGCTCCCAACCACGCATCCATGGGAAGCAGGCAATGTCGGCGATAGTGTAGTCATCGCCGCCAAGAAACCGGGTCTCGCCGAGCCGTGTGTCGGCAACCCCGAATAGCCGCGTTGTTTCGCCGACGTAACGGTCGATGGCGTAGGTAAGCTTTTCCTTGGCGTAGCTGCGGAAATGGTTCGACTGGCCCATCATCGGACCGATGCCACCCATTTGCCACTCCAGCCATTCCATGACCTTGTAGTGCCCACGCGGGTCGCCGGCCAGGGACGGCAGAAACTTGCCGGTCTTGTTGGCCAGGTAGTAGAGGATCGCCGCTGTCTCAAACACCGAGATTTCCTCACCGTCCGGACCGTCACTATCGACGATGGCGGGGATGCGGTTGTTGGGACTGATCGAGAGAAAATAGGGATCGAACTGATCGCCTTTAGCAATATCGATGGGGATGACCTCGTGCTCGAGACCGCATTCGTACAGCATGATATGCACTTTGTGGCCGTTGGGGGTCGGCCAGGAATAGGTGCGGATCATATCTCTCTCCTTATTTTTGTTAAATCTCCGGACTACCGACGGACCTCCGGATACGGGTCAATAACGAATGCTCCCCGAAACATGGTCGCCACGGAAATATCGGCAAATGTTCCCGTCGTCAATCCGACAGTTCACATGTCACGGCGGAATTCCCGCGTCGCGTCGAGCCGTACCTTCCAATATTCAGCGCCGATTTTCGGCGAGTGCTTGGCTGGACGGTCGTTGCTGGCACAACCCGGTAATACCGTGATATCGGCGTCCAAATTGAGATCGAGAAAAAACACTATCGAATAGCACTCCTATTCAAGAATGCGCACCCGATACGAGGTAGATACGTAGATGTCGTTGGTCCATCGCATCGGGTAGCAGCAAAGTGATGTTGCCGTAATCGGTATGCGCGCCGGCACCAATTTGGTCTGCCAACTCTCCAATCCCTCCGGGAACGCCACCGGCAACAGCCGAAATGTCGAGGATCGGAATTTCAGATCCGGAAGCCACGTAACGTTACCCTCGCCGCCAACGGATCGGCTCTCCCTCAGGTTCGGCGATGTGGTGGCGCAGCACGCCGATGCGATCGGCTTCCAACTCGACCACGGCGCCTGGCGCGATCCAGCGATCTATCTCGAACCCGCAGCCGCTGTTGACGGTGCCCGAGCCCAGAACCTCGCCAACATTCAGCAACTCGTCTTGCGAGGTGTAGGAAATCGCCTCGGGAAATGTCCAATGCATAGGTCCCGGCGTCGATTCCGCCCACACTTCGCCGTCGATGCGAACCGCCATCTGCAGGTCGGCCGGCTCGCCGAATTCGTCTGGCGTGACAATCCACGGTCCCAGGCCCCAGGCAAAATCCTTACCCTTGTAGGGGCCGGTGCTGACGTTCATCTCGCCGCGCTGAGTGTCGCGGGCCGAAAAGTCATTGAGTAAGGTGTAGCCCATGATGTAGTCGGCGGCGCTGTCGACGCCGACATTGAACGCCGGCTTGCCGATAACCGCGGCGACCTCTAGCTCGTAATCGAGCTTTTTGGTGTAGCGCGGCCACGGCACCTTGGTGTCGTGGCCAAAGGTGGTGGTCGAATTACCCTTGAACGCCGTCGGCTGCTCGTACCAGGCCGGTGGAATCGACAACCCCATCTTGCCGAAGGTGTTCTCAAGATGATCTTCGAACGCCGCGAAGTCGCGCAGTACCGGCACCCGCGCGATCGGTGGCTGCAAGGCAATATCGTTCAAAGCCCAAACCAGCGTTTCGCCGCGCGGGCCCTCGGCGTCGGAATGGGCTTCAGCCCACGCAACGGCCTCCTTCACTAAGCTCCAGTCTGTTCCGTGCAGTTCGCCATAACGCTGCAGGTCGGACGGGCAGAATGCGTCGGCACGTCCGGTCGGGTTCAGACTGCCGCCGTCGGCCTCCATGGCCGCATGGGCGAAGTTGACGTCGACGAGCCGCCCCCTACCCTGGCGTGAATTTTCGATGGTGTCGCTGGGGCCGCCGTCGAGTAGCACCACGCCAAAACGGTCGAACGGACCGACCGGGGTCTCGACCCGAAACGTCGCGAGCTTCATTCCGCCACCGCCTTTACCTTAAGGTCGACCTTATCGGCCTCGTCGGTAACCGGGAATGGCCCCTGCTTGATTTCGACCAGTCGTGTACCCTTCTCCAGGAACTCGACTTCGTGCCCTTCCATCATTAGCACCAGATCGTGGGGATTTAAGATGACATCGCCCAGCGGATCACCCTCGGTGGTCACGATACCGATGCGCGCGCGGCCACGCTGGCATAGCAAAATCTGATGGCGCGTCGCCTGCTCGGGCAACGGCTCGTCGGGCACATGATAGTGCGCCTGTGTGGTACCGCCGGGATCGCGGTTCAGCACGATCACCTGCAACGGCCAGTCGTCGTGGGTGATGTGCGCCTTGTTGCGGCGCTCGGATTCGGGATCGACGTTATATGACTTGCGGATATGCTCGTGCTCTTCCTCGGTGGTCATAAACGGCGGAAACCGCTCGAATTCGTCGAATTCGCCGCGGATGTGGATCGCCACCACGCGGCCGTCGCTGGACGCCTTGTAGTAGGTCACATGCTGGAGATCGTCGGGGGTCGAAAACTGGCTCATCGTGCTAATCCTATTTTTCTTCTTATTGTGGTCGTCAAATGATCTCTATTACCAAATAGTCGTGAATTTCGATGGATCGGGGCGTTCCTTTTCAATCGCCGGGCCGGACAGCGTACCGATATAGATGAAGCCGACGATTTCGTCTGGGCCTTCGAGCCCGAACGCAGCCTTGATGTGGGGGTCGCGAGCGTTCAAGCCGGTCAGTATCATCGCTCCGTAGCCCTTATCGTGCGCCGTTAGCAAAATATTCTGGCAAGCCGTGGCAACCGTGACGATCTGCTCGACCGCCGGAATATTGGATCGAGACTGATCGATCTTGGCGCAAGCGGTAATAATCAGCGGCACACGTAACGGTCGGTTACGCTCTTTCTCGATGGTCTCGGGCGGTGCATCGGGCTCGCGTTTTTTCAGCGCCTCGACAAACAAACCCCCCAACCGGTTCAGCGCCCCACCTTGAATAATGTGAAACCGCCAGGGCCGAGTGGCGCCATGATCGGGCGCACAAACTGCCGCGGCCAGCATATCATCGATATCAGTCTGCGAGGGCGCCGGTCCATCGACCAGGTGCGGCGGCACCGACTGGCGGCTCAGCAAACCGTCATGCAAGCTCCACGGTTGTTTTACCGTTGCATCCATAATTGCTCCTTATTGCATTTCAATCGATAAACCGCACCGTCACCTCGCCGATCCCGCCGAAGCGGCCCCGCCACTCGCTGCGCGTATCGAGAAAGACCGGCGGCGCGGCAGCGCCGGTGGTGACGTAATCACCAGCTTTGAGACCGGCGCCGTACTGCGCCACCTTGTTGGCTGTCCACGTCAAAACCCAGGCGGTATCGCAGCGGCCCTCGCGCGAAAATCCCTCGCCTGCCTGCCCGCCATCAGCGAACGCGGCGATAGTAATTTCCGTCAAATCGCGATCGCGCCAATCGGGGATATCGGGTCCGACGACAAAGCCGCCGGCGACGCCGTTATCGGCAATCAAACTGGGAATTGGCTGCGAAAAAACCTCTTCGTAATGGGGGTCAGCAATTTCGATGCCGATGATGGCGCTGTCGACGGCCGCCAGCACTTCGTCCTGGCTATAACCGCTACCGCGCGGCGGCAGGTCGGCGCTCATGCGGTAGCCGATCTCGAACTCGATCACCGGCACGGTGAAATCATCACGACTGAAGGTTGCCGGGCTCGTCTGGATCAAGCGCTTCGGCATGGCACCGAGCATCGGCCCAATAGCGCCGGCCTTCTCCAGTAAGGCCGCACTGGTGAAGCCGACCTTCCAGCCACCGGGGTCGACGCCGTTTCTCTCGTTTAGCGCCATCTGAATAGCCATCGCATCGGCGGCGGTGACCGGCAGGCAATCGTCGGGCAATGCCGACAACGGTTGCTTCTGCTGGTGCGAACCTGCGAGGTGTTCGACAGCTTGGGCAATCTGCTGTTCACTCAATGCCATGATAACGATTTCCTCCCTAGTATCCCGCTTCGTGATCGACGACCCATAATAGCGGTTCGCCGGCCCGGTCGCGGCTTCCCGTTGCGCTACCGGACTGCCAGATACCAATCGAGGATTTCCTCGCCGGTCATGATAGCGCAGCCCTCATGGCCTTGCATGTATTCGATAATTTCCTCGAGGTAGCGGATGCGGTGCGGCGCGCCGGTCAGATACATGTGCAGGCTGATCGACATGATCCGCGTCGACGTTTCGCTTTCCATATACAGGCGATCGAACTGGTCCTTAGAGCGCTTAAACATCTCGTCCGATGAATGCTGCTGCAGCGCCATCATCGAGATGTCGTTGGTTTCGACCGTGTAGGGTACGGAATACATCGGCCCTTCCGTGGTCTCAATCTCGACTACCTGGTCGTCGAGCACCCAGTCGGCGACATATTCGACACCAGCGCGAGCAAGAAAATCGATAGTCTGAAAGGTCTCCGTCAGGCCGGGGCTTTCCCAGCCCCGCACTTTCTTGCCGCTGAACTTTTCGATCGCCGCGCAGGCGCGGTCGATCTGCTCCTGCTGGTCGTCATGCTTGTGCATCGGCCCTTGCACGTAACCGTGGCCCATAAACTCCCAATCGAGCTTGAGCGCCTCTTCGGCGATGCGCGGATAGTTCTCGCAAACCCGGCCATTGACCGCCATGGTAGGGCGGATACCATATTTCTGGAAGGTCTCGGCTATGCGCCAAAAGCCGACCCGCATGCCGTATTCGTGCCACGCCCAGTTGGGCAGATCGGGCAACAACGGCACGCCCATGGGTGGCGGTAACACCGTACGCGGCATCGGCCGGGCGATATCCCAGTCTTCAACATTAGCGATAAACCACACCGCCATGCGCTTGCCATCGGGCAGTTTCATTAACGGCCGGTCGACAATCGCCGAATAGGGAACACGGTCTTTAAATATCAGCATTTTCTCTCCCCACGTCCCGGCTTATTCCAGCGGGATCATTATGTGTTCCTGATAGCCCGGGCGCCCGCAAAGACGCTCGTACCAAGCTTTTACATTGGGTAACTCAATCCGCTCTATATCCAAAGCGAACCAGCGGTAGGCGACAAAACCGACCGGTATATCGCCCATCGTGAACTGGTCACCGCAAACGAATTGCTTTCCGGCCAACCAAGCATCAAGAATTTTGAAGGCTTCACCACCAACTTTGGCCGCTTGGTCAACCGCCACCATGTCCCGCTGATCTTCGGGGGTACGAATCAATTGGTGGAATGCGACCCGTAAGATAGACCACAGCGTCGTCTGTTGCCAGTCCATCCAGCGGTCGGCATTGGCGCGCATCCGCAGATCCTCCGGCCATAATATGCCGGCACCGTGCTTGGCCGCCAGGTAACGCAGACAGGAATTCGATTCCCAAAGGATGAATCCATCATCGTCGACGGTTGGCACGACGCGGTTCGGGTTCATGGCCAGATATTCGTCGGTAAGGCCGAACTTGCCGGCCATGTCACGCCGATCGTAGGCCACGCCCATCTCGGTGCAGCCCCACAATAGCTTTTGCACATTCGACGACGTATGCCGCCCCCAAATAATCAACATCGACCGCCTCCCCTGCAACCGCAGTAAACGAAAAGAAACACTAAGCTAACGGGTTGCTACAAAAGCGCCAAGCCGTCGACGGTGCGCGAGACTAAATCTGGTTTGGTTGTCACGAACGGCGTTGTGCATGCTATCATCTGTAACGGTACTTTGTCGGCGTGGAACACGGTGGTGACAACGCCGATATCACCTAAGCCCTTTTGCATGCCACCCATGACACCCTTAGGCTTGACGATCTGTCCGCCCCAGGCCTGGTTCCAATCGATCTTGTAGTTGCCGGGTTTCGCCAAACGCTTGTCGATGTCGGAAATATAGAAATTAATGAATTCCCGCACCCACATCGATTTCGGTGAATAGCCATCGATAGCAGTTAATTTGATCGTCTCGGTAGCAGCAGCCGGTGTTTACAGCAATGCTATTGACGCCACACCAACGCTCAGTGACGTGAGCGCCCTTAGAACTCTGAGTTTGCTTTTTTTCATCGTACTCTCCGCTTGGATACCGGTGATTTTATTTGGTTTTAGGTGCCTACCGGTCAGTACGACTAATACAATTCCAAATCGGTAAACCTTTCAATATAATTTGGAAATTATTTAGTATTGTGACGAAAGTTGGATTACAATAGCGAGTAACTTGAGGGAGCCGCTCATGGTTGAGCAAACACAATTCGATGAAACACAAGGCGATGCCAAGCGCGCCAGCACAACTATGGCATCGGCGGTATACGATCAAATTCGCCTGGATATCCTGACCGGCGATCTGCGGCCTGGCGAGAAATTGCGTTCTGAATATCTGCGGGGCCGCTACCAGGCGGGAATCAGCCCGGTCCGTGAGGCTCTCAACCGATTGGCGACGGAACGGCTTGTTTGCCACGAAGATCAGCGTGGTTTTCATGTCGCCGGCGTCAGCAAGGCAGATCTAATTGAATTGACCAAGACCCGCTGCTGGCTGGAGGAAATCGCCTTGCGCGAATCCATTGAACGGGGCGGCGAAGCGTGGGAAGAGCAGATCGTGCTCACTTTCCACCGGCTTTCGCGAACCCCGCGCTCGTTGGATGAGTCGGGCTACGCGTTCAACGCCAAATGGGAAGGGCTCCATAGTGATTTTCACAACGCGCTGATCGCCAGCTGCGATTCCCATTGGCTCCTCGGTTTTTGCCAACAGCTAGTCCACCAAGTGGACCGCTACCGTCAGCTTACCGCTGCCGTGAGCTACCTCAAGCGCAATGAGCGGGACGAGCACCAAGCCTTGATGGTGGCGGCTCTCAAGCGTGACGCCAACGCTGCGGCCGCGATTCAGTGTTCCCATATCCGGAAAACGGCCGACATCGTCCTCGATGCAAATTTGAGCTTTCTTCCTGACAAAATCGATCCCGTTGACCGCGGCCACCGCTAAAACATTTTTCCGCCTTTTTAGCCCAGATAGCTTTCGCCTACCCCGCCATCCGCGTACACTGCGCCCAATAAAACAGGAGAGAGTGACGTGAAGCCCGCGCCTTTTGCTTACGTTCGTGCGCAAACGCTCGGCCAGGTTTTCGATCTGCTGGACGAACATGGCGACGATGCCCGCATCCTCGCCGGCGGCCAAAGCCTCATGGCGACCCTGAACATGCGGCTGTCGGCACCCGAATTGTTAATCGACATCAATCAAATCGACGGCCTTTCGGGCATCGAGTTGAACGACAGCAAAGTTCGCATCGGTGCACTGGCCCGCCATAACGAGGTCGCCGCATCGCCTATCATCGCCGAACATGCCCCCTTGATCGCCAAGGCGATGCCCTATGTCGCCCACCAGGCGATCCGCAACCGCGGCACCTTCGGCGGCAGTATTGCCTTCGCCGACCCGGCGGCTGAGCTGCCGGCTGTATCGCGGGCCGCTAACGCCGATTTCGTTCTGCAAAGCCGCGGCGGTACGCGCACGGTAGCTGCTAACGATTTTTTCCTCGGCCTATTCGAGACTGCGCGTGAACCCGATGAAATCCTCGTCGCCGCCGAATTCCCTGCCATCCCGGCCAATGAAAAAACCGCCTTTAACGAGTTGGAGCGCCGCCACGGCGACTACGCCATCATTGGCCTCGCCGCCCAAGGCGTTGTAAATGGCAGCGCCTTCGCCAGCATGCATCTCGCCTTCTTCGGTGCCGGCGACCGGCCGATCTTGGCGCAGACCGCGAATGCTGCTCTTGAAGGCCAGTCCTATTCGGATGCGACGGTGGCAGCAGCCCAGGAAGCGCTTGATGCGGACCTGGACCCGATGGACGACCTGAATGGCCCACCGGAAATGAAAATGCACCTGGCCCGTGTTGTCACTGCGCGCGTGTTAGCGGAATTGGCCGGATAAGAGCGCCCAGTCCGCTTGAGAAAACGAGATCATTGTGGCCCAGAATGTCGATATCACTCTTACCGTAAACGGCCAACAGGTTAGCCGCCGCGTTCCGGCGCGCACCAATTTGGTCGATTTCGTACGCTACGAACTCGAGCTGACCGGCAGTCATGTGGGCTGCGAACACGGGGTGTGCGGCGCCTGCACGATCCGCGTCGACGGCGCCATTGTGCGCGGGTGCCTGATGTTGGCGGTACAGGCCGATGGTGCCACGGTCGAGACTATCGAGGGCATCTCCGACAGTAACGAGATCGCCGATCTGCAAGCGGCGTTCCATGAACGCAACGCGTTGCAATGCGGGTTCTGCACACCGGGCTTCCTGCTGACGGCGCAAGAACTGCTAGCGCAGAACTCCAGCCCATCGCGCGAAGATATCCGCGAGTTTATTTCCGGCAACTATTGCCGCTGCACGGGCTATCAGGCCATCGTCGAGGCCATCGAGCGCGTCGCCGAGGAGCGCCGCAAGGCGTAATCCCGTTACGGTCTATTCGGCGGCTTCGACTATATAACCGTCGGCATCCAATTTCAGGCCGGTCTCCGAGGCTCGGTCGAGCACCGACTGCGCCCAATCCACATGGCCGCTGTCGGTGCCGCCGACGATACCGATCATGTAGGCGTGCTCATCGCCGGCGTTGCGAAAACCGCGCATCACGCCAGGCGGCACCGAGATACAATCCAGCGGGCCGATGACCACCTCTTCGCGTTCGTCACCCTCGTTCCAATACACCGCCCAACTGCCGGTAATGGGAATGAACACCTCGACGGTGGGGTGGGAATGTAGCGCCGCACCCTTGCCCGGCTCCGCTCCGATATAGGCAAGGTTGAAATCCTGCGCATCGGTGATCGCCGGCTCGGTTTCTGGGTCTTCGGAAACGCCCGGTCCGATAATGCTGTAGAGATCACGCTCGTGCTCCGGCAGGCGGGTATCGACAAACATCTGCGGGTTTGGCTTTATATCCGTCCACACTGCCACCCGCTCCAGCATCTCCGCCTTAGTCATTGTTTTTATTCCACTCATGCTCCCCTCCATTTTTCAACACGTTATCGAAACCACTATACCGAGAAAAGATCTGGATCAATAAAAACGGCGGCGCACCCCTTGAGATACGCCGCCACACAGCGTCCATACTGTGAGTTTAGTTGCGCCAATCGAAGCCGATCTGATGATGGAAATTAATATCGGTACTCCAGGTTATCGGTTCGGTGGCGAGCCCCGGCAAAATCCAGACTAGTCCCAGCACGATCAGCATCAATATCCAATAGGGGATTGAGCCGGCGAATATCTCCGATAATTGCACCGATTTATCCTCCACCGCTCCTTTCACCGCATAAACCAGCAACCCGACCGGCGGCGTCAGCAAGCCGGCCTCAATGGCCAGAATACCCATGATGGCGAAGGCGTATTCGTTGTAGCCGAAGCTCTGCGCAATCGGCCAGAAGATCGGCACCGTAAGCAGAATGATCGAGCCCGAATCGAGCAGCATTCCGAGAATTAGCCAGATGATGACCATTACCAGAACGGCGACGTTGGGATCGAAACCGGAAGCGGTAATGGTTTCGGTAATCATGCCGACGATACCGCCAGTGGTTAACAGGCGCGCATACATCTGTGCCGTCAACAGCAGGAACAAGATCGGCGCGATGACTTTACCGGAATCGATAATCGCTTCGCGGATACCATCCCACCGCACACCTTTAATGAGCGCCAGTACCAAGCCGCCCAAGGCGCCGATAGCAGCAGCCTCCGAAGGTGTTGTAAATCCTAGCCAGATAGTACCGAGGACGACAAAAATCAGGGCGATAACGCCGCAACCGCTAATGATCTCCTGCATGCTCAGCCTGTCGGCGCCCGTGTCTTCAACCGAGGGGGCAACTTCCGGCCACATCATTGCGGTGCCCGAGCTATAGAGCGCCATTAGAGATGCCAGAAGAATGCCCGGCAAGATGCCCGACAGGAACAAGAAGCCGATCGAAATTTCGGTAACGATACCCCAAATGATAAGCAATACGCTGGGGGGAATGAGCATGCCCAGACACGCGCTGCCGGCGACCGAGCCCAAGGCAAACTTCCGCGAGTAGCCGGCGTTGATCATTTCTGGATAGGCCAACCGCGAGAACGCGGCGGCAGATGCTAGGCTGGTGCCCGTCACCGCGGCGAAGACCGCATTGCCAGCCACCGTCGCCACCGCCAACCGCCCCGGCACGCGCCGCATGGTGACGTTCATCACCCGATACAGATCGCCTGCCGATCCGGACCGGCTGACGAATTCGCCCATCAACACAAACAGGGGAATAACCGCAAAAACAAAGTTACGCAGCGCGAAGAACGACGCACTGCCGACCTGCCCCGCGGCCATTTCGTAGGCGCCAAACATCATCCAGGTGCCCACCAGTGCGGTAATACCCAAAGAAATACCGATGTGAATACCGATCACGACCATAACGATCAGTGCAATCAGCATTAAAATTACGACTGTTGTCGGGTCCATATCCCTGGAATTCCCCTGCTGCTATGCCTGGTCGGGAGAGTATTTTCCCGCCGGATTTATTCGTTCTTGTTCCTAGAGCGGATGCTCGATGTGACTTCCCTCGACGCCATCCATTTCGTCATCGTCGGAAATGGGGCGTGATCCAAACAGCGCATGCCAAGCCAGGATCACATAAGCGATCAATGCGATACCACCAAAGATGACAAGGAGCGTGCGCACCGGATAAATCGGCACTCTGATAGAGCCCTCGCCCTCACGCTCATCGACTTCCCAGCCGATAATCATGTCTTCCCAACCGCCCAAGGCGATCGAATAGAAGAACCAAATACCCAATACCGCCACGATAAAGTCGATCGTGCGCTGCCCATAATCGCCCAGATTCTGATAAATCACTGCCGTGCGCAGATGGGCGCCACGATAAATCGTATAAGGCATTTGCAGAAACAAAATCGACACCATCGAATTAGCGACAATCTCGATGGTGCCATCGAACGGCGAGTTAAACAGGGCACGCCCCGTGATGTCGTAGAGAATGAGGAACGCCAGCGCCAGCGCCCAAAATGCGGCAATGGTGCTGCACACGCGCGTCACGCTATTAAAAACGTTGTCGACCATAATTGCCCCCCCAGGACCCCTGCTTGGGCGCGGTCCCTGTTCAAACAGCCGTCGCCAGCCACTCCGGGGTATCTTTGCCCCCGATTCCACGACGAGAATCAGCAGGGAACCTACCAGAATCACGACTTGTGTAAACTCTTGCAGTTCGTTTTCGTTCCCACTGTTCCTTTCTGCTGCCTTAATCTGCTCACTCCTTAATGATCTTTTTGCCGCTATCGACGGCCAAAGTAGTCCTTATGTTGACCCCAAAACCATAGATGCCGAAGGCATTCCGTGTTGGCGGGATTCGCCAGGCTCAAGCCCCCCGCCAGAAACCTGATCAGCCGCAAAGATTTACTTTTGCGCAACCTAGCTTTTTCCATAATTTCCTGCTTTGCTGCACCAGTGATCGGCTCAACATGCCGTTGCAAAAGGAAATTGATCCGTTACAGTTTGGAACAAGAAGTTAAAGCTACAGGGAGACTAGCCGTGAAATTTCATGAAAAACTTATTTCTTATGCTGCCGCCGGTGCGATCTCAGCCGGTCTGGTGTTTTCGGCTTCCGGCGCTATTGCTGACAACTTTAAGCTACGTATTGCCGCCGGCCATCCAGCACCGCCGCTGTCGCCAGTGAATCAGCTGCAGAAGACCTTCGTGCCCAACGTCACCAAACGTGTTGCGGCGGAAACCGACCACACGGTGCGCTTCATCGAAGGATATGGCGGCACCATGGCCAACCTGTTCGAGGTTCTGGAGTCGACCCAGAAAGGCCTCGTCGATATCGGCGCCATGTGCTCGTGCTTTGAGCCAACCAAATTGTTCGTGCATAACATTAACTACTTTATGCCGTTCATCTCGGGTAACCCCCGGGTCATGGGTCCGGCGACACGTCAGATTCACGCCGAATTCGATTATTTCTACGGCGTCTTCGATAAGTTCAACCAGCTCTATCTGGGCGGCGGCGCGTTCGACGATTACGGCCTCGGCACTAAGTTCCCGTGGACCAAGGCGTCGGAGCTCAAGGGTGTGAAGATCGGCGCTGCCGGTCCCAACCTGCCATGGCTCGACTATGCCGGCGCGTCCAAGGTTCAGACTAACCTGAACGAAGTCTACAACGCGCTGCAGTCCGGCGTGTATGACGGCATAGTGATCTTCCCGGCACCGTATTTCGGCTTCAAGTTTGGTGAAGTAGCCAAGTACTACACCACCATGGGCTGGGGATCGGTTGCCGCCTATCCCATCTCGGTCAATAAGAATACCTGGGCGAAGCTGCCGGACTCGGTGAAAAAGATCATCAAGGAAGAGATTTCAGTTTACGAAAATGCCACCCAGGAAGAAAGTTTTGTCAAGTTCACCACTTCCCTGGATAAACTGCGCGGCCAAGGCGTCACCGTGCGCGACCTGGGCGACGAGGAGCGTGGCAAGATGGCCCGTGCCATCGAGCCCTGGGTCAACCAGAAAGCTAGCGAGTACGAAGCACTTGGATTCCCCGGCAAGAAAACCTTCCGTCGGATGATCGTAGTTGCGAAGGAAAAAGGCGCCACGCCGGTGTACGAGTACAACATCAAGTAACCGTCACAACATCTGTGAGCAATAGCGGGGCGGTCCAGTTATCGGGCCGCCCTGTTTTATGCCGGTCTAACGGTCGGCGGTGCCGATCCCCACATTACGGCCAGCGTAGCGGCGCAGCCGCAGATCAGCCTGCTCCTTGTGCCCCCAGAAACGCTCGACCTCACAGAGCCGCGAACAGTAATCGCCAACCAAGGCACTCGCCTCCTCGGTGACCTGCTGAAAGGTGCAGGTTTTCATGAACTTGCCAACCCATAGACCGCCGGTGTAGCGGGCCGCACCCTTGGTCGGCAGAGTGTGATTGGTGCCAATGACCTTGTCGCCGTAGGACACGTTGGTCTCTGGCCCCAGGAACAACGCGCCGTAGTTGGTCATATTGTCGAGGAACCAGCGTGGCTTTTCGGTCAGAATTTCCACATGCTCGTAGGCCAGCCGGTCGGCTTCGGCCAGCATCTCGTCGCGGCTGTCACACAGGATGATCTGGCCGTACTCCTCCCATGCCAAGCTGGCGACATCAGCTGTCGGCAGCACTTTAAGCTGCTTCTCAATCTCAACCGGCACCGCTTCGGCCAGCTCGCGCGATGTGGTGATCAACGCCGCCGGCGAATTGGGCCCATGCTCGGCTTGGCCGAGCAGATCGACGACGACAATTTCCGCATCGGAGGTATGATCAGCAACAACCAGAATTTCCGTCGGCCCGGCGAATAGATCGATGCCAACCTTGCCGTAGAGCTGGCGCTTGGCTTCCGCCACATAGGCATTGCCCGGACCAACTAACATCGCTACCGGATCGACCGTCTCGGTACCAACCGCCATCGCCGCGACCGCCTGGACACCGCCGAGACAATAGATTTCGTCGGCACCGCCCAGATGCATGGCGGCGATGGTTGCGGCGTGGGGGCTACTCTCGTTGGGCGGCGTACAGGCGACGACCCGCGGTACGCCAGCCACCTTGGCGGTGACGATCGACATATGCGCCGATGCCACCATGGGATACCGGCCACCCGGCACATAACAGCCAATGCTGTTCACCGGGATATTGCGGTGGCCCAAGGTCACTCCCGGCAGGGTTTCGACCTCAACATCGCGTAGCGTATCTTTTTGTATCTGGGCGAAATTGCGCACCTGCTCTTGTGCGAACTTGATATCATCGATGGTCTGTTGCGGCAGGGACTCGACCAGTTTCTTGACTTGGCCATCGCTGAGGCGAAAGCTTTCGGGCGACCATTTGTCGAAGCGTTCCGATAGTTCGCGCACCGCCGTATCGCCGCGCCGGCGCACGTCATCGAGAATGCCCTCTACCGTCTCACGAACTCTGGTATCGGCTTCGTCAGCCGCATCGGCGTCGATACCCGTTTTGAGGAATTCGATTGTCATTTTCTCTTCCCTGTATGACGTAACTGTTCGCCCGCACATAACGCAGAACAGGTCCCCGCAGCAAGGCGGCGCAGCATACGCCAGCTTAGATCACTCGGCGCAGGACCTGACGACGGTTGCTGGTAAAGGGTCGAACCTGTTCGGGCCAGCGGCCCTCCTCAACCGCTTCGGCCCACGCGTCGCTAACCAGGACCTCGGGGCTGTCGATTTCGTAGACCGCCGAGAATTTCGGCTCATCACCCACCGCAACGCTGCGCTCTTCGCCACCCAAACTCATGGTGAAGGGCTCAGCTGCGAAACGCGTAACCGACAGAACGCCGGGTACCTTCAGCAACGCCGGCACATGCTCTGTATTGTAGACCTCGTTAAGCAGCGCCTCTTTGTCGGGTTCAACATCCATACTGGCAATAAAAATATATTTCGTCGTTACTGGCATAAGCACCTCCCCTTCCCGTAATGCAAAAAAGGCCAGCGATTATCCGCTGGCCCCTCCTGCAAAACAAATGTTGCGATTTCCCCGGCTACTTGATTGCCTGGGGGTTAATCGGCGAACCAACGCCGCGGGTCACCGGCAAAGGCGGCGCCACAAACATGAATTCATAGACACCATCGTCAGCGCAGTCGTTGGCTAGGTCTTTGAGATAAAAAATTTCACCCATGGTGATGCCGATCATCGGAATAACGATCCAATGCCACGGCTGGAACACATCGTCGGTCTCGTTGGGGATCACTTCACAACCCCAAGTGTCGGCGCAGATGGCAGTGATCTCTCGGTTCTTCATCCAGTCAACCGTATGGAACGACACGCCCGGCGCGTCACCGCCGGCGTAGCCGCCCCATTCGCCCGCCGCCAGGCAACGCTCCATGTGGCCGGTGCGGTAGATAACGGTATCGCCACGTTTAATCTCAACACCCTGCGCAGCAGCGCAAGCATCCAGATCATCGGCATCGATTGCCGTGCCATCCTCGAGGCTGTCGACACCGGCCCAACGGGCGATATCGAGCAAAATTCCGCGGCCGACCATCTTATCACGCATTTTGTGGATGGCGTTCTTCTCGGCGCCGCGCGAGCCAACGAGCGTGGCGTCATAACCGTTCCACATCTTGCCGTGATTAAAGACATGACCAAGCGCATCCCACTGGGTGCCGCATTGCAGCGGCAGCGATACGGAGTCATCGGCATACTGATTGGCGTACTTTTTACCAGGAACCTTTTGTTTGCCCTGGACGGCATCGGTACCGGTCGCGAGCATGGTGTGAATGGGGTTCCACCGACCCCCAAACAGGCCGTTCTGCGGTCCCTCATCATCGAAGTTCAGACCCAGTGCAAACACGTGACCTTTCTTGACCAGCCTGGCGGCGTTGATGCGGTCTTCATCGGTGACGTAATTCTGTGTTCCCCACTCGTCGTCAGGTCCCCATTTGCCCCACTGTTTACAACTTTCGGACTTCTCCAAGATGAGGTCCATGTCGAAACGGTACTTTTCTTCGTCATAACGGTGCATTGGTCTTCCCCCTCACGGTCTATTTTTTTATGGCAGCCGTGCTTTGTTGATTAACTTTTGTCTAAGCAAATTATTGCGCAGTTGCCACGCCGGTAAAAGCCCGCCTATTTAATCGCTTGCGGATTGATCGGCGAGCCGGTGCCACGGCTGATCACCAATGGTGGTGCACAGAGGAAGAATTCGTAAATCCCGTCCTTTGCGCAATCCGCGACCAATTCGCGCAGATACCAGATTTCACCGTGCACAATGCCAATATAGGGGATTGTCACCCAGTGCCACGGCTGGTTGGTGCCGTCGACGGTCGCGTTCGGTCGCACCTCGATGCCCCAGGTGTCAGAACAAATGCCGGCGATCTGCTTTTCATAAATCCAATCGACCGTCTCGAATGCCAGTCCTGGCGCGTCGCCGCCGCCATAGCTGCCCCAATCGCCCTTATCGAGACAATCAGCCATCTGACCAGTATTTATGATGACGAAATCACCGCGCTTGATCTCAACGCCTTGTTTCTTCGCGGTCGCGTCGAGATCACGGTTGGTAATACCGTAACCGTCGGCCAGCCGCTTCTTACCCTTGTAGCGCGCGACATCGAGCAGCACGCCACGACCTACCATCTTGTCGGCGAATTTTTCGATACCGTTCTTGTGGGCGCCACGCGTATCGACCAGGGTGGCGTCATAGCCGTTCCACATCTTGTCGCCGGCGAAGACATGCGCCAACGCGTCCCACTGGCTCGCCGCCTGGGTTGGCAAGTTAATGGCGTCGTCGGCGTAGCGCATGCCGACCAGCGATTCCTGGATGCCCTGCACAGCGTCAGTGCCGGTCGCCAACATCTGATGCATGGGGTTCCAGCGGCCGCCAAACAGACCACGTTGGGGTCCGTTCTCGTCGAGTTCGAGGCCAAGGCGAAATACCTTACCCCGCTTAATCAGTTTAGCGGCGTCGGCAATGTCCTTGGGCGTAATGTAGTTGAGCACGCCCAACTCGTCGTTCTTACCCCATTTGCCCCAATTGCTGAGCTGCTTGCCCTTGCGCACCACATCGACTTTGCGCAATCCCTTTTTACGGCCCGCCGTTCGCCTGGTCGCCGCACGTTTGGTCGGCACCTTTTTCGCCGCTGGTTTCCTTGCCATGTCGTCCTCGCCTCAAATTTTATTGATTGTCGTGCTGCGGAGCTCTCCGCAGCGTGCGGAAAGGGTTATCGTCACCGCAGCGGTTTTTGGCAAGTATATATTCAGAATACATGCCGGAACCGCTTCGGCTTGAGCCAAGGTGATGATAATTTATTGGCCCCTGCCCGCCTACGCTCTTGGCGGTAATGAAAAGTGAGAATTTTAAGGAGAAAAACATCATGAGCGTCGTCGAGACCGAAGACCTGCAAACCCCTTCCATGCGCCTCGATGGTCTGACCGCGGTAGTCACCGGCGCCGGCCGCGGCCTCGGCGAGGGTATCGCCACCGCTTTGGGCGATGCTGGCGCAGAGGTAGTTCTGGTCAGCCGCACCAAGGCAGAGCTCGACGCCGTCGCGGATACTATTACCCAACGTGGTGGCAAGGCCACGCCTTTGGTTTGCGACGTCACGGACACCGCGCAGGTCATAGAGAAAATAGGCGGACTCGACCGCATCGACATTTTGATGAATAACGCCGGGGCGAATATTCCCGAGCCATTCGTCGATGTGACAGAAGAACATTTGGACTACCTGCTCAATCTCAACGTCAAATCCATGTTCATGGTCGCCCAGACAGCAATGCGGCGCATGCTCGCCGGCGGACGTGGCGGCAGCATCATCCATATGTCGTCGCAAATGGGACATGTGGGCTCGCCGCGCCGTACCGTCTACTGCCTAACCAAACACGCCGTCGAAGGTATGAGTAAAGCTATCGCTGCCGAAGGCGCAGCCGACAGCGTCCGCAGCAATTGTATCGGCCCAACCTTTGTAGAGACGCCGATGACCAAACCGATGTTCGAAAACCCAGAATTCTACACCTTCGTCATGGATCGGATCTTGATGGGGCGGTTGGGTAAAATATCCGATATTACCGGCTCGGTAGTGTTCCTTGCCTCACCCGCGTCGGCGTTGATCACTGGCGCCAGCCTGACCATCGACGGCGGCTGGACGGCGGTCTAAGGGCTCGATAATTTCGTCAAATATCCAAAACAAAATACCGACCAGAGGAACAGCACCGATGCGCACGCCACGCCTGGAACGAGACCGTCAACAGTGGGTTTTCGATTACGTCGTCAAGGAGACCGGGCGGGTCTTCCACTGGGATGAAGAAACTCGCCAGCTGCCAAAAAGCGTGAAGAGCCATGCCCAAATATCCAAACATCTTGGACGCATAGGTCAACGGCTGGAGCGGATCGCCGCCGAAGAAGAAGCCGTCGGCCATAATGCAACAGCATTTGAGCTTTACTATCGCGCATCGTCGACCTTCGCCGGCGCCCAGCATCCGGTACTCGAGACCAACGACGAGAAGCAGTACCTGCATGGCCGCTGTATCGCCAACTACGAAAAGGTTATCGAGCACTGCCCCTACCCGCTCGAGCGTGTCGAAATTCCCTTCGAAGGCGTGGAACTGCAATGCAACTTCCACATTATGCCTGGCAGCCCCACGGCACCGGTACTAATCTACATTCCCGGCTGCGACATGACCAAGGAGATCTATCCCGATCCGCGGGTCAATCACGCCCACCACCGCGGCATGCACATACTAGTCATGGATGGACCCGGCCAGGGCACCAGCAATCTTCGCAATATCAGGCTCACCCCTGATAACTACGAGCGCGCAATTCTAGCGGTCGCCGGATATCTGCAAGAGCGCGACGAGGTCGATCCGGAAGCCATCGTTGTGCAGTCGCACTCGATGGGCTCGTTCTGGGGACTGCAGGCCGCGGCGTCGGGAGATCCACGCATTAAAGCGGTAGCCGGTCCGTGGGCGTCCTACATCGACAAGTACTACATTCTCGACACCTTCTCGCCACGTTATAAGCAACTATTCGGCTACCTCACCGGTGCCGCCAGCGAAGCCGAGCTTGACGAATTGGTGGGCCAGATGACCGTTGAGGGCCGCGAGACAAATATAAAATGTCCGGTCCTGCTGACAGTTGGTGAGTACGATTCGCGTAGCCCGGTGGAGCTGATTTACAACTTCTACGACAAGATAACGGCCCCGAAGGAACTTTGGGTCTACGAGGACAATTACCATCAAGCAACGCTGTTCGGCGGCGATTCGACCCGCCTAGATTGCCACATGATGTGCATGGATTGGCTGGTCGAAGCACTGGCCGGGAAATTCAAGGCGGGCCATGACCGCAATATGTACTTACGCACCGGCGGTGGCGGCCCTAATGGCAGTCAGGGCGAAGGACAGGACGCGCTGCACTGGTGGGAAAAATAAATAACCGTACCACATAAATCGGATGGAATTACCGACTGGCGCCATTCATCTCTTTATGCGCTTATATCTTTACTTTAATAGGCAAAAGCTATATCCACTCGTGCCTCCAACTAGGTATATCAATGCAATTTATTAGTGCAGTTTTCACGTATGGGCCAAGTTGCTAGACTAAAAAAAACCAAACGTCTTAATAAGGAGGTAGCACGTGGCTGCTCGTGACGAGACTTACAACTACCCCCGGTTCAAAATGAGTAACTATGAACTGGGATATTTTCCCGGACCGAAGGCTGGCGAGGACGTGGATTATGATTACACGTTGACCGACCTAGACGGCAACTTGGTTCAGCTTTCAGACTACAAAGGCAGGTGGCTGGTTGTTGAATCCGGCAGCCTGACATGTCCGATGTACGTCAAGAACGTGAAGCCTTTCGCCAAACTGAAGGAGAAATACTCCGACGTCGAATGGCTAGTCGTCTACGTGCGCGAGGCACATCCCGGCGAGAAGTCCCATCAGGCGAAAACGATCGACGAGAAAATCGCCTACGCTAAACGTAACCGCCACGACTACAACGAACAGCGCAAAATAGCGGTCGATGACGTCAAGGGAACGTGGCACCATAATTGGGGCCTGCTGCCCAACACCGTTTACGTGATCAACCCGGACGGCAAGGTGATCTACCGCGCCGACTGGTCGTTCGCCCACAATGTGGATCGGGTACTGTCGAACCGCGATACGATCGATACCAACGAGCACGTGGCGATTATTGGTGCGGCGCCATGGATTACCATCCCGGTTACCATGAAGGGCGGCTGGATAGCGCTTTACGACATCCTGAAAATCTTCCCCAAGGTCTACTACGAGCACTTCAAGCTCGATATCAAGACTTGGTTGAACAAACGCAAGGCGGCCGCTGCCAAATAAGCGGAGGTCCTGCGCCAAAGCATGAAGGCCGGGTTTTTACCCGGCCTTTTTTTATTTGGTCTCGCCACCCAGGCGCTGGGTCGCAGCCAGCGCGCCTTCGAGCGTACGGTCGACGGCGTCGGTGATGAAGGCGTCGACGTCGGGCTCGACGGCAGCACGGTATATGTGCTTGCGCACGCCGTAATAGAACACTGCAGCATGAATTTGCCACGCCGCTTCCTGTTCTAGGCTGGTTATGGCCACGACATCCGGTGGCGGCGCGCCGCAGCCAGCGCGCAGTTCAGCGCAGATTGGCCGCAATAGTTCGCTCTCCAGCATGCCTATATATCGCCGATTGATGTCCTCGCCAGCCAAACCAGAAAACATATAGATGCGCATCCACTCGTAAGTCAGAACATCACTTGTATAGGCGCGGTAGAAATCGATTAATCGCTCGCGCAGGGGACGTGAACGATCCTCGATTAGCGCGCGCCAGTCCGGATTCCAGCGGCCGATAAAAACTGCCTCGTAGACGCGCTCGATCAAGTCCTGCTTGGTTGGAAAATACCGGTATAGCAAGGGCTGCGTAACACCGAGCCGCTGCGCCAGCTCGCGCGTCTGGCCGCCGAAACCAACTTCAGCGAAAAACTTGACCGCCCCTTCGACGATTAGCTGTTCGCGTTCTTCAGGGGCCAGTCGCTGGCGTGGCACGGCGCCGACCGATACCACCTCTTTGCCATCGGTACGCATGTAACCTCTTTACACAAATACTCAGTTTAATTCCCCTTACCTCATGGGCGGCATTCAAGGAAGTATCGCAACGGAGAAAATCTAATTTCGCCTCCTGCCCTTGCGCTTACTCAAAGGCACGATATTATCTCTGCCTGTCGATCTCAGCGGTTTAAACAAGAAATAAGCACCCGCAATAATGCCGCCTGGGTCAGAGACAGCAGCGCCAGTTTCGGTCGCGTTCGCACTTGCGTGAGCAATAAAGGGGAAAAATCCCAACCAAGAACCAGCTTAAGCTGACCGTTGCTGCCCGGAACCAATTAACAATCAAGAAGATAATAAACTTAAGGAGCGGGATTATGAGTGGTGCCGACACAGCGTGGATTCTGACATCCACCGCACTCGTCCTATTTATGACATTGCCGGGACTGGCATTGTTTTATGCCGGCCTGGTGCGGGCACAGAACGTGCTTTCTGTGCTGATGAACTGTTTTGCAATTGCCTGCGTGATATCGATCGTCTGGCTGGTCTTTGCCTATAGCATCGCATTTGGCGACGGCGGCGGCAGCAACCAGTTGTGGGGCGGCCTGGGCAAATCGTTTTTAGCTGGCGTGAGCCTCGACACCCTGTCGGGCTCGATTCCCGAATCTCTATTCTTCATGTTCCAGATGACCTTCGCCATTATTACGCCAGCGCTGATCGTTGGCGCCTATGTGGAACGCATTCATTTTTCCTTCGTCCTCATATTCTCCACAATCTGGGTTCTGCTAGTCTACGCGCCTGTCGTTCACTGGGTATGGGGCGGTGGCTTCCTGGCAGATCGGGGAGTGATCGACTTTGCCGGCGGCATCGTCGTTCATATAACCGCCGGCGTTTCGGCACTTGTGCTGGCAATAATGTTGGGCCGCCGACGCGGCTTTCCGGAAGAACTGCAGCCGCCGCATAACCCCGGCTTGACGATGATCGGCGCGGCCATGCTTTGGGTCGGCTGGTTCGGCTTTAACGCCGGCTCGGCCCTGGCGGCCGACGGTGCGGCCGGCATGGCGATGACGGTAACGCACATCTCGGCCGCCGCTGGGGCGATTGCCTGGTCGGTCATGGAACTAGCTCTCTACCGCAAAGCAAGCCTGGTCGGCGCCGTAACCGGTATGGTCGCCGGCCTGGCAACCATCACACCGGCATCGGGCTCGGTCGGCCCCATCGGCGGTTTGGTGCTCGGGCTTGCCGCCGGTGTGATCTGCTTTGCGGTCACGCAAGCAATCAAGCGGCGCTTCAAGATCGACGATTCGCTTGACGTGTTCGCCGTCCATGGTGTCGGCGGCGCGCTCGGTACTTTGTTGGCGGCGATCTTCGCTAGCACGGCGCTCGGCGGCAACGGCTTGGCGGACGGCGTGACCATAGGTGGTCAACTTGGCGTTCAAGCCTACGGCGTTCTTGTCGGCGTGGTGTGGGCCGGAGTACTCACCTTCGTCATTGCGAAGGTTCTCACGATGTTCGTTCCGTTCCGCGTCAGTGAGGAAAACGAGGTCCAGGGCCTCGACCTCGCAATGCACGGCGAACGTGGCTACCACAACCTCTAATAAGGTCCACGCTTGCGTGAGATCAAAATCGATAACGCCGGGTCCAGGCCAACCGGCCTGGACCCGGCAGCCAGATAAGCGGAGAGCACAATGAAATTTATCGTTGCTATCGTAAAACCGCACAAACTCGACGATGTCCGCGAAGCGCTGACGGGCATCGGCGTCGAAGGTTTGACCGTCAGCGAAATCAAAGGCTATGGCCGGCAGAAGGGCCAGACTGAAATCTACCGTGGCGCCGAATATCAGGTGAATTTCGTTCCCAAGGTTAAGATTGAAGTCGCCGTCGATGACGGTGTCGCGGACAACACGGTCGACGCCATCCGCCAAGCGGCGAACACCGAGAAAATTGGCGATGGCAAGATCTTCGTTTTCGACCTGCAGCAAGCAGTGAGGATTCGCACCGGCGAAACTGGCTCGTCGGCGCTTTAATCGGTGGGGTCCCGGTGAGCTAGTCCGGCTCGCCGAGCCCAACTTGGCGTTCAAGTTGGCGGATGGCAGCGGTCAGATTGTCCGCCCCCTGCCCGCCCTCGACGGTGGCAAAATAGAGGCGACGCACCGCATCGGCGATATCCGTCGGCACACCGACACTTGTGGCAGCCTCGCAGATCAACCCCATATCCTTGGTCATCAGATCACTCGAGAAGGCCGGCGAAAAATCGCGCGCCTTCAGTGGCGGCAAGCTGTATTTAACGATTGGCGAGGCGACGACGCTGTCGCCGATAACGTCGAGCATAACGTTCCAATCGAGGCCGCCCTTACGCCCAAAAGTTATCGCCTCGGCCAGCGCGGCGATGGTCGAGGCGGCCAGCAGGTTCAAGACCA
>CAZHBA010000052.1:0-2638 GCA_964530225.1 uncultured Rhodospirillaceae bacterium | reverse complement strand
CTCCTGATAACGTCGTCGACAGTGGTCTCGCCGGCAGCCAGCTCGCCAACGATCACCGTCTGCGTCTGGGTGGCTGCGTCTTCCGCTTCGCCAGCCATAACAAGCTGGACCAATCGGTCGATATTTTCCATCGTGCAGCCTCTCCTGTCATCTTACGAGTGTCCAACTCGTCCATCCCGGGAAGATGGAATCGATATCTCAGTTGCGCGGCGCGACTCCGTACCCGCGCCAGAAATTCAGCCCGCGCAAACTATGCAAGTCGGACCGGCTTCGGGTCGTGGATCGCTCTCCCTTTTCGGCAACTGCCATGTCAGCCTCAGTAGAACGTTTTCGGTATCGCCCCGCACGCTGGTTCATATTGTGATCACATTTCTTAATGTAGGTCAAAAACTTTCTTAACTCCATGCAAAAATGGCGATAAATATCAAAAATATGTGATCATGTACTGATCTTGGCAGTGTTGAGGATATTGCTGCGGGCGCCGGGGGAATTCTCTGGAAAGTGTTGCTGAACGGCGGCGCCACGATCGGCGGCGGCGGGCGCTCAGGAAGCGTGCCGCTCACCCGACGGCGACTCGGTTTCACCGTCGTTGCGCATGTAGTATTGCACCGCCCACGTGATGTCGTTTTCCATCGCCGCCCTGGCTGCCTTGGCGTCGCGTGCGCGGAGGGCCCTCAGGATGTCCTCGTGATGGCGGTACAGACCCTCGACGAGACCGTAATCGAGACATTCCTCGCGCAACGCCGGTCCGGTCTGCAACCACAATCCCTCGATCATCGAAAACAGGTCCTTGTTCTCCTGGGCAGCATAGATCGTGAAGTGAAAGGCGTAATTGCCGCCGGCGAGGTAGCTATCGATGTCGTTGGATTTGACATATCCGACCATGTCCTGACAGAGCTCATCGAGCCGAGACAATTGGTGATCGCTCAAGAGCGGCGTCGCATGTTCGGTCGCAAGACCTTCGAGCGTGCGGCGAATTTCGAACAGTCCGCTCAACCGCCCTTTCGACATCTGGGGCACCCGCACCCGACGGTTAGGCAGCATCTCCAGGCCTCGCTCCGCGACGAGCCGTTTCAATGTGTCGCGCACCGGCATCGTGCCAACGCCGAGGCTTTCGGCCAGGCCGCGGATCGTCAAGGTCTGACCGGGTTTCATGGTCCCGGTGATCAAGGCCCTGCGAAGCTTCTGGTGGACCTCGTCGTTAATGGTCCGCCGCGATATCCTGCTTTGGTGTTTTCCAGGTACTTTCATGGGCTCTTCATTCACCATGGTATCCGGCCCCTTAGTCCCCGGCCCTTGCCCTCGCACCCGGGGTAGTTTGTCCTGCTAGCTTGCGCGTTGCCAACCATACCCCGTGAACCGTAGGAACCAGATTCCGATTGCGATGCGGCGTTGCGTCGACCTGCCGAGACACCGCGACGATAGATCACAGAAACCTGGCTTCGCCACTGCAACGGCCCGAAATTGTTCAACCGCCGCTTTCGTTAGATTTTGTGATCACTAAATTAGCTTGGCTGTCTCCTTAATCAACGCCACAGCATCGGATCATAGCGTAAAATATTATGAAATATCTATTTTTTTAAAATCACAATTAGTATCGGCAAACTTCACATGTTAGAAAACAACGAAATTTCTTGATCACAAACACTGTTTGGTCGAAACTTCTGCGACGTTTTCGCCAGAAGTCGTCGGGCCCCTGGGACCGGGAACAGGAGAAGCGGCATGAGCGCCGACATCGTCTTGGATTCGAATGCGATCTCCTTATCCAGCCTCCGCGCATTGTGGTCAGGCGGGCAATCTGTCGAAATCGATTCGGAAGGTCGGCGCCGAATCGCCGAGTCGGTCGACGCGATCCAGGCGAAGATCGACGCCGGCGAGCGAATTTACGGCGTCAATACGGGCTATGGCGGGCTCTCCTCGGTAACCGTCGACGAATCGCAGATGCAGGCACTGCAGGAAAACGTCGTGGTTGCCTGCGCCGCCGGCACCGGCCCCTTGCTCGCGGATGCGACGGTTCGCCTCTCAATCGTCCTGAAGCTCAATAATCTGGTGCGTGGCCACTCGGGGGTTCGTCAGACAATCGTCGACGCGCTGATACGAATGGTCAACGAGGATGTGCTTCCTGTCGTTCCGGCGCAGGGCTCGGTTGGCGCATCGGGCGATCTGGCGCCGCTCGGCCACATTGCCAGCACGCTACTCGGCGTTGGCGAGATGCGCGTCGACGGAAACATCGTTCCAGCGGCGGAAGGGTTGCGCCGGATCGAACTCGAACCCACTAGGTTCCTCGTCAAGGAAGGATTGGCGCTGATCAACGGCACCCAGGTCTCGACCGCCCTTGCCCTCGAAGGCCTGTTCGCTACCGAGCGCGTCGTCGCCGGTGCCGTCGCCGCCGGCGCGCTTTGCGTGGAATCGGTGTTGGCCAGTCATACCCCGTTCGATACCCGGATTCATGAAGTCCGCGGCCAGCCCGGTCAGATCGACATAGCGGCCGCCTACAGGCATCTGTTCGAAGGCGGTCTACACCGTCAAACCTATGCGCGCAGCCAGGATCCCTACTGTCTGCGCTGCCAGCCGCAGGTGATGGGCGCCTGCCTGGACCACTTGCGTTTTGCCGCCGGGGTAATTGAGCGAGAGGCCA
>CAZHBA010000051.1:0-5646 GCA_964530225.1 uncultured Rhodospirillaceae bacterium | reverse complement strand
GTTGATCAAGGACGCTGGCGGCAACCTAACCAAAATTAATTACGACAATGAGTAAAGAACCCTGACATCCGTCGCCGTAATTGATTATGGGCTTTGCAACCTCGACTCGATCTCGCGGGCATTGGAGGAGTGCGGCGCGGATGTCGTTGTCGCAACCGATCCCGCCGCTATCAAGGCGGCGGACCGGCTTGTCCTTCCGGGGGTCGGTGCCTTCCCAGAGGCGATGAAGAACATGCGGGAACGAGGGTTGGCCGCGGCGTTGCTGGAGCGGGTCGCGGATGGTCGAACACCGCTGCTCGGCATTTGTCTCGGAATGCAACTTCTTGCGTCCAAGGGGACCGAGTTCGGGGATTGTCACGGGTTGGGATTGATCGAGGGCACCGTCCATCGCCTACGGCCCGCGAGCAAGCAAGAGCGGGTGCCGCATATGGGCTGGAACGAGCTTAATCGGCGGGGCCCGACGACATTGCTCGATGGCGTCCCCGAGGAGAAAGATTTCTATTTCGTTCACAGCTACCATCTCGAACCGGAAGACAATGCGGCGGTTGTCGCCACGACGCCTCACGGTGGTGGGTTCGTTTCATTGGTGCGTCGCGACAATGTGTACGGAACCCAATTCCATCCCGAAAAGAGTCAACGTGCTGGCTTTACGTTGTTGACGAATTTTCTTGCGGTTTAGTCGGTCAGTAGAGGGATACCAGTGCTGAAAATCCGTATCATGCCCACACTCCTATATAAAGATGTTGGGCTGGTGAAGGGTGTGGCATTTGATTCCTGGCGTCGGGTCGGGGCCGCGATGCAGGCAATCAAGGTCTACAACATGCGTGAGGTTGACGAGCTGGTGTTTCTCGATATCACCGCCACGCGAAATGGCCGACAGCCCGATTTCGAATTGATCGATGACCTGGCCGATGAATGTTTCATGCCGTTGACGGTCGGCGGTGGCATTCGAGATGCCGAGGATGTTCGTCGCTTGTTGATGGTCGGAGCTGACAAGGTGGCAATCAATACAGCCGCCCTTGAGAGACCCGAACTGATCGCGGAATGCGCCAAGCGCTTCGGAAGCCAATGTTTGGTCGTTTCGATCGACGCGCGACGCGAAGCCGATGGCCGACATCGGGTCTACAGTTACTCTGGTACCTGCCCCGTGGAGGTAGATCCCGTCACCGCGGCGAAGCGCGCCGAGGCCGAAGGGGCCGGCGAAATCCTGCTCACCTCAATCGACCGGGACGGAACTATGGATGGGTACGATATCGAGCTTATCAAAAGTGTGAGTGACGCGGTGAACGTGCCAGTGATTGCATCGGGTGGTGCCGGGTCGCCGAAGGATATGGTTGCGGCTCTCCGCGATGGTCATGCATCGGCAATAGCTGCCGCCAGCATTTTCCATTTCACTCAGCAGACCCCGGCGGAAGCGAAGGCCGTTTTACGTGCGCACGACTTTCCCATGCGTAACTGAAGCGGCACTTAGTGTCCGGAACGACATCAGAGGTGGTCTTGTCCCACCCGTTGGCGGCTGAAGCGGAAATCGTCTTCGTTGAGTCCAAATCGGCGCTAACCGCGGCTCAATTGCTTGGGCTCAACCCGACGGCTGAAATCCGCAGTAGCGCACCCGCGCTGATTGTCGATCCGGAAATTCGCGTCGTTCAGATAGACGCAACCTTAACACCGGACCGGCTGATCGCACTTGATGACGCGGCGATCGACTTCAGCCATGTGTGCCGTGACCTGTTTCCAGAAGATGCCGATATCGCCCTGATTGCGGCGCGTGTTCCGCTGCTACAATTACAGCCGATCATTATGAAGGCAGCTTGCCTTGAGGATGAGGATTTTGAACGGCCGGTCGCGGTGGTTCGTCTCACAAGCCGTGACCCGATGCTCAACGACGAGCTTAGTGCGCCACTGGCCGCGTTGCTGACGGATAATCCCGCGCTCTCGGTGATCGATGTCGACGTCGCGACACTTGAAGGCGTTGATGATCCGCGGCCGCCTACACCGAGTTTTTGGCAACGCCTAGCCTTCGCGCATCCGGGCACCTTGATCTACCGATTGGTTGAGCGACTTGTGACACGAGGCGATATTGCCGGCCCGCGCGGGACGATCTTGATGCTTCGGGAAAACGAACTCAGCAAGGAAACCGCGCTCTGGATGCTGCCACGAGGGTTTCTCTTCCGGCATCTGGGCATGAGTCGGCGGGAAACCATGGTACCGGAAGCCGCGGAACTGAGGTTACTCGAGGGAATAGTCAGCGATACTGTCGACCGGCTTTTTCGCCGCCTAATCGCCGATCGACCGCGCGCCGCCGTGACCAGGTGCTTTGTCCATATCCTGGCCGAACAGTTCGGACGTTATCGGGCAAGTCTTGAGGATTGGAGAAACACCCTGGACGGCATGCGGCGACTCCGGCCGCGTGCCGTCTTTACCAATCATCTGAATGATCCGGAGTTCGTCGGTCTGCACAAGATATTACGTGAAAGACGAATTCCGCTGGTTGGCTTCCAGCACGGTGTAACGGTCGAGATCAACGGCCGCATTCGGCGCTATGACGCGCAGTTGGACAGTGCGGTGGCCGACATCGAGATGATGTTCAACGACGAAGGCGTGGCGGTGTCGGAGGCCAGTGCCTTTCGTCGCGCGCGATCGGTCGCGGTGGGGCTTCCCAGCGACTATCGCCGAGGTCGTCGATTGAAAGGACTGCGCGCCGCGCCGCCGATTTGGTATCTTTCGACGGCGCTGTATCTCGCGAATGACGGTGCGATGGTCGAAGGTGTCAATGATAATGACAAGGCGGCATTCGAGACCGAATTAATCGAGCGCGTTCTGTCGCGAGCGGGGCACGAGGTGCTTTACAAGCCGTATCCCGGTCGGCGCTATCTCGATCCAGACCCGGTCCTCGCCACGGCGGAAGCGGCGGAGAACATTGAAGTCCACCGCGACAGAATTGATCTTCGTTATATTGTTGGCGGCGCCAAGGTTTTGATCTCATCTCGCAGCTATTCGACACCTAGCTGGTGTCTTGCCGCCGATAAGCCATTAATTCATATCGACATCCCCGAACAAGCACCGCTAACTCCAGAAGCGAGGGAAAGTTTCGAGGCCGGGCTGTTCCTCTTCGATGCTGGCGCTCCTGAATTTCATGAATCACTTTTGGCGTTTATCGCTCGTCCGCTCGATGAGATAGAAGCCGATTGGCGCGCCAAGGCGCCGGCGCGCAGAGAATTGATGCGCCGCTTTATGTCAGCCCATCCCAACAGTGCTGGACGCCGTGCCGCAGGTGTTATTGCCGCGTGGATCGAGGCGCCATCGTGACGCCACGACGAGAAGAGCGGCTTGCCGTCTTTCGACCGAATGGTGGTCCGGAAATTGGAGCCGGGCACGTCACCCGGTGCTTGGCGCTCGCGTTGGCGTTGCGATCGAATGGTTGGCGCTGTGAATTTGCGGTTCGACCAGAGACGATAGCCGTTTGTCACGATCTTACCGAACGAAGGTTTGAGGTATTTGTTACGGAAGATCACACAGTGGAAATTATGGCGGCGCGTTGGCCGGATGGCTGCGATCTGTTGGTTATCGACGATTACACGGTGTGGGCGGAAGACGAAACGCCGCTTCGATCTTGGACACGCAAACTTCTCGTTATCGACGATCTGGCGGAGCGGCAACACGATGGTGATCTGTTGCTCGATCCGACTTTGGGGCGCGTACCAAAGGCCTATGATGGATTGACGCCCGAGCATTGCGCAATATTCCATGGGCCGTGCTACGCGCTGTTGCGACCCGAGTTTTCCGCCGTTCGTTGTCTTGAGGAGGCAGTGCGTGATGCCAACCAGGTGCTTGTCATGCTGGGTGCGACAGACCCCGACAATGCAACCGCCAAGGTCCTGGCGGCGCTGCGCGGGACCGGTTTCGCAATCGATGTGGTCCTTGGTGCCGGTGCACCGCATCTTGAAGCGGTACGCGTCCTGGCGGCGGATATGGAGGAGCGGGTAACGCTGCATGTCGGTGTCGGTGCGGCGGCGATATCGAACCTGATGACAAGAGCGACATTGGCAATCGGTGCCGCGGGTTCGGGTGCCTGGGAACGTTGCGCGCTCGGCCTGCCGTCGCTTCTGGTGGTAATTGCCGAGAATCAACAACTTGTTGCATCGTCCCTGAGCACGCGTGGCGCCGCTCTATCTCTCGGTAATATCAATTCAATCGATGGCGAAACCATCGCCTCGGCGGTGTGTGACTTAATGGAAGCGCCCGACCAGCGGGCAAATATTAGTGAGACGGCAAGGGTAATCTGCGATGCGCGAGGCGCGGCACGTCTTGCAATACATTTGACTGGTGCGAACGATAGCCTTGGCATGTCCGTGACACTGCGACCTCCGGCACGTCTCGATTGCGACACGATACTGGGTTGGCAGCGCGAACCGTCGGCGCGGCGCCACTTCCACAACCCGTTTCCTCCATCGGAAGAGGAACATCGAGTTTGGTTTGAACGACAGTGGGAAAGCGAGGACGCAAGTCTCCTTATCATTGAAGTGGACGGCGAGGCGGCCGGGATTTTGCGGTTGGACCCGGTTTGCCCTGATAAACCGACACTACATCTTTTGGTGTCGATCTTGGTTGCCTCGTCCTGGCGCGGCCGGGGTGTTGCCAAGGTAGCCCTCGATACAGCCCACCGACTTTGGCCGGAGGCAACATTCGTGGCGAGCGTAAAGGCGGAGAACGATGCTTCCCACCGATTATTTCGCGCGGCCGGATACATTCCACGTGATGGCGAGATAAACTATAGCCGGTTGTCCGAGCTGCGATCCGAAGAAAATCCTAATACCCAAATGGCGCGTAAATGAACGACGATCTTGTACTTCGAAAGGCCACGTCCACCGATGGCGTGGAAACGCGGGCAAACGCCAATCGTCAGTTCGGTGATGCCGACTTCGATGGCTGGGTCCATTCCTGGCTCGATGAGCTGCCAGCTGCTCGGGTGCTCGACCTATGCTGTGGCACCGGAAACCAGCTCGTTCTTTATGGGTCACGACCGGATTGCCGGGAATTAACCGGTGTTGATATCTCAACTGAATCGCTCGAGGTCGCCCGCCGGCGCCTGCTTGAGATCGGCGGGAACGTGAATGTGGAGCTGCATGGTCTATCGATAGACGATGCCTTTGAGCCAAACCCAATCAATGATACGACATTCGACTTGATCTCGTGTTTTTACGGCCTTTATTACGCGGCATCGGCCGCGCGTGTTATCGCGGGGGCCGCGAGTCGTCTGGCGCCCGGTGGCGTCATTGCCGTCGTCGGTCCATACGGCCGCAACAATGCAAGTCTGTTCGACCTACTAGGGCGTCATCTTGACCTGCCGGAGCTGGTCGTTCGCAGTGCGACCACTTTTATGGAACACGAGGTCCTGCCCGAGCTTGAGCAGCATTTGAACGTGCGCCAAGAGACCTTCGTCAATCGTGTTCATTATCCCAGTCAGGACGCCGTCATGGAATACTGGCGGGCCTCGACATTCCATGACGTAACTTGCGAAGCCGCCGTGGCCACGGATATCGAGGCTCATTTTCAACAAAATGAGAAGTTTACCGTTGAGAAACATGTCATGGCGGTAATTGGAGAGAAATCCATATGACCGATACCGTCCTAGTCGTTGCCGCA
>CAZHBA010000050.1:0-22434 GCA_964530225.1 uncultured Rhodospirillaceae bacterium | reverse complement strand
AGTCGGGACTATCGGATGGCCGCAGAGCGAAGCTTCTTCCTTCGGTAGTCGAGATTGTCTACAATTGCCACTGTTCTGGAGGTTATCTGGGAAATGTCGGTTAAAATCCCTCGGTCACAAGATCCGGCCGGTCGAGTTCTGGCCACCCACCTTTTTGCTCACCAAATCGACGAAGGCGATACAGGTCATGCCCGGCGTAGCGCCGAACGCGGCGGCAGTTTCATTGACGTGGGAGATCACGCCGTCGTTGTAGCCCGATCTTGCGTCGCCGATGCGCGCACTGGCGGTGGCGATGGTGGCCGCGGCGATGCCGTGGTTGTCGAGGTCGGGCAGGCGGCTCGCCACGTCCGAGCCGGCGTCGTTGAACACGGCGGCGAGAACCTTGGGGCGGCTGCCCCAGGTCGGCGATCCCGCCAGCACCTCGCCGTGGGAAGCGGTGATAACGATTACGCCTTCGTCTTCCGGTTTGACCAAGGAAACGGAATCACAACCACGTACCTCCGGCCTGCCGTTGCCTTCGCGGATAATAAAGCGCGCTTCCTCATAGACCGGTACATCGCCGGAGCCACCTGGCGCGGTCCCCATGGCCCGGGCGCACTCCATCGCCGTCTGGCCTGGCGTGCAGCCAAGCCCGGCGGCGGCATTGTTGACGAAACTGATGATGCCGTCATCGGCCATGCTATTGCCATTGCCGATGATTGCGCTGCGGTAATCGATGGTCGCGGCGGCGATGCCTAGGTCCTGTAGGTAACCCAGCGAACCGATGCCGGCGTCGTCGAGGCCGATTCCGGCATCGTGTAAAATTACCGCGCGCACGCCGGCGCGCGCTGCCAGATAGCCGGCATAGACGCCGCCATGGGATGCGGCGATGGCGACTTTGCTCGCGTCGTCGGGTCCGAGCAGGGTTACGCTGTCGACGATATGGACACCGGCGCCGGTCATCGTAGAATTTAGCTGGTCGGCCGGTTGGAGCGGCTGAGCAGCCCGCGGGCGATGATGCCGGCCTGGATTTCCGCTGCGCCCTCGAAAATATTCAAGATGCGCGCATCGCACAGCACCCGCGACATGACGAATTCTTCCGCATAGCCGTTACCGCCATGGATCTGCACGCCGTTGTCGGCGTTCGACCAGGCGACTCGCGCGCCGAGCAGCTTGGCCATGCCGGCCTCGATGTCGCAGCGCTGGCCGGCGTCGCGCTGGCGCGCGGCGTAGTAGGCGAGCTGGCGGGCGATCATGGTCTCCACCGCCATCCAGCCTAGTTTGCCGCCGACACGGGCGAAGTCGCGGATCGGCCGCTTGAATTGGCTGCGGTCGTTGACGTAGCCCAGCGATAGTTCGAGCGCGTTTTGCGCCACGCCGACGGCGCGCGCGGCGGTTTGGATGCGCGCGGTCTCAAAACTCGACATTAGTTGCTTGAAGCCGTCGCCTTCGGCGCCACCGAGCAGCGCGTCATTAGGCACCTCGAAGTTGTCGAAGGCGATCTCGTATTCCTTCATGCCGCGATAGCCGAGCACGCGGATCTCAGTGCCGCTCATGCCCGGCGCCGGGAAGGGGTCGTCGATCGTGCCGCGCGGCTTTTCGGCGAGGAACATGCTGAGGCCGCGGTAGCCCTCTTCGTCCGGGTTGGTGCGCGCCATTAGCGTCATCAGGTCGGAGCGTGCACCGTGGGTAATCCAGATCTTGTTGCCGGTGACGCGGTAGCCGCTGCTGGTGTGCTCGGCGCGGGTGCGGATGCGCGCCAGGTCGGAGCCGTGGTTGGGCTCGGTGAACACCGCGGTCGGCAAAATTTCTCCCGAAGCGATGCGTGTCAGATAGCGTTCCTTCTGTTCAGGGGTGCCGTTGACGCGGATGAGTTCGGCGGCGATCTCCGAACGGGTGCCCAGCGAGCCAACGCCGATATAACCGCGCGACAGCTCCTCGGTGACGACGCACATGGCGGTCTTGTCGAGGCCGAGGCCGCCATCTTCCTCCGGCACCGTCAGGCCAAAGACGCCGAGTTTACCCATTTCGGTGATGATCTCCAGCGGAATTAGATCGTCGGCGATGTGCCAGGCTTGGGCCGCCGGTGCCACCTTCTCGTCGGCGAAGCGCGCGAATTGGTCGCGGATCAGCGAATGGGTCTCGTCGAGGCCAAGATTGCCGAAATCGCCGGTGCCGCGGCGTTCGCTGAGCAGGTGCGCGATCTGCTGGCGTACCGCGATGGTGCCGCCACGCGCCATCAGCTGTCGTGCCTCTGGCGAGTTGAGAATACCCACATCATCAACGCCGAGATCGCCCGGCCGCGCGTATTCGTCCTGGCTCATGGCGATGCCGTGGCGCAACTGTTTGAGGTAGGCGCCGAAGCCGCATTGCAGGATCATGGTTTCAAGCTCGCCGAGCGATCCCTTTTTCTGCAGTCGTTCGGCCCAGCCGAGCAGTTGAGCCAGCGCGGTGACGTAGGTCGCCATCCAGGCGTAGCTGTGCAGCGCGTATTGGTGGGCGGTCAGGCGCTCCGGGTCGATCGGCCCGCCGGGCGCAGCGAGTGAAGCCGCCGCCATTTGCAGCGTCTCCAGATGGTTCTGTGCTGCCGTCAGTGCGGAACGCGACAGGTTTAGCGCGTCGCTGGCAGCGAGTGGTGTACCGGAAGGGGTGATGTTGTCCATACCCGATCTTACCCAAATTTTGCCGTTGCCGTCATGGCGACGGTGCCGTCGTTGCGTACCGCTTTCAACTCCACCGACCCGTCTTCGCCCGGCTGGCCGACCAGATGGAACGGCCACGGCTCGAAGATTGGCGCCCGACCGCGGAAACTGTATTCGGTAATTGTCGCACCCATTTTCGCCCGAGCCATTTCAGCCAATAGAATGGAGGTGAGGGGGCCTTGCACGACGAGACCGGGATAGCCTTCCTCATTCTTGGCGTATTCGGCGTCGTAGTGGATGCGGTGACTGTTGAAGTTCAGCGCCGAATAGCGGAACAGCAGTACCGGATCGGCCTTAACAGTGCGGTGCCAGGCGCCGTTGGGAACGGTGAACACGTCCGGTCCCGGCGCGGGGACAGGATCGTTTCCGCCGGCCAGATAGACGATATTGTGGGTGTCCGCGATGCACAGCTCGCCGCCTTGTTCGATGTTGTATTGCGCGGTGGCCAGCACCAGGCGACCGCTACGGCCCTCCTTCTCTTCGAGATTGGTAATGGTGCCGGAACGCGTCGCCGGCTGGCCGATCACCAGCGGCTTGTGAAAAATAGTCTGTGCGCCGGCGAACATGCGCCGCTGCAGCTCGACTGGCGGGAAAAAGCCGCCGCGTTCGGGATGACCATCGGTGCCGATCTTCGCGGTTGGTGCGCGCAGGAGGAAATACACCCAGTGCCACATGGACGGCAGCTCGCTGCCGTCCTCGAACAGCATCTCGTCGATATCGAGAACATTGGCGAACTTGCGCGCCTGAATGAGGTTGAGGGTTTCGGTCACACTTTCGACCGTCGGGATCCAGTCGCTGTAACTGATATCGGGGTTAATTTTTATTGATTGAGTTGGCATTACTCGGGTCCTGCAATGATGCTACGGTCGTGCAAGATGCCGATCTCGCTGCTGCTGAGACCGAGGTCGTCGGCCAAAATTTCGTCGGTGTGTTCGCCCAATTGCGGGCTGTGCGGATGGGCGCGCTCGACGGCGCTGAATTGGTGCGGCACGCCGGGTATAAGGTAGCTGCCGATGCCGGGCTGCTCGACCTCCTGGAACAGGGGATTGGCCGGCGTGCAACGCGGGTCTTCCGCCACCATCTGGGTAAAGGTCTGATAGGGACCCCAGCACACATTATTTTTCTCGAAGGTGGCGCGCACTTCGGCCAGCGTGTGTGCGCTACACCAGGCGGCGATTATCTCGCCGATGGGCTCGCGTGCCTCGTAGCGATGCTCTTCCTTCGCGAAGTCGAGGCCGAGCTCGCCTTCCAATTTCACCATCGCCGCGGCGCTCTCCGTGGCGTCCACCAGCTTTTCCCACTGGGACACCGATACGGCGATAATCATCACCCGGCGGCCGTCGTTGGTGGCGAAGTCGGCACCGTAGCTGCCATAAACGCTATTGCCCACATTGGGACGCTCTTCGTTGTTGATCTGCACCTCGCCGATGTAGCCTAGATTGCCAACCGTGGCGAAAGCCACGTCGGCGAGCGACAATTTGACGTGCTGGCCCTCGCCGGTCAGGCAGCGGTGGCGCTCGGCGACCAGAATGCCCATCGCCGCGGCGTAGCCGGTCGACACGTCCCAGCCGGGAAACACGTGATTGACCGGCGCCTCCTCGGCACCTTCGCCGGTGACAAAGGGAAAGCCGACGGCAGAATTAACCGTGTAATCGACTGCCACGGAACCATCGGGATTACCAATAATATTCATGGCAATCAAATCGTTACGACGTATCTTTAATGTTTCGTAGTCGAGCCAGCCGTGCATGGGGAAGTTGGTCGACAGGATGCCCCGGTCGTCGCCCGGCGCGGTGATAAGCTCGCTCAAAAGCTCCTGGCCTTCTGGCTGGCGGAAGTCGACCACCAGCGAGCGCTTACCCTTGTTGAGACTGGCCCAATAGATGCTCAGGCCGGTATGTGCCATGGGCCAGCGCCGGTAGTCGATACCACCGCCGGGCAGGTCGAAGCGAATCACGTCGGCACCCATCTGCGCCAGGGTCATACCGCATAGGGGTGCGGCGACAAATGCCGAGCCCTCGACAACGCGCAGTCCAGAAAGTATGCCGTTCATGTTTATGGGTCCGGGTTTCTATTATTACAGTGTTATGACTTACCAAAACCGCCGCCTACCCGGGCGGCACGCCAAGCATAAAACCATTGTCGGCCGATAATTAAAATAGGGAGAGGGAAGAGATATGAGCGATGGCAACCCTGTGAGCGATTTTTCGCGTCCGACGGCTGACGAACTGGCCGCCGCGGCGTCGATCTCGGCATCGACTATCCACGAGGCGGCGGGCAAGATTGGCTCCTTGCCGGCGGCGATCAAACCCCTCGATAGGACCATGCGGATCTGCGGTCCGGCTTTCACGGTGAAGGGCGCGCCGGGTGATAATCTGTGGCTCCATTTTGCTTTGGCCGAGGCCAAACCGGGCGACGTGCTGGTCGTCGATGTCGGCGGCCATTACGACGCTGGGTATTGGGGCGAGGTGATGACCGTTTCGGCCCAGGCGCGCGGCCTTGGCGGGTTGGTGATTAACGGCTGTGTGCGCGACGGCAACGAGATGATCGGCCTAGGCTTCAACGTGTTCGCGCACGGCACCTGCATGCGCGGCACCGAAAAGGATCAGAATTTCAAGGGTGCACTGGCCCAGCCCCTGGCCATGGGTGACGTTATCGTGCAGCCAGGCGATTTGGTGATCGGTGACGGCGACGGCGTCGTCGCCATTCCGCGCGAACTGGTCGGTGAGGCCATCATGGCGTCGAACACACGCGAGGCCCGCGAGGCCGAGATGATGGAGGTTCTGCGTAGCGGCAAGACGTCTGTTGATATTTATGGCTGGAAGCGCACTTGACGTACCGTACTTTCGATGTTGTCGAGATCGCCGGCGCGAAAGGCCGCGACGATGGCATTTCGGGTAGCGGTGTTGCCCAAGGGCTATTGCGCCGCCGCGACAGCAGTTGCGGTGTTGAAGTCGGCGATTGCCACATCGTATTCGCGCTTCAGGCGGGTGACCAGATCGGCGACGCTGGGTACGTCGTCAATCTGGCCGACCCCCTGGCCGGCCGACCATACGTCGCGCCAGGCCTTACGTTCCTCCTGCATATTGTCGCCGAACTCGGCCTGGCTGGCGCCTTTTTCCGGCAGGTAGTCGGGGTCAAAGCCGGCGGCTTCGATGCTGGGGCGCAGAAAACTGCCGGGAATGCCGGAAATCGCCGGCGTATGGATAATATCCTTCGCCGCGCTGTCGACGATCATTTGCTTGAACCCTTCGGCCGCCTCGCTTTCCGCCGTGGCGATGAAGCGCGTGCCGAGATAGGCCAAATCGGCACCGAGCATCTGCGCCGCAGCGATGGCGCGTCCGTCGGAGAGCGCGCCGGCGAGTAGGATGGTGCCGTCGAAAAACGTGCTAATTTCCGGCAACAGAGCGAAGGGGCTTAGCGTGCCGGCGTGGCCGCCGGCGCCAGCGCACACCAGGATCAGCCCGTCGCAGCCGGCTTCGGCCGCTTTTTGCGCGTGGCGCACCGTGGTGACGTCGTGGAACACAACGCCACCATAGTCGTGCACGGTATCCACCAGGTCGGCCACCGCGCCTAGAGAGGTGATGATCAGCGGCACCTTGTGCTTAGCGCAAATCTCCAAATCCGGTTCGACGCGCGGGTTGGTCCTATGGACGATCAGGTTGACCCCGTAAGGTGCGTCGACGTCGGTTAAGGCTTCGTCAATTTCCGTCAGCCAGTCGTCGAAGTCCTCGCTGGCGCGTTGGTTGAGCGCCGGAAAGGTGCCGACGACGCCGGCCTTGCAGGTGGCGATGACAATCTCCGGCCCCGACACCAGGAACATCGGCGCGGCGACGGCGGGCAGTGACAGGCGGCCTTGAAACGATTTCGGCAGGGACATGGTGTCTACTCTTCTAGGTTGCTTCTGCGATCCTCATCCTTCAACAGGCTCAGGATGAGGTTCAAGGTAAAACCTCATGGTGAGCTTGTCGAACCATGAGGTCTTATTAATCCCGCTCCATGGGCCGATTTTCGTCGAAGCCCCATTCCTGCATCGAGGCATCGTACAGGGCGATATCGTTGTAGCCCATGAGCCTTTGCGCGAAAAAGCCGATGGTCGCCGAAATGCCGCCACCGCAATAGTTGACGACGAGTTTGTCGGGCGAGGCGCCGGCGGCGGTGAATATATCCCTCACGGTCGCCGGGTCGTTGAGGGTGCCGGCCTCCATATCGGACAGGTCGGGGTGGGGCGCATTGGTGCTGCCGGCAATGCGCCCCGGCCGGCCGAAGATCATGCCGCCGGTGCCGGCATATTGCTCGGCGCTCAAAGCGTTGACCACGGCCACATTGGGGTTATCGAGCACGGCCAGCACATCGTTCTTGTCCAGCACCACGCCATCGCGCCAGTTTGGCGTGAAGGTGGTGGGCGGGTAGGTACAGGGCTCGGTCGAGACTGGGTGATCTTCGCCGGTCCAGGACTGGAAGCCGCCCTGCAGCACCACGGCGTTATCGCATCCCATGGCGTAGAGCGCCCACCAGGCGCGCGTCGCCCAGAACAATTGGGAGGTGCTGTAAAGCACGATGCGCGTATCGTTGCCAATACCCAGGGTGCCGACCTTGGCGGCGAAGGTGTCTGGGTCGGCCAGCATGAAGCGGTGCTCGTGCTCCGTGTCGCACATATCGTCTTGGCAATTGAGATAGGCAGCGCCGGGAATGTGACCAGCGGCCCAATTGTCGCGGGCGTCGGCGATGCGATAGCCGAGCTTCTCATCAGGCACCAGCAGCGTGGTGCAGTCAAAAATGCGTAAGTCGGGATCGCCGAGATGTTCAGCCAGCCAAGCGCAATCGGCCAGCAGGTGGCCGTTCGGCGCATCGATCCAAGAACTTACCATATTGCCTCTCCCCGTTAACGGCATGCGACAATTTATTTGTGCCTCCGCCAGTGCTGCCCCGCTATGGTGGCCATGGCAGCGACGTTGTAAAACAGCTTGCCAAACTCTTCCGGCGCGCACGGAGAAGCTGGGCGCAAACCATAATCAATGACGGACGAACGGCGCCGCCGGAGCGTCCTCGAAGGGGGAGATTAAGTATGAGTGATCTGACAGGCAAGGTTATCGTTGTCACCGGTGGCGAGTCCGGCATCGGGCGGGCGATCTCGCTGCGGGCGGCGAGCGACGGCGCCAATGTGGTGGTCGGCGGTCTCGATGAAGCAGGCCTCGACGAGACCGTGCAGATAATGTCGAACCATCCCGGCGAGGGCTTGGCGCTGCCCACCGATGTCACCGAGCCGCACCAGGTGCAGGCAATGATCGACGGTGCGGTCGAGAAATTCGGCCGTCTCGACGCTGCGGTTGCTAACGCTGGTGCGTTCGTCAAGCAGACATCGTTCGCCGATATGGACCTGGCCGACTGGCACCGGGTCGTCGCGGTAAACCTGACCGGTGTCGTGCATACCCTGCAAACGACATTGAAAGTACTGCTGGCTCAGGGCGAGGGCGGTTCGTTGATCGCCACCGGTTCGTCCACTGCCATCCGGCCGATCCCCGGCATGATTCCCTATACCGCCAGCAAAGGCGGCGTGCATCAGATGATGCGCGCCCTGGCGATCGAACTGGCCGAGCAAAAAATCCGCTGTAACACTATCGTGCCCGGCGTCACCGAGACACCCGCGCTGATGGTCGGCGGCCCGGATTATGCTAAGCGCGGTCTAAAATACGTACCCATGGACGAGCTGGTCGACCCCAAGGAATTGGCGGCGCTGGTGTCGTTTGCCCTTAGCGATGAGGCGCCGCACATGACCGGCACACTACTCAAGGTCGATGCCGGCCGCACATCGGCATAACGGCGAACATCCCAACTGGCGAAATTCGATGAAAGTGAAAGCGATCCAAATCAAAAAGCCTGGCACCCCATCGGTGATGAAGTGGGTAGACGTCGACGTGCCGAACCCCAAGACCGGTGAGGTGACGGTGCGCCACACCGCTATCGGTTTCAACTTTATCGACTGCAATCATCGCGCCGGGCGCTACCCGCTGGATATGCCTACGGGCATCGGCTCGGAAGCCGCCGGTTTGGTCGAGAAGGTTGGCCGCGGCGTCAAGGACCTCAAGGTCGGCCAGCGCGTGGTCTATATTGGCAAGGTCGGCACCTATTCGGAGGCGCAGAACGTGCCGGCAGCGATCTGCATCCCCATTCCGCGCGACATTACCGATGAGCAGGCGGCGGCGACCCACCTCAAGGGCATGACTGTCGAGATGTTGGTCGAGCGCGTCCACAAGACTAAGGAGGGCGACATTGTCTTGATGCATTCGGCTGCCGGCGGCGTTGGCCTGATGCTGTGCCAGTGGGCAAAATCGCGCGGCGCGACGGTGATCGGCACCGCGTCGTCGGCGTCCAAGTGTAAGGCAATCAAGACGGCCGGCGCCAAGTACACCATCGACACGTCGAAGAAGGACGTGGTCAAGGAGGTCATGAAGATCACCAAGAACAAGGGCGTTGATGTGATTTACGACCCCGTTGGCAAGGACACCTGGGAGATTTCGCTCGCCTGCCTGAAGGACCGTGGTCTGCTGGCCAGCTTCGGTGGCGCGTCGGGACCGGTGCCGGCGGTCAACCTCAACGAGCCGCGTTTCATGGCGCGTGCGCCGTTCATCATGCGCGCCTCGTTGTTCAACTACGCCGCCTCGCGCGTGGACCGGGTGAAGAGCGCGCGCCGGGTGTTCGCCATGATCCGCAGCAAGAAAATTAAGCTGAAGATCAATCAGCGCTATCCGTTGAAGGATGCGGTCAAGCTGCACCGCGACGTCGAATCGCGCAAAACCACCGGGATCAGCATGCTGGTACCGTAGGCATGTAATAGGGACCAAACAAAAACAAGCCCCATCCTTCGACAAGCCCAGGATAAGGGATATTAGGGAGTGGCAACTGCGAGCTGTAGAGTTCCGAAAGGCGCTTGTATCACCATGACTTCGTCCATCGAGATGGGGAAGCTTGAGAAAACCGTTCTCAAGTTATTCTTCGCTGAATAAGGCATTAACGTCGGTGACGAGGATAATTTTTTTTCGGACGTGTGCGTTAAAAACAGGTGGTTTTCCGCAATCGGATTTATAACGGAACTCGATTATTCAGAAAAATTGCGAATTAACACAAATGCGAAATTAATAATTTCTGGGAATACAGGCGCAATATTGAGTAGCCCGATAGATACCGGATACATATTCTATTTCTATTACGAAAACGGATATGTGACCGACATCGAAGGGTTCACCTACAGTGAGGAATGGCCTGAAGAAATCGAAAAAATTGAGACGAGATACATTAACCTCACACAAACATAGAGGCGTTGATCCTACTGATTTAAGTTTCATCTGGAATTTGTTTCCGATGACAGCTACTCCTGATTTTCGCTGTTCCGACTAAGGTTCTAAACTCGGCGGGGAAGTTCTAAACTCGGCGGGGAAATAGACAAGAGCCTTACTTTCTTTCTCTTAGACAGACACAAGATGAGGATTGGCATGGAGGTCTTGCCATGCGCGTAATCGACTTTTTCGACCGAGGCGCACTGCTTAACCCCGGGCGTGCCTTCATGATTGCCGAGGATGGCGGTGAGACCAGCTATGCGCAAGCGCAGGCACTATCGCACCGCGCGGCGCTGGCGATGCACGCCGCCGGCTTCGCCCACGGTAAGAAGGCGGCGGTCTACAGCCCCAACAACCCCGGTGCGTTCGATGCGTTGCTCGGCCTCTACCGGGCGGGCGGCGTCTGGGTGCCGATCAACGCCCGCAACGCGATCCGCGAGAATTGCTACATCCTCAATCACAACGAGGCCGAGTTCCTATTCTACCACTCCTCGTTCGAGGACAATGTGGCGGTCATCAGAGAGGAATGCCCGGACATTGCCAACTATGTGTGTATTGATCGGCCGGGTACGGGTGCGCCGTCCTTCACCAATTTCGTTGCCGGGCACGAGGGGCTTATGGAGCCGTTTGCTGACGACCCCGAGGATATCTGTGGCATCTTTTCGTCGGGCGGCACCACCGGCAGGCCGAAGGGCATCCTGTTTACCAACGCCCTGTTTGAGACCATGGTGGCGGCGATGGTGGCGCACATGCCGCCGTCGAAGCCGCCGGTGCATCTGTGCGCTGCGCCGATGACGCACGCCGCCGGCGTGGTCGGCCTGAGCCTGATGGCCCATGGCGCCACCAACGTGATCATGAACGGCGTGCAGTTGCCGCAATTGATGCAGAACATCGAGAAGCACGGCGTCACCTACCTGTTCCTGCCGCCGACGGCGATCTACGTTATGCTGGCGCATCCGGAAGTACGTAACTTCAACTACTCGTCGCTGGAATATTTTGTTTACGCCGCTGCGCCCATGTCAGTGGAGAAATTGCGCGAGGCGATGAAGGTGTTCGGCCCGGTGATGACCCAGACCTACGGTCAGGCTGAAGCGCCGATGATCTGTACGTTTTTCTCGTCCACCGCCCATGTCGAGGCGGTCGAGACCAACAAAGCGCACCGGCTCGCTAGTTGCGGACAGCCGGGGCTACTGACCCCGGTCGAGATCATGGACGACGAGGAGAATATTCTGCCGGTGGGCGAGCGCGGCGAGATCGTCGTGCGCGGCAGGCTGGTGATGGCCGGCTATTTCAAGAACCCCGAAGCGACCGCCGAAGTGTCGACCAGCAACGGCTGGCACCGTACCGGCGACGTCGGTCACAAGGACGAGGACGGCTACGTCTATATCGTTGACCGCAAGAAGGACATGATCATCTCAGGCGGGTTCAACGTCTATCCCAGCGAGATCGAGCAGGTAATCTGGACCCATTCGGCGGTACAGGACTGCGCCGTCGTCGGTGCGCCCGACGACAAGTGGGGCGAGGCGGTGACCGCCGTGGTCGAACTGAAACCGGGCGCGTCGGCCAGCGAGGCCGAGATCGTCGCCCTATGTAAAGAGGAGTTGGGTAGCGTCAAGGCGCCAAAGGCGGTGGCGTTCTGGGACGAGCTGCCGCGCAGCGCCGTCGGCAAGGTGCGCAAGAAAGATATCCGCGACCATTTCTGGGAAGGCCGCGAGCGGCGAATTTGAACGCATGACTGACACCATAGGCATCCTCGGCCTCGGGGGCATCGGTGGCACCGCCGCCAGATTGTTGCTCGCCAAAGGTTATACGGTACTTGCCGTTAACCGGCCGAGCGCCCAGTGGTTGCCCGATGCCGGTGGCGCCCTGGTCGAAGATGCGAAAACCCTCGCGGAAACAGTGGATACCGTCGTCGTTGCGTTAGCCAGCGAGGAAGCGGTGGAGGACGCCTACTTGGGCCCGTACGGGCTCGTCGCTGGGGGCCGGAACGGCCTGGTTGCCGCCGATATGGGCACATTTGCGGTCGCCCAGAAAGAGGAAGTCAAAACGGCTCTCGACCCGACCGGCGCGGTATTGCTCGACACGCCGATTAGTGGCACGCCGGAGGCAATGGAGACCGGCCGCGCGGTGATCATGATGAGTGGCAACGAAGCGGCGTGCGGTCAGGTGCGCCCGGTCCTTGAAGTGCTGGCGGGTAAATGCCCGTATGTGGGCGCTTTCGGCACTGGTATGAAGCTGAAATTCGTGCTCAATTCACTGGTCGCCGGCCACGCTATGATTACGGCAGAGGCTTTGCTCATGGGCACGCGCTCAGGCCTTGATCCGCAGCAGATTATCGACGTTGTCACCACGAGTGTTGCTACCTCGACCCAGTTCGAACTGCGGGCACCGGTCATGGCGGCGCGAAATTGGGAACCGGGAGCACCCGCCCGCCTGGTTCACAAGGACCTGCATTACATTGTCGATCATGCCGAACGGCTCGGCGTACCGGTGCCAATTTCGAAGATTGCCGAACACTATTTCGACAAGTTGGGCGAGATGGGACGGCTCGAAGACGAACTTGCCGCAGTGTTCGAGGCGCTTGAAGCCGATGCCATAACCTAAGACAGTTAGGACGCCTGCGCCTTGATTATCGCGCGGGTTTTTGAGAACGCGTAGACACTGAAACCAAGCAAGGCCGCCATCGCGATATAAGCTATTGGGAAATTGGTCTGTTCGATCAATAGCGCGATCGTAGCCGGTCCGATAACGATGCTGGCGAAGATGAAAAAAGCGCCGCCGCCGGTGACGCGGCTGATGGTGCCCGGCGACGCCAGGCGGACCGTTTCGGCATGGAAAACGCCATTCCAGGCAGCAGCCCCGGCACCGTAAAGAATGCAGACGAGATAGATTAGTGCTAGCGGCCAGGCGCCGGTCATCGCTGCGGTGAGCAAGGATCCCACGGCGGCCAAAATCGTTAGCGCCAGGAGGACCGTGAGAGGCGGCAGGAAGCGTCCCGCGATTATGCCAAATAGAACGCGCCCGACACCAGCCGAAGCCAGGGCGGCTCCCAGTACTGCTCCAGCAGTAACCACCGACAGGCTAATATCTTCCTGCAAGTAGAGCACCAAAAAGGTTGTTAGGCCGTACTGGGTGATAACCAAGGGCACGATGCCGAAGGTAAGCCAACGCAGTGAAGGGGTGGACAGCACGAGCCGGATTGGCGCCAGGATAGCGGGCCGCTGCTCGATGGTCGGATCGGCGTGAACGTCGTAGCCGCGTACCCAAATTTCGACTGAAATGGCGGTGATGGCGCAGGCTGCGGCGACGATCAGCATCGACGTTTGCCAGTCCCAGCGCTCCATCAGTAACGGCGTGACGAATCCGGCCAGGACGCCGCCCAGGGCCACGCCACTCTGGCGGACCGAAAAAATCAGCGGCTGCAAGGGTGGTGGAGTGACGCGGCTGAGGATGTGCGAGCTTGCAGGAGTCGAGGGCCCCAATGCCGCGCCGATCAGAAAGCTGCCGAGCGAAACCAGAACCAGCAATTCGGTGGCGATTAGGGCCGGACCGACTACGCACAGCAAGACGAATAATTGGGTAGCGCGCATAGGGTTGATGCGGGCGACCCATGAACTGGCGAGCACGCTGATGATCATCGCCGCGATAAACACGATGGTTGGTTGGACGCCGATCCAAATCGGATCGAGACCCATTTCCGGCAGCGCCTGCTTGGCGACCACCGGCGGTGCAAACACTGCCCACGAAATCATCGCCTGGGTCAGGGTAAGAAGGATCGCTGGCCCGATATAGGCGCGCCGGGCCGCTGGGGTTTCAGGTGTCATTAAGTAACGGGCATCGGCGGTCAGTCGTCGGGCATCTTGTACAATAGCACGCCGGCCTTGGAGCCGATCCGTTCAGCTTCCTCGGGGGCGGGTTTCGAGGCGTCCCATGGTTTGGCGTCGTAGCGCATGCCGCTGATGCCGTCGGTGGCATCCGACATCAGCCAGACGATCGGCGCTTTATACTGCTCCGGCTCAATCAGGATTTGTGTTTTCGCTTCGCGGCTCATCTGCTTCATTTCCTCGGCCATGCCCGGGGTTGCCGCACCGGCGCCGGGATTGAGGATGTTGACTGTCACCCCGGTACCCTCGAGGTCCTTGTGCCAGATCTCGGAAGCGCATTCGAGCGCCGCCTTTGAGGGGCCGTAGGGTGACGACCCCGGCCGGGTCATCGTCGGATACATGGTGGTGACATTGACGATGCGGCCCCAGCCCTGTTCGACCATAATCGGTGCGGCGCGGCGCGCCATCTGGTTTGCGCCGACAAAGTTGGTATCGATAACGTTTTGAATTTTCTCGTCGTCGACCAGGTAGAACCGGGGGAACCGCCTATGCTCGGTCCACTCGGGCCGGCGGTAGCCGTCAGGCCAGATGTAGGTAAATGTCAGGCCGGCGTTATTGACCAGCCCATGCAGGCCGCCGAAAGTCTCGAGCGCTGCGGCGATAATTCGGTCGCAATCCGCGGTCTGGCGGATATCGGCCTCCACGCAGTGCAACTCGCCGGGATTGTCCGCGCACAGTGCCTCCAACTCGGGAAAATCGTCGCTGATATGGGCTGCCGCGATAACGTTGGCACTGGTCTCGATGAGCGCTTCGGTCATGGCACGACCCAGGCCACGCCCGGCGCCGGTAACGATAATAACACGTCCTTCGAGTGAATATTCGGCCATGGCCATGGACCATCCTGTCTTAATTTGTGGGATTAGCGCGGGAGGCGCTCGGGGGCCCTACGCTACGGCTCACGCTGGATACACGCAAGATCAAGATAGGCCCAGCTGCGACATTTTTTCTTTCGGAACAACATACTTGCCGAAACGGCCCACATCGGTAATCATAGGACTTACATAAGCGAGAGCTGATGACATAATGTGTTTGCGGAGTGGAAGTCCGCCGTAGCGGATAAAAGGAGACGTAAGTTCTGTAACCACTAAAGTAAGTTCTGTAACCGCTAAAAAAGAATCATTTGTGGGCGTTTCTGGAACGAATTAAGCTATTCAGCGGAGAGTGTTTCCGTGTGAACAGAAGCTAGTAGGGAGGAGATAAACATGTCCCAAATAATGAAATTTCGTGTGCGCACGATGTTGCTTGCTGTCTTGTTTGCAGCAGCATTTACACTGACGACGGCGTTTGCGCCGACGGCGCAGGCTAAAGACCCCATTAAGATCGGCTTCGGCATGGCCCTGACTGGTGCCCTCGCCGGTGGTGGCAAGCAGTCGCTGGTTGCCATGCAGATGTGGGCGGAGGACGTTAACAAAAAGGGTGGCCTCCTGGGACGCCCGGTTGAGCTCGTTTATTACGACGACCAGACCAACCCGAAGAACGTGCCTGGCATCTACGCCAAGCTGCTCGACGTTGACAAGGTCGACTTCGTGGTCAGTGGTTACGGAACCAACCTGATTGCTCCGGCGATGCCGGTCGTAATCGACCGCGACATAGTGTTTTTTGGCCTGTTTGGCATGGATTGTAATGCCAAGTGGAATTACGAGAAGTATTTCCAGATCTTGCCCGCGGGTCCTGAACCGGCCGTCGGCTTCTCGCATTATTGGTTTGAAGCACTGAAGGGCCTCAAGCCAGCGCCGAAGACGATTGCGTTGCTATCAGCGGACGCCGAATTCGCCCGGAATCTGAAAAAAGGCGCGCTGAAAAACGCCAAGAAGTTCGGGTTTGAGATCGTCTATAACAAAAATTATCCGCCAAAGACGGCTGACTTCACGCCGATCGTACGGGCGGTGAACGCGAAGAACCCTGACGTTTTCTACATCGCTTCATACCCGAACGGTTCGGCTGGCTTGGTGCGTGCGCTTGCAGAAGTGGGTACCAAGGCCAAGGCCGTTGGCGGCGGCATGGTCGGACTGCAGTACTCCGGCCTGATGTCGGGTCTCGGCCCCAACCTGAACGGCATCCTGAACTACGACTTCTACGTTCCGGAGCCAACGATGAACATTTACCCGGGGTCGTCCGAGCTGCTCAAGCGGTACCAGAAGAAGGTTAAGGATGAAGGTCTCAAGACTGACGCACTCGGCTACTATCTAGTGCCGTGGGCCTACGCCTATGTGGATATTCTGGGCCAAGCGGTTAACGCCGTCGGCAAGATCGACCATGATGCCATCGCTAAGTATCTCCACAAGACCAAATTCACCTCGGTTGTGGGAGACGTGAAGTTCGGCGCGAACGGTGAGTGGGAAGAACCTCGCACTATCGTTGTTCAGTATCAGAATATCAAAAACAACGATCTCGCACAGTTCGCGCGGGCAGGTACGCGTAAGATCATTAACCCGCCGGATATCAGAACTGGTGAGGTTAAGAACTACAACGCACTTCGTTAACCCCAACAGGTTTGGTCTGTAACTAAAGTTGAGGGGAGGACGGTTGCACTACGGTGTAATCGTCCTCCGCCTCGTTTACCCATAACAGAGCTTATAGGCGAGATGTCGTGGTATTTCTTGAACTGCTAATTAACGCGTTAATAGCGGGATTGCTGCTTGGCGGCTTTTTCGCCGCCCTATCGATCGGTCTGTCGATCTGTTTTGGTCTGCTCGATACGGTTAACATCGCGCATCCGACACTGATCGTCGCTGCCGCGTTCGTAACATATATATTGAACGCTGATCTGGGGATCGACCCGGTCCTCGCTGGCGTAATCATCACGCCGCTATTTTTCGCCATCGGCTGGGTCATCTACTCGGCCTATTACCAGTTCTTCGAGCGAACCAGCGCCGAGGCGCTGCGCGGGCTGGCGTTTTTCTTCGGTCTTCTGTTCATCACCGAAGTCGTGTTGATCATGGTTTTTGGCGTCGATCACCGGCTGGTCAAAGCGCCCTACATCGGTGAATCGCTATCGGCCGACATCGTTGGCTTGAATGTGTCGGTTCCGTACCGCTTATTAACCGCGTTTGTTGTCGCCGGTATAATGACGGTGGGCCTGCAGATCTATCTCGACCGTACCTTCTTCGGACGCGCCGCGCGCGCCGTCCACCAGGACATGTTGGCGTTGTCGTTAATGGGCGTTGATCCAGTTCACGTCAAGCGCATGGCGTTCTCTATAGGTCTGGCGACCTGCGGCCTGGCCGGCGCTTTGATGATCATTGTTATTCCCATCGAGCCAGCAGTGGGCCGGCTTTTTATCGGCAACGTCTTCGCCATTGTTGTTCTTGGTGGCCTGGGCTCGATTAGCGGCACTTTGGTGGCTGCCTTCATTCTGGGGATAGCGGAAAGTGTCGTGTCGACTTTCTTCGGTCCCTCCTGGGCGCCAGCGGTCTCGTTCGGCGTTCTGTTGGGCGTGCTGGCATACAAGCCAACCGGGTTGTTTGGCGTTGGAGATTCCCGCTAATGCTCAATCGTTACAAGTTTGAGATCGGCTGCCTCGTAATGCTGCTGGTCGCCTTCGTCGTCACCCAAGTGGGTCTCAACCGCTTCTTCTATTTCGCCGGCTTCGCTGTCCTGCAGTATGCGATGATCGCAACGGCGTGGAATATCTTGGGCGGCTATGGCGGCTATATCAACTTCGGCACCGCCGGGTTTTTGGGCGTTGGGTCCTACACGGCAATTGCACTCATTCAATGGGTCGGCGCTGGCATCGTCGAGCAGATTATTGCTGCCGGTATCATTGCCGGTGCGTTGGGGCTGTTCATTGGCTACTTCACGCTGCGCCTCAAAGGTGTCTACTTTGCCATCGCCACGCTGGCGTTGGCGATCGTGCTCGAAACCCTTGTGAATAACTGGGAATTCGTCGGCGGTGCGGCGGGAATTTCCATCCTGCCGCCGCGCAAACCGGAACTCCTTGGCGTGTTGATTGTCGATCGCAAGGGCGCCGGCATATTCGGCAATACCAAGGAATTTCTGTTCTTTCTGATGGCCTTCCTGGTGATCGCCAGCGTGTGGGTTGCTCGCACGATCGAAAAGGGCAAGCTCGGAAGGGGCCTCAACTCGATCAAGGATAACGAGGAGGCGGCCGAGTGTATGGGCGTGCCGACGCTGCGGCTTAAGCTCATCGCGACGACGATCAGCGGCGCGCTAATGGGTGTGGCCGGCGCGGTATTTCCCAGCTATCTGACCTTTGTCGATCCGGTGACCGCGTTCAATCTAGAATTCGCGGTGAACTCTTTGGCGATGCCGATGATCGGTGGCACTTTCACCTGGATTGGTCCGGTGGTGGGCGCCTTACTTCTCGGCACCGTGCAGCAAGTAGCGATCGTGACCATATCGTCGGAACTGAATTTGCTGATTCTCGGCGTCTTGCTAGTGGTTTTTGTGACGATTGCCCCACACGGCATCGTCGGCTGGTTTATGAAGAAAAATTAAGCGTGAACAGGGCTTTGTAGAGCGATGGCGGAAGAACTTCTCCAAGTTAATTCGGTTACCAAGATCTTTGGCGGTTTCACCGCGTTGTCGAACGTCACAACGCAAGTATACGCCGGCGAGCGCTTTGGCCTGATCGGGCCGAACGGGTCGGGCAAGACGACCCTAATCAACTGCGTCTCTGGTTTGTTGCAGAACGAAGGCGGCAACATTATTTTTGACGGCCAAGAACTCAACGGCGTGAAGGCGCACAAGCGTACCGAGGCGGGCATTACGCGCACCTTCCAGATACCGCGGCCGTTCCACAGTATGACGGTGATCGACAATTTGAAGATTCCGATCGAGTTCGTCAGCGCCGTCGGCGCCAGCCAGGGCGAGATCAACGACCAGGCGATGTCGATCCTAGAGACTATGGGTATAGCTGAAAAGGCGAGCGAGGAAACCAGCGGCCTAACCCAGATCGAACTGCGCAAGCTGGAATTGTCGCGGGCGATCGCTGCCAAGCCGAAATTGCTCATCTCCGATGAGGCGATGGCCGGTTTGACTGGCGGCGAGGTCGACGAGGTTCTAGAAATTCTGGTTAAGTTCAATGAGCAGGGTATGACGATCATCATGATCGAGCACATCATGCGTGCGGTAATGCAGTTCTCGCAGCGGGTGATCTGCCTCGATGCGGGCGAGCTAATCGCCGAAGGAACGCCCGATGAAATTCAGAAAGATAAGGGCGTCGAACGCGCCTATCTGGGGGCTTGATAATGGTTGATCTGGTTGTTAACGACCTTGTTGCCGGATATGGCAATGTCAGCGTCTTGCACAACGTCTCTCTGAATGTCGCCGATGGCGAGACTGTCGCGCTACTCGGCACTAACGGTAACGGTAAGAGCACGCTCATGAGCTGCGTCGCCGGGCTGATCAAGCCCACCGCTGGTAGTATCGTGTTGCGCGTCGACGGCCGCGACATTGATCTTACATCCTGCAGCCCCAAGGAGATCGTCGGGCATGGCGTCGCCATGGTTCCCGAGGGGCGCCGCCTGTTTCCGCTGCTGACCGTCGAGGAGAATCTCACGCTCGGTGCCTATCGCAGGGAAGCGCGCGACAAAATCCCCGACAATATTGATTATTGTTTCACGCTCTTCCCCCGCTTGGCTGAACGGAAAGCCCAGCAGGCTGGCAGCATGAGCGGCGGCGAGCAGCAAATGCTAGCGGTGGCGCGCGCGCTGATGAGCGATCCCAAGCTGTTGTTGATCGACGAGCCTTCGGTTGGCTTGGCGCCGATCCTGGTGTCGCAGATGATCGAGAAGATTGGCGAGCTGCCGGGCAGTAAGGGGCTGACGGTTCTGATGGCAGAGCAGAACTTCAATCAGGCGATCAGGATTGCTGACCGAGGCTACATCATCGTGCACGGTGAGATCGCTTTCGCCAGCAAGGACGCCGCCGACCTCAGCGAAAACGAGATGGTCAAGACCTACTATCTCGGTGCCTGACCAGCTGTCTTCATTCCGCCGCCTGTTCCGCCTGCATCGCCTGCCAGACACGCTCTGGCGTCGCTGGCATATCGATGTGGGTGACACCATAGTCGCGCAATGCATCGGCGATAGCGGCGATGACTACCGGTGGCGCCACCAGCGCGCCCGCTTCACCGGCGCCTTTCACGCCAAGCGGATTGGTCTTACACAACACCTCGTTGGTATCGATGTCCATAAACGGAATGTCGTCGGCGCGGGGCATCGTATAGTCCATGAACGACGCGCTGAGTAACTGGCCGGAGGCCGGGTCGTAGACCGTGTTCTCGAGCAGCGCCTGGCCAATGCCCTGGCTGACGCCGCCATGGACTTGGCCGGCTACCAGCAGTGGGTTGATAACCTTACCCACATCGTCTACTGCGCAATAGCGCAGAACATGCACCGAGCCGGTGTCTTGCTCGACCTCGACCTCGCAAATGTGACAGCCGTTGGGATAGCTCCAATGCTCGATGGTATGGGTGTCAGATCCGGTCAGCGGGCCGCGTAGCTCTTCGGGTAGGGTCGCCGAAGTCCGCGCTTCGCGGGCGATGTCGAATAGACTGATCGTGCGATCGGTTCCAGCGACACGGAAGGCGCCGTCGGCGTATTCGATATCGTCGGTCGCGGTCTCGAGCACTTCGCTGGCGATGATCGTTCCCTTGGCGATCACCTCGTCGCTGGAATTAAGTGTCGCGACGCTGCCGATGTGGCTGGTACGCGAACCGTGACTGCCGCCGCCGCTGGGCAGATTGTCGCTGTCGCTGGTATCGATTACGACGGCATCGAAATCGACGCCCAGCTTTTCCGATATAAGCTGCATGAACGAGGTGTCGTGTCCCTGGCCCATGGGCTGGGTACCAACCCGTACGATGACCTGGTCGTCGGTGACCTCGACTTCCGCGGATTCGGTCGGGTTGCCGGCGGTAGTCTCGATGTATTGCGATAGCGCGATACCGCTAAGACGGCCGTTCTTTGCCGCCGTTTTGCGCCGCGCTTCATGATTTTTCCAATCGGCCATTTCCATGGCCGCTTCCATGTTGGCTTCGAATTCGCCGCTGTCGTAGGTGGTGCCCATGGCGTTGGTGTAGGGCAACTGGTCGGGACGGATCAGATTGCGCCGCCGCAGCTCGACCGGGTCGAAACCCAAATCCCGGGCGGCGACATCGACAAGACGCTCCATGACATAAATTGCCTCTGGTCGCCCGGCGCCGCGGTAGGGACCGACCGGTGCGGTGTTGGTCATGACGCATTTCACTTCTACGTCGGCGGCGGGAATGTCATAGACGTTGGTCAAAATCTTCGGCCCGACCTGGGTCGGGATGGCGACCCCGGCAGAGCAGGAATAGGCTCCGATGGCGGCGATTGTCGCCACACGGACGGCAAGAAACTTACCATTCTCGTCGAGCGCTAATTCGCATTCGGACAAGTGGTCGCGGCCATGCAGGTCGCTCAGAAACGCCTCGGTGCGGTCGCTGATCCAGCGCACGCCGCGGCCAAGTTTCTTGGCTGCGAACAAAACTAGAAGCTGTTCGTGATAGGCGTGGGTTTTCATACCGAAACCGCCGCCCACATCGTCGACCAGGACGCGAACCATCTGCGGATCGCATTTGAGGAAACTGTTGGCGATCCAGTCGCGCAGCATGTGGCGGTTCTGGTTCGACGTGTACAGCGTGTAGCGGCCGCTATCGGCGTCGTAGCTGCCGATGGCGCCACGCACTTCCATCGAGTTTTGCACCACGCGATTGTTGACCAGTGAGGCGCGCGCCACGTGCGCGGCCTTGTCGAAGGCGGCGTCGGTAGCCTCTGTATCCCCAATTTGCGCTTGAAACAGGAAGTTTTGGGGCACTTCTTCCCAGATTTGCGGTGCGCCGGGCGACATCGCTTCAGCGGTGTCGGTGACGACTGGTAATTGCTTATAGGACACGTCGATGAGTTCCGCCGCATCGCGCGCTTGGTCCAGCGTTTCGGCAACCACAAATGCAATCGGGTCGCCGACATAGCGCGCGCGGTCGGACGTTAACGCGTACTGCGGGGGATAACTGAGCGGCGAGCCGTCGGGTTTGGTCAGTGCGGCGAAGAAGGGCGGCGGTCCGGGAAAACCACCAATGTCGTCGGCGGCCAAGTCCTCACCGGTGAATACACCCAAGATACCCGGCGCGGTTTTCGCCACCGCTGTGTTGATCGAGACGATATCGGCGTGGGCGTGCGGTGAACGCAGAACATAGCTTTGGGCCGCATTATCGACGATATAATCGTCGTTGAATTTGCCGCGACCGGTTAAAAGCCGTGGATCTTCGTTTCGGCGAACTGATTGTCCGACACCGTATTTTACCATGGCCCTAACCTCCCGTTGCGTTCTTGTTATTGCACGTATAATGCGGATAAAACCGCATGCTTACGAGCCGGTTTAGACCGTATTCAGCGCTTTACCATACCAAAGCTAAATCCGCGGGCCAGATGTTTGCGGATCAGTAGTCCGACGACGATCAATGGGATAGTGATACCGACCGACAGCGCCGCCTGGCGTCCGTAGACACGGCCTTCGGTCGATCCCTGATATTTGGATAATTCGATC
>CAZHBA010000049.1:0-65866 GCA_964530225.1 uncultured Rhodospirillaceae bacterium | reverse complement strand
CCAAGGCCGATTATACTGGCGGTCTCTTCGAGCGAGGGCTGTTCGGTGTAATGCTCGCCGAGCCAGCGCAACACCCGTTTCATGCGAACCATAGTTTGGCCGTCCGTGTTGGGCATGGCTACCATCACCGCAGATATGTCTTGCTCAACCGCCATCGCCCTACTCCCGCTAGAACGGCTTATTTATCTCACGTTTGGCATCGAGCCGCGACAACCCAATATCGTGCAACAAACGGTCGTCCATTCGTGCAAGATGACAGCGTATGCGCACAGGATCGCACCAAACCACCATCTGTCGAGTGATGTTGCGAGTGGCACCATAGAACCACATAAAACCTTGCCGTACGGCGCGCCCGTGCAGGTTCCAGCCTAAGCGGACGCCGTGCTCGACATGGGCATCGGTGAGGCGGCACACGCAGCGGGCGCGCCGAAAGATTTCCGTCCGGGTCCGGGCGAATATATTGGTCGTATTTCATGCGCCTAAGCTAGGCAAATGCCAGGGCGTTACCCACCTTCTTCTTGCGGTCCGCCATGGCTGGGGAAAATCGAATCGGTTCCGCCCTTCATTTTTTCAGTAAAATCAATAAAATACTGAAAAAAACTATTAGAGGGGCGGATAAGACCGTGTACACGCTCGCCGTCGATATAGGTGGCACCTTTACCGATTGCGTCGCCATTGACGAATCTGATGGCCGGGTCTCCACCCGCAAGGTGCCGACAACCCCCGACGATTTGCAACGCGGTGTATTTGCTGGCCTCGATCAAATCGCCGGCGATCTCGGCCTTTCCACCCCTGCTCTGCTAGGCAATGTCCACCGGTTCGTTCACGCGACGACGCAATCGAGCAACGCTGTGTTCGCCAGAACCGGTGCCCGTACCGCCGTTCTCACGACGCGTGGCTTCGGCGACACGCTGTTGATCATGCGCGCCACCGGGCGCGTCGCGGGATTGAGCGTTTTCGAACGCCACCACTACCGCAACACCCAGAAGCCGGAGCCGCTGGTCGACGAGCGCGACATTTTCGAGGTCGGCGAGCGCATCGATTACAAGGGTTCGGTGCTGGTACCGTTGGACGAGACCAAGATACGGACTATCGCCAAAGAGATAGGTGCAGCCGGCTACGAGGCCGTCGCCGTCTGTCTGCTGTTCTCCCACAAAAATCCCGTCCACGAGGTTCGCGCCAGCGAAATTCTGCGCGATGAACTGCCCAATTGTTTCATATCGCTGTCGGCGCAAGTCGCGCCGGTCATCGGCGAATACGAACGCTCGGCCACGGCATTGTTTAACGCCTATGTGGGCACCCTCATCGAGGGCTATCTGTCGCGCCTCGAAAGCTCGCTCGCCGACAAGGGACTGGCGCAAAACCTGTTGATCGTGCAGGCCAATGGTGGCATCGCCACAGCGGCGCAGACGGTGCCTATCATGACAGTGGAGTCGGGGCCCGCCGCCGGCGTCGTCGGCGCAGCGCGGCTGGCCAAACAATTGGACTATCCCAACGTAATCGCTACCGATGTAGGCGGCACCACATTCAAGGTCGCTGTGATCGCCGACAATAACTGGTCCTATAGCCGCGAGACGGTGCTCAACCAGTACCAATTGCGTCTGCCGATGATCGACATCGCCTCGATCGGCGCCGGCGGTGGCTCCATCGCCTGGATCGATCGTGGGCGCTTGCGCGTCGGGCCGCGCAGTGCCAACGCCGACCCGGGACCGGCATGCTACGGCCTCGGCGGCACCGAAGCGACGGTCACTGATGCCGACGTGGTGCTCGGCTACATTTCGCCCAACCACTTTCTCGATGGCGCGATGCAGCTCGATGCCGCGCGCGCACACAACGCCATCGCCGAGCACATTGCAGACCCGTTGTTCGGCGGCGACGTACTGACAGCAGCGGCGGGTATCCGGCGCGTGGTAGACAGCCAGATGGCTGATCTGATCCGCAAGACGACGCTGGAACGCGGCCACGATACCCGCGACTTCGTACTGATGGCCTATGGTGGCGCCGGGCCAACCCATGCCTGTTCCTACGGGCCCGAGTCCGGGTGTGGTGAGATCATCATTCCGGCAGTGGCAACGGTGCATTCGGCCTTCGGCGCAGCGATCACCGATGTGCGCTTTAGCCTGCGCTATTCCGACCCACTAGTGCTGCCGGTACCCGCCGCCAAGCTAGAAAAATTCTACGCCGACATGGAAACGCAAGGCGGCGATTTGCTGCGCGGCGCTGAGATATCCGACTCCGATACGGTGTTCCACCGCTGGGTCGAGGCACGCTACCGCCGTCAGGTGCACACGGTGCGAGTTCGCGCGCCAGGTTCGATCGGCGAGGCCGGTATCGAGGGGATCGCCGAGGCGTTCCACCGCGAATACGAGCGCCTGTTCGGCGTCGGCACAGGGCTGACCGACGCCGGTATCGAACTCATCAATTACGGCGTCGATGCAGTGGGGCAGGTACGCAAGCACGAGCCGCACCGGTTGGTTGTGCATGATGGTACGCCGCAGCCGCGCCTGCACCGGGCGGCCTATTGCGCGGTTCAAGGAACGACGGTCAACACACCGGTCTACGAAGGCACCAAGCTGGGCGCCGGCGCCACCATAGACGGGCCCGCGATTATCGAACAGCCGGGCACCACCGTCGTCCTGCAGACCGGCCAAGCAGCGCGGGTCGACGAATTCGGCCACCTCCATATCGCCGGCGACAGCGTGGAAGGCCATCGCCATGCCTGATACATCACCAACCGTGCTCGATCCCGTTTCCTTCGAGGTTCTAAACCACCGCCTGCTGAGCATTTCCGAGGAAATGGGCATCCACTACATGCGCTGTTCCGGCTCAAACGTATTGATCACCGGCAACGATGCCGCTTCGGCGATCATGGATGCCGATGGCAATCTAGTCGCCGTCGGTCCCTACATTGTCACCCAGGGTAACGTGCTACCGCTGATCGTGCAGGCGACAATCGACGCCACGGCGCGCCATGGCAGCTTTGAGGATGGCGACATATTCATCTGTAACGACCCCTATCTGGGTGCCATCCACGCACCTGACTTCGCCACAGTGGCACCAATTTTTCACGAAGGCGAGCTGGTCGCCTGGGTCGGCGCGTCGGGCCACCAGCTCGATACCGGCGGTATGGATCCCGGCGGTTTCTCAGTCAAGGCCGTAGATATTCACCAAGAAGGGTTACGCATGCCGCCGGTCAAGCTGGTCGAGCGCGGCGCTGTACGCGACGACATCCTCAACTGGATCATCAACCAGGTGCGCGACCCGTTAGTCGGTCTCGACGTCAAAGGCCAAATCGCCTGCCTGATGACCGGGCGCGATCGTATCGGCGAATTAATCGAAAACTGGGGCGTCAAAACGTTCAAAGGGGCGATGGTGCACTCGATCGAATTTACCGCCAGCAAGCTGCGCGACCGCCTCGACGAGTTGCCCGACGGCAAGTGGCGCGAGGTGCAGTATATCGACCATGACGGCCATGAATCGCGTATCTACCAGATTGTCTGCACCCTGACCAAGCGCGGGCAAAACCTGACCTTCGATTTCACTGGCACCAGCGCCAATGCGCCGGGCCTCATCAACTGCACCTATTCCGGCCTACAGGCCGCAGTCCTGTCGTCGATCTACATCAACTTGTGCTGGGACATCCCGTGGAACCGTGGCGTGCGTGACTGTATTGATATTATTTCCGAAGAGGGCACGGTCAATAACTGCGCCTATCCGGCTCCCTGCGCCATGGCTACCATCTCGGGCGTTATCGTCACCATAGATTCGGCCTGGCGCTGCCTGTCACAAATGCTGCTGGCGAGCGAGACCTACCGCGGCGAAGCGATGGCGGTGTGGTCGGGCACGTCGCTGGCGCCGATTTTCGCCGGCACCAGCCAACACGGCTTCCCCTTCGCCGCCACCGAGATGAGCCATTTCGGCGGTGGCGGCGGCGCACGTACCTATGCCGACGGCGTCGACACCTCAGGCATCGTGTTCAACACCACACCAAACATGCCGAACATCGAAGATCAGGAAAGCGAATATCCGGTGCTCTATCTCTATCGCCATCATCTGCGCGATTCAGGTGGGCCGGGACGGTTCCGCGGCGGCCGCTCCGGCGAGCTGGCCTACACCGTCTACGATGCACCCAACGACGATCTGGTCGGTCTGTTCGCCGGTACAGGTGCAGAAATGCCGAACGGCATCGGCGTCGCCGGTGGCATGCCGGGCAACGCCATCCGCATCGGACGCTTTCTCGATACCGACCTGCCCAAGCGTCTAGCCAACGGTGTGCCGCTGGCCGACCGGCTGGAGGATATCGGTGGCCGTCACAAAATTATGGCGAGCAAACACGAACGCGAACCGATTAACACCGGCGACGTGTGGTACCATTGCTGGCAGGCGGGCGGTGGCTACGGCGATCCGCTGCTGCGCGACAGCACGGCCTGCGCCCGTGACGTGGCGCGTGGCGCGGTGTCGCGCGAAGCCGCGCACAATATCTACGGCCTGGTGCTGATCGGTGACGGCGCTGCCGATAACGCGGCGACCGAGGCGCGCCGCAAAGTAATAAGGCAAGAAAGACTGGCCGCTGCGGTCGCCATCGATCCGGGCGACGCGGTGGTGTCGTTCCCCGGTGCTGGGCAGCTCACATTCGGCGATGTGCTGGTGGTGGATAGCAACGCCGATTCGGTCGCTTGCGGACAATGCGGACAGCGCCATTGCGGTGCTAGCGACAATTTGCTTGACCATTTGCGCGAGGTGTGCGCGCCACTCAGCGCAGCCGGACCCGTGCGCGGCGAGGATTACGATGTCGGGCGGTTTCACCTGCGCCAACTTTGCTGCACCAATTGCGGCACCCTGGTCGATGTGCAGGTGGCGCTCGACGGTGCGCCACGGCCGTTCATGCAGATCGGCACCCCATGACAACAGCGACCGCACAGCGCCCCACTGCCGAAACCGGTGAGGAAATGGTGAGCCTTGGAGCCAGCATCCGCACTGCCCGGCGCGAGGTTGGGCTGAAGCTACGCGAGGTGGCGGTGGCGACCGGCCTGTCGATCAGTTATCTGAGCCAGATCGAGCGTGATTTGCTGACGCCCTCGGTCGAAGCCCTGCGGCGGATCGCCGGCGCCGTCGACATTCCCGCCGGCACCCTGGCATTCGCTGCCGGGTCGCGCCGCGGCAAGGCAAGCGTTGCTATCGTGCGGCGCGAAGCACGAAAACGCGTCGCCTTTGCCGACACCAATATCGCCTACGAACTTTTGACACCCGACATCCAGGGCCGCGTTTCGGTGATAGCCTTGAGCGTTCCACCAGGCGCGGAGGGCGGCGATACCTTCACCCATCCCGGCGAGGATATTGTCGTTGTCCAACGTGGAGCCTTGATGGTCGAGGTCGGCGGGCTGTGGCACAAGATCCAGACCGGCGACAGTATCCGCTTCAGCAGTGAAATCCCGCACCGCTGGCGCAATGGCGACGCAGAACCGGCGGAAGCGCTGTGGATCAGCTCGCCGCCCTGGCTCTAGCGCCAATTATCCCCGCTGCACCAGTACGACCCCAACCAGCGTGATCACCGTCGCCAGGGCGAGCGGCACCGTAAACGGCTCGGCGAGAAATACCGGTGCCACGCCGATACCGATAACCGGTTGCAACAGTTGCAACGAGCCAATACGCGCCACACCGCCGTCGGCCACGGCGCGGTTCCATAGGATATAGGCGCCAATAGTGGTGCCCCAGGCCAATGTAAAAATCGCGGCCCAACTCGTCAAATCAATGCTCGCGAATGCCGCTTTACCCGACCAGAACACGGCAACCGGCAACAGCAGCAACGCCGCAACGACAACGCTCCACATGGTCACCACTGTCGCACCCATCGCATGGGTCACCCGCGCACCGGCGATATAGCCGATGACGCCGGCGAACATACCGGCGAATACTAACGCATCGCCTTGCCACGTCACTCCCTCGACACCGAGGCCGACCGCCTCCCAAATCAATAATAACGCACCGGCGGAGCCTACCGCGATGCCGAGCCACCAATTGAGGCTCGGCCAGCGTCGGTCGATGCAGGCGCTCAACACCCCGGCCATGACCGCGCCAGACGCAGTGCCTGCGGCGGCGTGGCCGGCGGTGGTCAGTTGTACGCCCCAGCTGAACAGCAACGGAAACACGGCGAGGCTTCCGGCCCCCGAGACGATAATTAGCCACTTGTCGTTACCGTGCAGAGACAAGCGCATCCGCATCGTGACGATCGCGGCAATTGCCAGCGGCAGCGCCACAATAGCGCGCAGCGCGCCAACGGTGATGCCGTCAGTCGACCCGACCGCGATCTTGGTGAACAGCGGCGTCAGGCCATACAGCAGGATCGCGGCGAGCGCGATGGTGTAAAGGCGGAAGGTTTTATCAGTTTGCATATCGCCGCTACCCGATCAGCACCGTTGCACGAGTGCGATACCCGACAAGATGACGGCGACAGACACGGCCAGCAGTAGGGTGATGGGCTCTCCCAGAACGATCGCCGCCAATCCAACACCGACGATCGGCAGTGCGAACTGCCAGACCGCCATGCGGCCGATACCGCCGCGGGTTAACGCGTAGTACCAGGCGATAGTGGCGAATACCGACGCGCCGGCGGCGAGGTAAAAGATAACCACCCAACTCAGCGCCGAGACCCGGGACAATTCGGCCAGCGAGGTGGTGACAAACAGGATGGGAAGCAAAAGAACGCTCGCGGCAACGACCGTCCATAAGGTTATCGCCAGCGCGCCATGGCGCATGGACAATCGACTACCGAGATAAAACCCTGTCGAGCCGGCGATGGCGGCAGAAATCACCAGCAAATCACCCTGCCAGGTAGCGTCGGTTGAGCCCAAACCAACGGCCTCGGCGATGAGGATCAGGGCGCCGGAAAAGGCGATGGCGACACCGATCCACCATCGCGTCCGTGGCCATTGGCGGCGAGCGGCGGCGTCAATCAGGCCGGTAAAGATGGAAGTCGAGGCGCTGGCAACGGCGGCATGACCGGCCGTGGTGTATTGCACGCCAAGCGTAAACAGCAATGGCGCCAGGGCCATGCCGGTGACCACAACGATGGCAAAATAGAACCTGTCGCCCGCGTACCACGGCAGCCGCAAGCGCATAAATACAATGAGCAAGAGGGCAAACGGTCCGGCCGCGATGATGCGCATTAGCGCCAGAGTGAAGCCGTCCATCGCACTGGTGCCGATCTTAGTCGCCATCGACGATCCGCCCCACATCAAGACGGTGAACAAGGCAGCGGTGGTGGCAAGCGAAATCAGACCGGTAGTCTCAGCCGGCTGCGCACCGGGATTTTTTGATGTGGCGTCGGCCATGCGCGGGGTCAGGTGCCTATACGTCCAGGATCGACGGTTACCGTATGGTCGATGGGACCGTGGCCACCGCCATAGCCCGGCGCCGCAGCTATTGCCGCCATGACGTAGTTGCGCGCGCGGGCAACCGCCGCCGGCAGGTCCATGCCCTGGGCCAAGCCCGCGGCGGTTGCCGAGGCGAGCGTGCAACCAGTGCCATGGGTATGGGAGGTGTCGATGCGCGGGCTCTCAAAGCGCACGGCCCCATCACCGGTGACTAGTAGATCGACGATCCGCGGCCCATCGATATGGCCGCCTTTGACCAGAACAGCGCCCGCCCCCATGTCCCGTAGCGCCTCGCCCGCCGCCTTTTGGCTGGCTTCGCCGGTAACCTCGATGCCGGTAAGTATAGCTGCCTCGGGCGCATTGGGAGTTAACACCGTAGCCAGCGGCACGACCTGCTCGGCCAGCGCCGCATGGGCAGCATCGTCGAGCAGGCTGGCGCCACCCTTGGCTACCATTACCGGGTCGGCAACCAACGGGATGCCGGCGGCCTTCTCAGCAATCATGCCGGCGACCACGCCGATGACCTCTTCATTGTGCAGCATACCGGTTTTCAGGCAGTCGGCACCGATATCGTCGAACACCACGCGCATCTGCTTGGCTATAAATTCGGTGTCGACCGAATGGATAGCGTGAACACCTAACGTGCTCTGCGCCGTCAGCGCGGTAATCGCGGTCATGGCGAAGCCGCCAAGCGCGCTAACTGATTTGATGTCAGCCTGAATGCCGGCCCCGCCGCCAGAATCGGAGCCAGCGATGATCAAAACCCGTCCGTTCATGGAACTAGGTGTATCAGATAAGAGGACCGACGTTAATGTGCTGCACCAGCGTTTTCGATGGCACCAACAATGGTATCAACGACAGCGCCAACTTGAGCTTCGTCACGGCCTTCGGCCATGACCCGGATTACCGGTTCGGTCCCCGACGGCCGGATTAGCACCCGCCCCTCGTTGCCGAGGCTAGCCTCGCCATCAGAAATTGCCTGTTTGACGCCATCGGTTTCCAGTGGCGCACCGCCATTCACCGCCACATTGCGCAGGATCTGTGGATAGGGGGTAAACGCGCGGCCGATCTCGCTCAAGGGAGCACCACTGTCGACGCGCGTCGCCAATACCTGCAGCGCGGCGATCAGGCCATCTCCGGTGGTGGCGTACTCACTTAAAATAATGTGACCCGATTGTTCGCCGCCGACATTGTAGCCGTGCTTGCGCATGTGTTCCAAAACGTAGCGGTCGCCAACCTGAGTACGTACCAGATCGAGGCCGATGCCTTCGAGATAGCGCTCGAGGCCCAGGTTTGACATCACCGTGGCAACCACGCCGCCACCTGTCAATTGCTGGCGCGTGTGCCAGGTACGCGCCACCAGCGCCATCACCTGATCGCCGTCGAGAATGGCACCAATTTCGTCGGCAATGATAACGCGGTCGGCGTCGCCGTCGAGCGCGATACCGAGGTCGGCCTTGTGGGCTTCCACCTGCTCTTGCATCGCCACCGGCGAAGTCGCGCCGCAGTCGCGGTTAATATTGGTGCCGTCGGGATCGACCGCTATGGGCACGACATCGGCTCCCAATTCGTGCAACACGCGGGGCGCCACCTTGTAGGCGGCGCCATGGGCGCAATCGACGACGATCTTCAGCCCCTCAAGGCTGAGCCCGCGCGGGAAGGTATGCTTGACGAATTCGATGTAGCGGCCAGGCGCGTCTTCGAGCCGACGGGCGCGGCCGAGATGATGCGAGCCGGCGAGGTGATCGACGAGGCCATTCGCCATCAAGCTTTCAATCTTCGCTTCGACTTCGTCGGACAGTTTGTAGCCGTCCGGGCCGAATAACTTGATGCCGTTGTCCTCATAAAGGTTATGGGAGGCCGAAATCATAACCCCGACATCGGCGCGCAGCGAGCGCGTCAGCATGGCGACAGCCGGCGTTGGCATCGGGCCGACGAGGACAACATCCATGCCCATGGAAATAAAACCCGACTGCATGGCCGGTTCGAGCATATAGTTGCTGAGCCGCGTATCCTTTCCGATAACCGCCAGGTGACGATGGTCGCCACGGGTAAAATGCCGCCCCGCGGCCATGGCGACGCGTAGCGCCATCTCCGCCGTCATGGGCTCAACGTTGGTTTTTCCCCGAATACCATCGGTGCCAAAGAATTTGCGCATCATTCTTCCTACCCGAGTCGCGTCACCGCCTTATAGCAAAGTGACGCTAATAATTCATTTCTATGTCAGAGGCGTTAAAACCGCCCCAGTTTGGCGCCACAGGGAAATCGCCTGCACGGTTTCGCCAACGTCGTGCACGCGCACAATTTGCGCACCCTGGCCGATCGCCATTACCATCGCGGCGAGCGAGCCCGGCAGCCTGTCCTCGGCCCGCACCGGCCCCACTAGTGCGTCGATAAAGCTCTTGCGCGACACACCGATGGCGAGAGCGCAGCCGAGTCCATGAAAAATTGCCAGCGAAGAAATCAGTTCCAGATTGTGGGTGGCTGTTTTGCCAAAGCCGATGCCGGGGTCGACGCAGATACGCGCGGGCGTGATGCCAGCGGTCTCGTAGACCGCTACCCGCGCCGCCAACGCGTCGTAAACGTCGAACACCACATCGTCGTAACGCGGCGCATTTTGCATGGTGCCGGGCGAACCCTGCATGTGCATTAGAATGACACCAGCATCGCTGGTGGCGACGGCATCGAGCGAAGCAGAATCGCCCTGCAGCGCTGCGACGTCGTTGACGATGCGCGCACCGGCGGCGATTGCTTCACGCATGACCGGCGCACGCCTGGTATCGATGGAAACCGGCACATCCTCACCCGCCAGCGCCGCGACCACCGGCATGACCCGTTCAAGCTCTTCCTCGACGGATACCGGTTTGGCACCGGGCCGGGTCGACTCACCACCGATATCGATCAGATCAGCGCCCGCCGCACGCAGTGCCCGGCCGTGACCTATCGCAGCGTCCGCGTCGGCATGTCTACCACCATCGAAAAAGCTGTCGGGCGTTACATTCAATATGCCCATCACCAGCGGCTGCCCGCCCACATCCGGCAACGGTATGCCGGCGAACGACCCTCTGGGTTCGCTTAGACGCGCCAAGCCATCACCGAGATCCGCAACGGAACGTACTGATCGCTGCGCATTACCTGAATTATCGCGGGAATTTACTTCACCATGGGTGAACGCGAACGGGCCGCCGGCCAGCGGTACCGCCTGGCCATCCGCACACATCAATCGGGCGGTAGCGCCGGAAACTAGGCCGAGCGGGCGGATATAGATTGTTTCGTCAGATTGGATCATTGGCGCCAGCAACGCCAGGCACTGAGCTTAGCGTCAACCTTGCGGTTGCGGTTCCGGTTCGAACCCGCCCTTGGGCCGGTCCTTTTTACCCGCTGTGCCGCTAGAGGGCACCGACGAACGGGCGTGGTCGGCAGAATCGTCATCCGAATCTGGCCGATCGATCTGGCCGCCGTCGAGCAACTGCTGAACTTCATCACCCGACAGGGTTTCGTATTCCAGTAGCCCTTTGCTAATAAGATGGAGTTCATCGAGATGCTCTTCGAGAATTTGTCGAGCAACGGCCTCGCCGTCTTCGACCAACCCCCGGATTTCCTCATCGATCACTTTCGCCGTCGCATCGGAGACGTTCTTGTGCTGCGACACCGAATGGCCCAGGAAAATCTCTTCTTGATTATCTTCATAGCGCAGCGGTCCGAGCTTCTTGCTAAATCCGTACTCGGTGATCATGCGGCGCGCCAGGCTGGTCGCTTCCTTGATGTCGTTGGACGCCCCAGTAGTTATCTTGTCCTTGCCAAAAATAAGTTCCTCGGCAATACGACCGCCAAACATCATCGCGATCTTGGCTTTCAGCTCGTATACCGAATAGGTGTAGCGATCGCGCTCGGGCAGCGACATAGTTACACCCAGCGCGCGCCCGCGCGGGATGATCGTCACCTTGTGCAACGGGTCGCACCCGTCCACATGCAGACCGACCAGAGCGTGGCCTGCCTCGTGGTAGGCAGTCAGGCGCTTTTCGTCTTCGCTCATCACCATCGAGCGCCGTTCGGCACCCATCATGACCTTGTCCTTGGCTTCCTCGAACTCGGCCATGGTGACCATGCGGCGGCCTTTGCGCGCCGCCATCAATGCGGCCTCGTTGACCAGATTGGCGAGGTCGGCGCCGGAGAACCCAGGCGTGCCACGGGCGATTACCTTGGCTTCGACGTCGGGCGCCAGCGGTACCTTGCGCATATGCACCTTGAGAATTTTCTCGCGGCCGATGATGTCGGGGTTCGGCACTACGACCTGGCGGTCGAAGCGGCCCGGGCGCAGCAGTGCGGGATCGAGCACATCGGGGCGGTTCGTCGCGGCCACTAAAATGACGCCCTCGTTACTTTCGAAACCGTCCATTTCGACCAGTAACTGATTGAGGGTTTGCTCGCGTTCGTCATTGCCACCACCGAGCCCGGCGCCACGATGGCGGCCAACGGCATCAAGTTCGTCGACAAAAATGATGCACGGTGCGTTCTTCTTGCCTTGCTCAAACATGTCGCGCACGCGGCTGGCGCCGACGCCGACGAACATTTCGACAAAGTCGGAACCCGAAATCGTAAAGAAGGGCACGTTTGCTTCGCCAGCGATTGCGCGAGCTAGCAGGGTCTTACCGGTGCCCGGCGGTCCCACCAGAAGAACGCCCTTAGGAATTTTGCCGCCAAGACGCTGAAACTTCTGCGGGTCGCGCAAGAACTCGACAACTTCTTCGACTTCCTGTTTGGCTTCTTCAACACCGGCGACATCTTCGAAGGTGATGCGCCCGGCATGTTCGGTCAGTAGCTTGGCGCGCGATTTACCAAAGCCCATGGCACCACGGCCCGCGCCACCTTGCATCTGGCGCATAAAGATGATCCACACAGCAACGATCACGATGAACGGCAGCCACGACAGCAGCATGCCGAGGATCGGGTGAACACGTTCCTCCGGCGCTGCGGTGATACGCACGCCCTGGTCTGTCAGGCGTTGTACCAACTGTGGGTCATCGGGCGTATAGGTATTAAACGCCACTCCGTTTCGTAGGGTTCCCGATACGCTGTTACCCTCAATGGTAACATCAGCGACCTGGCCGCTTTCGACCTGGGCAAGAAAATCGGTGAACGCCAGCTCTTGCTCAGCGCCATTTCGGTTCGAACTTTGAAACAGGTTAAATAATGCCACCACCAGCAAGGCAATGATCACCCACAGGGCAAGGTTTTTACCGAATTTATTCAACAGCCTACTCCGTTGATCTAAACGTTATATATTAGACTCGTGGCGGCACCAATGCACGTTTGACGGCGCACCACACCGGCGCGACGCGGCCCTAATTAACACATGGGGTCCGAACACAGCCGAGGCAATGGCCTACAAGCCATATAATAGGCCTAATTCCATAATCAGACCTTACCGAACAAAGCTGGCGCAACCGCCAATGGGGGTAGCCAAATCAGCCGCAACCCGTTGGTGACCAACGCATTGGCTTCGTTAACGAATCCCAGATGGGGCACAGCAGCCACTTGATCACCGCGCCAGACGGCGGGCAACACTGTGCGCACGGCATGGGGCACGGATGTGGTTCGGAGTCCAGGATCGACAGCGGCGATTTGGCTCCAACCGGCCGCCGTTAGGGCTTCCAGGCGGGCCTCTTCTGCTAAATTCTTCGTGACCGAGACCGTAAACCGGCCATCCCAGACTGTTTCGGTCCCCGCGACCAGGCGCACCGGCGGGCCGATTCTGGCCGCTTCGCGGCACACATAGGTCAGATTTTTCCGCCCGATCAGCCGGCATCCCCCCAATGTGCGGCCGGTAATTGGGCCGGTATTTGCCATGGCTTCGCGCAAGCGGCGAATACGATCGCTGCGCGGCGGATAGGTGAGGCCAGCGACGGCCATCACTGTTCGCGCCAACAGCCGCTCGACGATAATGGGCGCTGCCTTCGCCAGCACGTTTCTATCGATGGTCGCAAACCCAGCCGGATGGAACCGCAGAGCCCGCGCCGCCAGACCAGCGGTCGCGCGCTCGGCCAAAATGCGCTCGCCGGCGTTCGCATGCGCTGTTACCAGCGCGTCCGTCAGTGACGATGGATCCCCCTGGGCACGTAGACGCCCCCGGGCCATTTTCGTGTTGTCATTGCTCGGGTCGTCGATCCAGTTCTGTCTGGCGCCGACGAGGGTAGCGGTCAGACGCTCGCGCGGCACATCCAATAAGGGACGCAATAGCCGCAGATACGTCCGTTCGCTAACCGCCGCCATGGCCGCCAAACCATCGCTACCGCTGGCGCGCGCGCGGCGAATCAAAACAGTTTCCGCCTGATCTTCGCGGTGATGGCCGACCAGCAAGTGCAAGATCGAGTGGTCGCGGCAATAGTCCATCAGCAGGCGGTAGCGCGCCTGGCGAGCAGCGGCTTGAATACCGGTTTTCGGATAAGGACCCTGCCAGCGCAAAATGCGATGGCAAATGCCAAGCTGATTCAGCCAATCACCAACCTGTCGCGCTTCGGATGCAGATTCCGGGCGCAATCCATGATCAACGGTTAAGGCGATAAATTCACCGCCCTGAACCGCCGCCCAGCGAGACGCCAACAATGCGAGGCTCATGCTGTCGCGCCCCCCCGACACCGCGGCGGCAATCGTCAACGCGTTTTCAAACGGTGAAAAACGCTCCATCCATACCGCGAATTCATCGTTAGTCACTGGTGTTGCAGACGGTGGACACGCGGACGGCGCGGCAACACGCCGCGCCATCACTTGCATTTGAGGCGGATGCGTTTCGTTTCCGCGCGCTTCATTATATTGGTCGGCGCCTTGGGATACTCTTTCGACAACTTCTTCAGGATAATGCAAGCATCCTCGGTGCGCTCGAGCGCGGCCAGGGACATGCCGAGCTTGAGCAGATTGTCGGGCGCCTTGCTGCTGTTGGGATAGCGTTGAAAGCCGATAGCGAAGGCACGAGCGGCAGTGCCGAAATCGCCGCGGACATAAAATGTTTCGCCAAGCCAGTATTGCGCATTACCCGCCAGCACGTCATCCGGATAGGTTTCGACGAACGCCCGCAACGATTTCTCAGCGCCGGCGAAGTCACGCCGAAGCAGAAACCCCCTGGCATAATTGTAGCGTTCTTGTGCCGTACCCGGGGGCAAACCCGAGGCGTCGCCAGCGCCCGGTGTCGCCTGTTGGGGAGTAGTCTGATCAATTCCCGAACTTGCGCTAGCCATAGCGCCTGTTCCGGGGTCAGAAGGCGTGATGCCAGCTGCCTTGATTTGGCTCTCGGTCAGTGTGCCGATTCTTAGCGACGGGCCCGGTGCGCCCTCGGGATTGACGACAACGCCACCAACCTGCGGCGCCCGGCGCGGTGCAACCGGCGGACCCGATGGCACGCGTACCGACGGCGCGGGTGCGCCCGGAACGGCACTTGGGGTGACGCCCTGGACCGTATTGGGCCGTCCCCCAGACCCTTCCAACGCGTGCAAACGGAAGTCCACATCAGCGACCAGACGATCTAGCCGGGTTGAGATCTGATTGACTTTGAAGCCCAATTCCTCAATCTGCCCAGTCATGCTACGCATTTGCTCTTCGAGTTGACTGAATTTCAATTGCAGCTGCGATACCGCAGCCGGCGGCGGCGAGCCGCTAACGGACGGGTTCGTAGCAGACCCGGCAGGCGGCGTTCCACCGCGATATACTCTGCGTTCGAGCGTCTGTAACTGCCGCGCCAGGCGTTCGATCGTATTCACCAGTGACTGTACATCGTTCGACTGCGCCCCTGCTGGTGCCGCACTTAGCATCGGTGTGGCGGCAACGATGGCGATCGCGAGCGCCGGACCCAACCATCGGCGATTTAGTACAGAAATGGGCTGGCATAGAGGTGCAATCATGGCACCGTCCTTAGATAGTTCGTTTTCAGATTCCCGATATGCGCAAGTTCAACGCCAACGTCAATCATGCGTGCGTAATCTGCTCAGGTAATTCGGCAAAACTATGGCAATCAAAACAAAACGGCCCCGGCTGGTGGATACAGCCGAGGGTGTCAACGCACGCTTTGAAAGGCGGTCGTCCCGGTGAACCGGGGCGCCGCAACCAATCTAATTACTATCGAGGACAGCTACGCTACGGCGGTTCTGGGCCCAAGCGTTCACATTCGAGCCCGGAATAGCCGGCCGTTCCTTGCCATAGCTGATTGTCTTCACCCGGTTGGGGTCGACCCCCAATGAGATCAGATACTCGCGCGATGCGTTCGCCCGACGCTCACCCAGCGCCAAGTTATATTCGCGGGTGCCACGCTCATCAGCATGGCCTTCGATCATGAGCTTGTTGGCTGGGTAGGTCTTAAGCCAAGCCGCCCAGCGTTCTATCGTGGTACGCCCGTTAGGCCTAAGTGTCGACTTATCAAAATCGAAAAATACCCGATCACCGACGTTAACCTCGAGATCGAGTGACGTGCCAGGCTTTGGCCCCGATGGTGTAGCCACCTGCTCTTGGAATGGCGCTGAAAACGTTGAAGCACCACTACTACCCGAGCTACCCGAGTCCGCCCCTTCGTCCGATGCGGTCGAACACGCTGCTAGAAGAAACGCGGCCGCGACAACCACTGGAAGATTTAATCTCATCGCAGACTCCTTAAAAGCCGTTGCTGTCCGATGCTTTTGTGTTCGGACACATCACTTAATTTCAAGCGAGACTGTACTGTACAGCACCGAATTGAGCGCACACCACCCCAACTCACAATCTCCGACCGCTTAATTGCGCAGGAACTATACTGTAGGCGATGATTCGAAGCAAAAAAAAAGTCCGGCCAAGCATAGGAAATTGGCAGCATTATCAGCGTCTTTATTTGAAGTTTGTTTCTAATTCTAACGTGAACTCGCCGGCGACCAAGCCGGGTCTGATGCCTCGACCGGCGTAATTATTTCACGTTTGTTATGGCCGGTCAGATCGATCGAATAGAGCCGCGAATTACGCCCTCGTCCCTTATCGTCCGATTTATCCTGCTTGAAGAACATTAGCACCCGGCCATTGGGCGACCAAGTGGGACTCTCCACCAGAAAACCCCTTGTCAACAGGCGTTCTCCGCTGCCATCTGGCCGCATTACACCAATATGAAACAGACCGCTTTGTATTTTGGTGAAGGCAATCAGGTCGCCGCGCGGCGACCACACCGGCGTACCGTAACGGCCACCCGATTTAAAGCTGATGCGATGCTGGTTGCCGCCGTCGGAATCCATGACATAGAGTTGCTGGCTGCCGCCGCGGTCCGATTCGAACACTATGTGGCGGCCGTCAGGCGAGAAACTCGGTGCGGTGTCGATTGCCGGATGCTTGGTCAACTGCCGAACCCGTCGCGTACGCAAATCCATGACGTGAACATCCGAGTTGCCGTTTTCAGCCAAGCTCATAATCACTTGGTTACCGTCGGGCGAAAACCGTGGTGCAAAGGTCATGCCGGGAAAATCACCGAGCACTTCCTGTTCACCGGTATCGATATTGAACAGGTACACCCGCGGTTGGTCGTTGAAGTAGGCGAGGTAGGTAATCTCTTGTTGGGTCGGCGAAAATCGCGGCGTTAGGACCAGCGTACCACCGTCGGACAGGAACCGGTGATTGGCCCCGTCCTGGTCCATTATCGACAGCCGCTTGACCCGCCGTTCGAGCGGGCCAGTCTCGGAAATATAAACGATCCTAGTATCAAAATAGCCGCGCTCGCCAGTGATGCGCTCGTAAATTGCATCGGCGATAATGTGCGCCACACGGCGCCAATTGGATGGAGAAGTCGACAGGCTGAGCCCTGTCATCGGCTGTTCGGCGAACACATCCCACAAGCGAAAATCGGTGCGCAGTTGGCCGCCGGGTAATAGCTTCGTTTCGCCGATAATCAGGGCCTGGGCGTTCAGCGGCTTCCAATTGACGAAGTTGGGCCGCACCGCCAGCGCCGCCGGCCGAGACAAAAAGGCGCCCTTGTCGATCGGCGCGAACAAGCCTGAGCGCTCTAAATCACCGGCGATCACCGAAGTGATGTCGGTAGCAACTTGCCGCGCGTCGGGGCTTTGGGCAATGAAATCAGGAACCGCGATCGGCAGCGGCTCGACCGTACCCGAAGTCACGTCGATCGTCAGCTGCGCAGCAGCGGCTGTGGGCAGTGCGAACACGGCAACGACCACCAGTGCACTCGCTGACCGGCGTAGGAATTTCTTAGTTTGTGACAGCATGGCTAACTCAACATCTCCCTGGGGTCGAAATTAAACCTTATTTCTTTCCACAAATCATAACGTTTAATCGGTAACTGGAAGGGCTGGCACCGCGGATTGAGCACCGCCCGCCGCGCGGCGTCGGCCGCCGCTTGGACATAAGTATTCAGCGCCATCGCCGGCGCATCAATCACACGCGCTTCACGTACAAAGCCCTTTCGGTCAACACGGATAAAAATGGTAATCGCCAGGTTTTCAGCCTCCGCCGCCCCGACCGGCGGGCTCCAACAGGGCTCGATCTGCCGGCGGATTATCTGCTTCAGACGTTCGATTTCCGTAATCGACGCCTGCTCGGGAATCTGTCGATCGGGCGCCGGTTTATTATTGTCCTTCGGTGCCGCCTCTTTTTTTACTTTCGGCGTCGATTTTTTCTCCAGCTTGTCGAGATCTTTCAATACCGAGGCAAAACTTTTCGGCTTTTTCGGCGGTTTGGGTTTTGACTGCGGCTCCGCTTTCGCCGGGGGGGTCGGTTTCGGTTTTAGCGGTTCTTTCTTTTTCGGCGGTTTGGGTTTTTCGACTGGCGGCGGGGGCGGCGCCTCTACCACTTCCGGCTTGGATTTCGGCTCAGGCGGGGGTGGCGGCGCCTCTACCACTTCCGGCTCAGGTGGGGGTGGCGGTAGCGCGGCTTCGGGTTTTGGTTCCGGCTTGGGTTCCGGCGTAGCCGGCGGCGGTGGCGCATTGAGTTGCTCGTCAGTAACAATTTCGACGGGGATGGTGACCACTGATACATCGCGCGGCGTGAACAGGTTGGGTAACCCATACTGTGCAAACAGCACCAATAGCAGATGGGCGCTAATGGACATAGAAACACCGTTGCGCATGTTGGAAGAACCCATCATTGCAAAGCCGTCCGCCTCAACTCATTTGACGGTTTCGCCGGGCAGGGGAGCCTCGGCGATCAGCGCGACTTTCGAAAATCCAGCCCGGGAAACCATCCCCATGACCTGCATGACCCGGCCATAATTAATGGCGCGGTCGCCGCGAACGAAAATGCGCAAATCTTTGTTGACGTTCGACAAAGCTCTAAGCCTTGGCACCAAGGCTTGTTCCGGAACTGCCGCTTCTTGGATGAAAATATTTCCCTCGCCGTCGACGGTGACAACCAGCGGATCCTGGCTTTCGTTGAGCGGCTTAAGGGTGGCTTTGGGTAGATCGACCGGCACGCCAATATTCAGCAACGGCGCAGCAACCATAAAAATGATCACCAGCACCAACATGACATCAACGAACGGCGCCACGTTGATGTCGGTCACCGGCCCACCGCCCGGCCGGCGCAGGTTGGATCTGACGTGTCTGCGCGCCATCGCCTATTTCGCCTCTTCGAGCTGACGCGACAAGATGGCGGTGAACTCGGCAGCGAACCCATCGAGGCGCTGGGCGTAGCGGTTCATATCAGTGCTGAACTTGTTGTAGGCGGCGACCGCCGGTATCGCGACGATGAGGCCCATGGCGGTGGTGAACAGGGCTTCCGCCAAGCCTGGCGCGATAACGGCGAGGCTAGTGTCCTTGGCCACAGCGATCGCCTGAAAACTGTTCATGATGCCCCACACCGTTCCAAATAGGCCGATGAACGGCGCCGTCGCCCCAGCAGAAGCGAGAAACACCAAATAGCGCTCAATACGCTCCATCTCGCGGCTTAGGGTCACGTCCATGACCCGCTCGATGCGGTCTTGCAGATTGGCGTGTAGCGCCACGGTCTTCGACAATCCGCGCTCGGTCGATCGTCGCCATTCGGTCATGGCCGCGGCAAATACCGCCGACATGGGGTCGACCGGACGGGCACCATAGATTTCGTACAACTCGTCCAGCGATCCACCCGACCAGAAACTTTCCTCGAACCGGCGAGCTTCGCGGTCGAGGCGGCGCACCCGTAACCACTTGTCGATGATGATCGTCCACGACCAGAACGATGCGAGAAACAGCACCACCATGACTAACTTGATGATATTGTCCGACCGCAGAAACAGCGCCCAGACCGAAAAATCGGTGATACTGGCGCCCCCCGTTATCGCGACTGATTCAATAATATTGGCTTCCATCCTAAGACTTAGTCCTTTGCTGAATTCGGGCTGGCGATCCGCACCCGGTAAATGCCAGTTAGTTCACCATGAGCGTGGCAAGGGCACCACGAATATCGGGCGGCATACGCGCCGCCCGCTGAGAATTATCGATACAGCCTAAACGAATCTTTAAATTGACGAGTTCGATGTGATTGCCGCCGCCATCCCGTTGCACGACCCGCTGTGTCGCTTTGAGACTAGCGCCGCCGACCGCGTCGATGCGCGTGCGCACGGCAATCTCATCATCGAGACGGGCTAGCAACGAATATTCGGCTGTGCAACTGCGCACTGCAAAGGCCACCCCGTCCTCGGCTATCGATCGCCGGTGTTCAAATCCCAGACAACGAATCATCTCGGTACGCGCCCGTTCGGCAAACTTGAGGTAATTGGCGTAGTAGACGATTCCCGCAGCGTCGGTGTCTTCGTAATAGACCCGCACCGGAAAAACGTGTTCACCGTCCTCGAACCATCCGCGCGGGCTTCTCCCCCGAGCCATTTGCTGGACTGCATTCGCCCCATCCGCCACCGTATTAGTCCGCCACTGTATTTCGGCCGTCAGCCGACGCCATCGTCGTCTGTGGTGAAATTATGAGAATCATTTGTGGCAACGGTGTGGCCGTCTAACAGTTCGCCTTGGGGACGGTTCGGGGGTTCCAAGCCGAGATGCCGGTAAGCGCCCGCGGTTACAATGCGTCCGCGTGGCGAACGTTGCAGGAAACCCTGCTGCATCAGGAACGGCTCAACGACATCTTCGACTGTGTCGCGTTCTTCCGACAGGGCGGCGGCGATGGTCTCGATACCAACCGGGCCGCCGCTGTAATTTTCAATAATATAGCGCAGGTAGCGCCGGTCCATGGAATCGAGGCCACGCGCGTCGACATCGAGGCGCGTCAGCGCCCCGTCGGCTACCGCTACATTTACCGGCAGGCTGGCTTCGACCACGGCAAAATCGCGCACCCGGCGCAGCAACCGGCCGGCCACGCGCGGCGTTCCGCGCGCCCGGGTGGCGATTTCGGCGGCACCATCGTCGGTTATTGGTAGGTCGAGCAGCGCGGCATTGCGCTGGATAATCGCGATCAGTTCGTCGGGCGCATAAAATTCCAGCCGCATACCAATGCCAAAACGCTCGCGTAGCGGCGTCGACAGCAAGCCCAGGCGGGTGGTCGCGCCGACCAGGGTGAAGGGCTGTAATTCAATGCGCACCGAACGCGCCGCCGGCCCCTCGCCGATTATGAGGTCGAGCTCGCCATCCTCCATCGCCGGATACAGTACCTCTTCGACGGCCGGATTAAGGCGATGAATTTCGTCGATGAACAGAACGTCGCGGGGCTGCAGATTGGTCAGGACCGCCGCCAGGTCACCGGCCTTGGTGATGATCGGTCCCGAGGTGGCGCGAAAGCCAACGCCGAGCTCTTGCGCGACGATGCGCGCCAGCGTGGTTTTTCCAAGACCTGGCGGGCCGTGCAGCAATACATGGTCAATAGGTTCGCCGCGCTGTCGTGCCGCTGCGACGAACACCGCCAGATTATCGCACAGTGTGCGCTGGCCGACGAACTCGGCCAAGGTCTGCGGGCGTAGACCAATTTCAGCGCCGTCGTCGGGCTTAGCCGCAGCGTCGACCAACCGGCCCGCACCACCGTCGGCAGCGGCATCGGTCATTGGCCAAGCTCCCTCAGCGCCGCCGGAATGAGCGCTTCGAGCGAGCCACCCTCACCCAGCGAACGCATGACCTGCGACACCGCGCCAAAGGCCTCCGCCCGGCCGTAACCCAGATTGACCAACGCGGAAATCGCATCGGCAGTGACACCGTCCGGTTCCGCAGCGCTACCCACTGGCGCGGCCGCTGGTGTTTGCTGGTCGGCGGAGACGATATGGAGGCTACCAGCGACGGTCAGGATTTTCTCTTTCAATTCGGTCAGCAGGCGGGCCGCCAGCCGCGGACCGACACCGTCGGCGCGCGACAACTGCGCTTTGTCCTGGGCAATGATGGCCTCGGCCAATTGATCCGGCGACAAAGCGTCCAGGATTGCCAACGCTACCTTGGCGCCGACGCCCTGCACCGTCGTCAACAGGCGAAAGCATTCGCGCTCGCGCACTTCGGCGAAGCCGTACAGCGAGATTTGAGATTCGCGCACATGAGTTTCAATGTGTAGTTCAGCGGGCATGCCTTGGTCTGGCAGGGTGTTTATGGTCCGAGCCGGGCAGTACACTAGATAGCCGACCCCCGACACGTCGATCACCAGCCAGTCGGGCCCTATTTCGTCGATGGTGCCTTTCAAGCGGGCAATCATAAGGCAGCGGCCTTGAGGTGTTGCGACGTTGGCATGTGGTGCGCATGGCACACCGCCACGGCCAGCGCGTCGGCGGCGTCGGGTGTTTGCGCATCGGCGCCCGGTAGCAATAACGAGATCATGTGGCCGATTTGCGCTTTATCCGCGTGACCGTAGCCGACGACACTTTTTTTGACTGTATTGGCCGGATATTCAGCAACCAGCAGGCCCGCTTGCGCCGGAACCAACATGACAATACCGCGTGCCTGACCCAATTTCAGCGTCGCCTTTCCGTCCATGTTTACGAATGTCTCTTCGACTGCCGCGCTGTCGAGGCAATATTTGCCGATGACTTTCGTTAAACCTTCGTGCAACCGCAACAGCCGGTCAGCTAGTGGGCCATTACCGGACTGCACTACGCCGTTGGCGACATGGCGCAACCGGTTGGCGTCGGTTTCGATAACACCCCAGCCCGTGGTGCGCAGGCCCGGGTCCAACCCCAGCAATAGCATTAGTCTGTCTCCGCCGTGCTTGCGCACGGTGTTTGCCGCCGACGGCTAGTCGGCGAGTTGCGCCATCGCCTCATTGCTCATCTCGAAATTCGCCGACACGTTCTGCACATCGTCGCCGTCCTCCAGCATATCTATTAGTTTAATCAGCGTTTGCGCCGCATCGGCATCCACGTTGACCGTCGTCTGCGGCTGCCAGGTCAGACTCGCCGATTGTGGCGCCCCGAACTTAGCTTCCAGGGTCTCGACAACCTGGCCAAAATCGTTGGGGTCGCAACTTATTTCGTGGCCGCTTGCCCAACTGTTAACGTCCTGGGCACCGGCTTCGAGCGCCGCTTCGAACATGGAATCGGCGTCGGCCGCATCCGGCCCATAGGCGATCTGGCCGACCCGGTCGAACAGGAACGCAACGCTGTTGGTCTCGCCAAGATTGCCACCGAACTTCGAAAATGCCGAGCGCACTTCCGACGCCGTACGGTTGCGGTTATCGGTCAGGGCGTCGACGATCAGCGCGACACCCGCCGGGCCGTAGCCCTCGTAGCGAATTTCTTCGTAGTTGGCACCATCGTCGCCACTGGCCGCTTTGTTGATCGCACGCTCGATACGATCCTTCGGCATGTTGGCGCTACGCCCCGCCGCTACCGCCGAACGTAAACGCGGATTTTGTGCTGGATCGGGCGCGCCCATGCGGGCCGAGACCTCGATTTCACGCGCCAACTTGGCAAACAGCTTGGCGCGCTTTTTATCCTGCGCACCTTTGCGATGCATGATGTTCTTAAATTGGGAATGGCCCGCCATGGCCCATCTGCTCCCTAATTTATGCGCATTTCGTACGCGTTTATACCATATCTAGTAGCCATACCAATAAGGGCGGCAAAAGGTCATTTCGCCGCTATTCCGCGGCATCGTCGCATTGGCCGCTAGCTTCGACCGGCCACGCCGGCGCCAACCGGCCGCCCAACCGCAACGGCGCCACGTAACGCGCCAATCCACTGCTGTCGTCGGTTTCGACATAAACGGCGCAAAGATCGCCATCGCCGTTCGCCGGGTTCAAGCGCTCCCCCGGCATTTTGCGGCAAAACCGTTCGATCGCTGCCTCTTTCTGCATACCGATGACCGAATCGTAATCGCCGCACATGCCGGCATCGGTCTGGTAGGCAGTGCCGCCGCCGAGAATTTGTGCATCGGCGGTGGGTACATGGGTGTGGGTACCGACAATCAAGCTAGCGCGGCCGTCGAAGACATGGCCCATTGCCATTTTTTCCGACGAGGCTTCGCCGTGAACGTCGATGACGACAGCGTCGACCGCGCCGCCAAGCGGGTAATCGCTCAGGACTTCTTCGATCGCCTGGAACGGATCGTCGAGCGGGTCCATGAACAGTCGGCACATAACGTTGACGACCAAAACGCGGCGTCCGCGCGTCGCCTCGTAGACGCTAACACCGCGCCCCGGCGTACCGGCGGGATAATTTACCGGCCGCAACAGACGCGGATCGTTATCGATTTGGCCGATGATCTCGCGCTGGTCCCAAACGTGGTTGCCGGTGGTAATCACGTCGGCGCCGGCATCGTAGAGATCAGCACAAATCTTGTCGGTGATACCAAAACCGTGGGCCGCGTTCTCGCCATTGACGATGACGAAATCGAGCACCAGCCGGCGCCGCAAGTCTGGCAAGTGTTCGACGACAACATCGCGCCCAGCCCGGCCAACCACGTCTCCACAAAACAGAATATTCATGCAAGCATTCCTAATATCAACGCGGGTTGGCGGATCCATCGGCAACGCAAGTGGCGCTCATTTCGGTCAGGATCCAGTCGAGAGGCTCGTCGCTCTCGGAGACAGGCAACTTGTCCCGAAGCTGCCCGGCAAATGCAACCCCTATAGCGACGATCTCACCGCCCTGATCGCTTACTTCACGCAACGCCGTGAGGGTGCGGTCGTAGTAACCGCCGCCATAACCGAGCCGGTGACCCTGCCGGTCGAAGGCCAGCATCGGCACCAGCAAGACCTGCGGCGACACTTCCTGCGCCGTAGCGGTTGGCTCGGAAATTCCAAAGGATCCCGGTACCAGCGGGTCGTCCAGCTGCCATCGGCGAAAAATAAGCGGCTGGCCGGGTGCAGTGACCACGGGCAGGCAGAGCGGAACACCGGCCGCCGCCAGCCTATTCAACAGGGGCAGGCAATCGAGCTCGCTGCCGATCGGCATATAACCGGCGAAAACATTGGACGGCGATACCAGGAAGTGTAGCGTCGGCGTGTTGTGAAATCGCGCCACCAGACCGGTCGCCGACGCTGCGCCCAGGCCCGATTGCAGCGCATCCCGATTGGCCCGCGCCACGCTGCGTAGCACGGCTTTCCGGTCTCGAATTTCGGCGTCGGACGTTGGGGCGATGGGGCCCTGCGCTTTCTATGGCAAAACTAGAGTGGGCGGCCCCGATGCGGCCGTCGGCAAGACGAGTCCACCGAGACCTGCTTCAAGCAGGTGGGTGCCATATATCCGAGACCTCGATCCCAGTAGGGACAGCTCCCTATTCGATGATTAAGGTCCCCGGGACAAGATGTACCAAACGCACCGACCAGAGACCGCCCGCGCTCAACGTAAGTGCCCGTACCGCTAGCCGCAAGTAGGGCCATCCGCCGCTACTTAGCCACTTATTCCGGGCTCAGAGTATCGGCCAGTGTCTCAATTTGCTCGGCCAAGGCGCTGACCTTGTTGGCGTAATCCACTTCGTTGGCGCGGCGCACATCGACCAATTCCTGGTTTACATCGCTTAATTCGTCGGCGATCAACAAACCGGCCATAACCATCAGGCTGGTGTCGCCAATCTGACCGACCTCTTCGATCAGCGAGGACATTTTGCCATCAAAATAGCTGGCGAGATTGGTAAGATGGGCTTCCTGCCCATCCTCGCAGGCGACGCGATACTGACGGCCGTTGATGGTGATTTCCACTTGCGACACTGAATTTCCCACTCGTTAGTTATACGCCAGTTATACGCCGCGAATTATTCGGCGAGAATGCCCTTTATCTGGCCGATTGCCGCATCGAGGCGTTGCGATACTGCGGCAGAGGTTTCTTTTAGGCTATCAACCTCGTTGCGCACCGTCGTCATTTCGTCTTCGAGTTGCGCCTGCCCGGCGCCACCTTGAGAAGCCAAACGCGCCTGCAGCGACGTTTGGAGGCGTGATAGCGCGGCATCAAGGCGTTGATTTGCTTCATCGGCAGCAGACATGGGCAACCTCCCCTGTGCGGTATGCGAACGACAAACATCAGCCAGTTTCGGCCGCGTGGCCATTGCTCGTTCGACGCACATACCACGTGTTTGTGCACCGTGCATATCGTACTTCCGTGCGACTTGAAGGGTCAACCGATGCCGCCACAGATGGTGCGTGGCCGCAAAAAAACTTTACGCAGGCGATACATAAATAACCCACCGACGAACCCGTTGACGGCGACTTACGGGGACGGCATGTTGCCGACGCTCACCAGTGGCCGTTGCATCACCGCGACGGATGCTCCCAGCCATCGAAAGCCGTGTCGTCACCCCATGAATAGCGAGTCACCAACGAAAGCCGGCACCGTCAGCCATAACGATATGGCGAACGCCATTCGGGCCTTGTCGATGGACGCGGTACAAGTCGCAAATTCCGGCCATCCCGGAGCCCCCATGGGCATGGCCGATATCACCACCGTACTGTTCACCCGGCACCTGAAGTTCGATCCCACCAACCCGCAGTGGCCCGATCGCGACCGCTTCGTGCTGTCCAACGGCCACGCCTCGATGTTGCTCTACGCCGTCCTCTATTTGGCCGGCTATCGCGACATGACGATCGACGAGATTAAGAACTTCCGCCAGCTCGGTAGCCGCACTGCCGGCCATCCCGAATATGGTCACGCGTCAGGAATCGAAACGACCACCGGCCCACTCGGTCAAGGTCTGGCCAACGCCGTCGGCATGGCGCTGGCCGAGCGCATGATGAACGCGCGTTTCGGTGACAGCGTGGTCGATCACTACACCTATGTGTTCGCCGGCGATGGCTGCCTGATGGAAGGTATTAGTCACGAGGCGATTTCGCTGGCCGGGCACCTAGGGCTATCGAAGCTGATCGTGTTGTTCGACGATAACGGCATCTCCATCGACGGCGGCACCGACCTGACGGTGACCGACGACCAGATCGCGCGGTTCGCCGCCAGCGGCTGGAACGTCAGTAGTGCCGATGGCCACGACCCCGACGCCATAGATAGCGCAATCACGGCCGCCAAAAAAACTGGTCGGCCTTCGCTGATCGCCTGCCGGACGGTGATCGGTTTTGGCGCGCCTAATAAACAGGGTACCTCGGCAACCCATGGCGCACCGCTGGGCGACGACGAGATTTCCGCCGCGCGGGAGAAACTCGACTGGCCGCACCCGCCGTTCGAGATTCCCGAAGCGATCCTCGGCGCGTGGCGCACAGCTGGACAAGCCGGCGGAAAGGCGCACGCAGCGTGGAAAGAAAAACTGGCGGCGCTCGAAGGAGCAACCCGAGAGAGCTTCGAAGCGATTTTGTCCGGCGATTTGCCGGCAAATACTGTGGTCGCTCTAAACGCGCATAAGAGCCAGATTTCAGCCGATGCGCCGAAATGGGCAACGCGCAAGTCGAGCCAGGAAGCGCTCGAAGTCTTGACCGAGCAGGTCCCAGCGATGATCGGCGGCTCGGCCGATCTGACCGGATCAAACAACACCAAAACCGCGGCAACCGTACCAATCTCGGTCGATGATTTTGGCGGACGCTACATTTATTACGGAGTGCGCGAACACGCCATGGCGGCAGTCATGAACGGCATGGCGCTGCACGGCGGATTTATGCCTTACGGCGGTACGTTCCTGACCTTCACCGACTACTGCCGCCCATCGATCCGCCTGTCGGCGCTGATGGGGCTGCGGGTAGTCTATGTGATGACCCATGATTCCATCGGCTTAGGAGAAGATGGCCCAACCCATCAGCCGGTCGAACATATTGCGTCCCTGCGAGCTATTCCTAATTTGAACGTGTTCCGTCCGGCCGACGCCGTCGAGACTGCCGAGTGCTGGCTGCTAGCGCTGGAGAACATCACCACCCCGTCAGTGCTGGTGCTGACCCGCCAGGGTGTGCCGACCATCCGTACCGAGCACACCGACGAAAACTTAAGCGCGCGCGGCGCCTATGTGATCGCCGATGCCGACGGCGCCCGGCAAGCGACTATTCTGGCGACCGGCTCGGAGGTGGAAATCGCCCTGGCGGCGCGCGAGCTGTTGCAGGCCGACGGCATCGCTACCGCCGTAGTCACTATGCCGTGCTGGGAACTGTTCGACCAGCAGCCGGAAGCCTATCGGGCCGAGGTATTAGGCAAAGCTGGAACCCGCGTGGCGGTCGAGGCGGCGGCGTGTTTCGGCTGGGCGCGCTATGGCGTCAGCGAGGCCAAGGTTATCGGCATGCGCAGTTTTGGCGCCTCGGCCCCCATCGCCGGTCTCTACGACCATTTTGGCATCACGCCGCAGGCAGTCGCCGACGCCGTGCGGGCAGAACTATAAACAACAGAACACTTACGGAGAGACTTCATGGCAGTACGTGTTGCGATCAACGGATTTGGCCGGATTGGCCGATTGATTTTACGCGCCGCCTACGAGCAAGGCCGCCGCGACATCACTTTCGTCGCCATCAACGACCTGGGCTCGGTCGAGGCCAACGCCCATTTGCTGCGCCATGACACGATCCACGGCGCGTTCCCGGGCACCATTCGCAGCGGCAAGGATTGGATCGACCTAGGCGCCAAGTCGAAGATCGGCAAACGCATCAAGGTTTTCGCCGAGCGCGACCCTGCCAATCTGCCGTGGGGCGACTTGAAGATCGATGTGGTGCTGGAATGCACCGGCATTTTCACCTCCAAAGAAGCGGCTAGTAAACATATCGCTGGCGGCGCCAAAAAAGTCTTGATCTCAGCCCCGGCGACGGGCGCCGACCTTACTGTCGTGCAGGGCGTCAACGACAACAAGCTGCGCAAGTCCCACAAAGTGGTCTCCAACGCCTCGTGCACCACCAATTGCCTGGCGCCGGTCGCCGCGGTACTCGACAAGGCCGTCGGCATCAAGCACGGCTTCATGACCACGGTGCACAGCTATACCGGCGACCAACCGGTGCTCGATACCTTGCATAAGGATTTGCATCGCGCGCGCGGCGCCGCCACCTCGATGATCCCTACCTCGACCGGGGCGGCGCGCGCCGTCGGCCTAGTGCTGCCACACCTCGCCGGCAAGCTCGACGGCACCTCGGTGCGGGTGCCAACCCCCAACGTGTCGATGATCGATCTGGTGGTCGAGGCCAAGCGCAACACCACGGCCGAGGAAGTGAACGCCGCCATCGCCAAGGCGGCGACGAGCAAGAACTTCAAGGGTATTCTCACCGTCAACGACGAACCACTGGTCTCGTCAGACTTCAACCACAATGCGGCGAGCTCGGTGTTCGATGCGACCCAGACGCAAGTTACCAACAAGCGCATGGTGCGAGTGTTGAGCTGGTACGACAACGAATGGGGCTTCTCGTCGCGCATGAGCGACACCGCCGTGCAGATGGGTCGGCTGTAGGGGTGCCTTCGCCTACAGGTACGTCTCGGTCGTTGTCAGCATTTCGCCGCCAAACCCCAGTTTAAAGCGGGCGATACCGGGGGCCGTTTCCGCACCGGCGCCACCGAGATCGAACCATTCCATGCCTGTTTAGCGCAGTTCGGCGGTCGCACGCCGAGCCGGTCCTCCAGGCGCGAGATCTGTTTACTCACCGCGGATAGGGCCAGACTTATATGGAGGACGGTTGCGGAAAAACTGCTGGTATCGACTGCTCTGACGAACAGACCCATCGAAGTCAGTGTGCCCATATCTCTCCCATTTATTCCCTAATGGCTCATATTTCGTATATTTTTTCCAAGTGACCAATGGCTGTACACTCTCAAAAGGCACAAAAATTTGGTCCCAACATGACTGATATGGCGAGACCACAGATTGTCGTCTACGCCTTGACCGATGCGTACGCGGCATTACAGGCAGCAGCCGAACAAAATGTCGAAGTTACCCTGGTCAGCCCCGCCGGCGCAGCCGGCTTCGCCGGCCCGGGGTGGTTTCGCGAGCTGGTGGGTCAAGCACGCGATGCTATGCCCGACGTGGCGTTCGACAGCGTGCTAGATTGTGCTAACGAAGCCGGGCTCGCGCTGGCGGTGATCCGCGACGGTATCGAGGCAATCTGTTTCGACGGGCCCAACGGTGTGCGCAGCAAGATCGAAGACATCGCCGCCCAAGCCGGCTGCGCGCTCGTCAACATCGATTACCAACACGCCCTGGACCTCGACCGATGTACCGACGCGTCAACAACCTGCCGCGAATGGTTAGCCCAGTATTCGGGCAAATAATTGCTCTCGCATTGCAAAAAGGCGGCGTGTCGGTTAAGTCAGAATGCCGATTGCGGCTTGGCCTCACGCGGTGAATTCGATCAGCTCAACGCACGGGATCAAAACCATGAGAGTCTCCCAAAAAGTCCGCAGGATCCTATCGTGGTACGAGAGCGATAACCCAGGCAGCAAAAGTAATCTGGCCCGCATCCTGATGACCGGCAAACTGGCCGGCACCGGCAAAATGGTTATCCTGCCGGTCGACCAGGGGTGGGAACACGGTCCGGCGCGCAGCTTCGCGCCCAACCCACCGGCCTATCACCCGCATTATTTCTTCAAGCTGGCGATCGATGCGGGCTTGAACGCCTACGCCGCCCCGCTCGGCCAGCTCGAGGCCGGTGCCGATTCCTTTGCCGCTTCGGTGCCGATGATCTTGAAGCTCAATAACGCCAACTCGCATTCAGTGACCAAGGACCAGGCGGTTACTGCGTCGGTCGAAGACGCTCTGCGCCTGGGGTGCACGGCGGTCGGCTTCACCATGTATCCCGGTTCCGAAAATCAGTTCGAGATGGTCGAGGAATTCCGCGAGATCGCGCTGGAAGCCAAGTCGTGCGGCTTAGCGGTCGTGCTGTGGTCCTATCCGCGCGGCGGCAACTTGTCCAAGGAAGGCGAAACGGCGATCGACGTCACCGCCTATGCCGCCCACCTAGCGGCGCAGCTAGGCGCCCACATCATCAAGGTCAAACCGCCGACCGACTTCATCGAGCAGGCCGACGCCAAAAAGGTCTATGAAACAGAGAACATCGATATCTCGACCCTAAGAGCCCGCATTGCCCATGTCCTGCAGTCGACGTTTGACGGACGACGCCTGGTGGTTTTCTCCGGCGGCGCGGCCAAGGGTACCGAAGCAATTTACGACGAAATTCGTCAGCTTCGCGATGGCGGCGCGTCGGGTTCGATCATCGGCCGTAACAGCTTCCAGCGCTCACGCGAGGATGCACTGAGGCTACTGGACGATGTCGTGCGGATTTACCAAGGCAAATTCTGAGCCAAGTTCATTGGCCAAGGAACCACGTAACGCCTGCCGGCTCTACCTGATTACGCCAGCGAACCTCGACGACAATGCGCTGCCGGTGTTTATCGACGCACTGACCGAGGCCCTCAGCGCCGGCGATGTAGCCTGCCTGCAAATACGCCTCAAGAATCCAGACAACACGCCGGTGCCAAATGACGCCATCCGACGCGTCACCGAGGCCCTGTTGCCGGTAGCTCACGGGCACGATGTTGCGGTAATCATGAACGACCGGCCCGATCTCGCGGCGGAACTGGGGTGCGGCGGCGTTCATGTGGGCCAGGAGGACGCCCCCTATGAGGACACGCGGCGGGTCGTTGGTGGCGACGCCATTGTCGGCGTCACCTGTCATGATTCGCGCCATCTGGCGATCACCGCCGCCGAGGCCGGGGCCGATTACGTGGCGTTCGGGGCGTTCTACCCGACGACGACGAAATTGCCGAAAGCCTCGGCGCGCCCCGGCCTATTGGACTGGTGGAGCGATCTGATGGAAGTGCCGTGTGTGGCGATCGGCGGTATTACAGTGGAGAACTGCACGCCGCTGGTCGCCGCCGGCGCAGATTTTCTTGCCGTTTCCGCCGGTGTGTGGCACCACCCGCAGGGTCCGGGTACCGCGGTAGCCGAATTTCTAAAAGCAATGATCGAGGCCCGGCCGGCCGATTAACGGCCGCCGTTGCGTTGGCCTCTAACAGGTGTTAGAGCAGCGCCGCACACACCCTGGTACAGGTACGAGAGTATGAAAATCGACGGTAACGAAATCCGTCCCGGTAACGTCATCGAGCACCAAGACCGGCTTTGGCGGACAGTCAAAATCCAGCACGTCAAACCCGGCAAGGGCGGCGCCTATTTGCAGGTCGAACTGCGGAACGTGCGCGATGGCACCAAGCTCAACGAGCGCTTCCGTTCGGCAGAAACCGTCGAGCGGGTTCGGTTAGACCAAAAAGAGTATCAGTTCCTGTTTGCCGACGGCGATACCTATACGTTCATGGATCAGGAAAATTATGAGCAGATAATACTGGGCAGAGATATCCTGGGCGAGGAGCAAGCGCAGTTTCTCCAGGATGGCATGATCGTCACCATCGAATCCTACGAGGATTCGCCCATCGGGCTCGCCCTGCCCGAGAGGGTTACGCTCAAGGTGGTCGAAGCGGACGCGGTGGTGAAAGGCCAAACGGCATCGTCGTCGTATAAACCGGCAGTTATGGAAAACGGCATGAAAGTGCTCGTGCCGCCGCACATCGAAACTGGCACGCGTATCGTCGTATCGACCGAGGACACATCCTACGTCGAGCGTGCCAAAGACTAACGGCCTAAATGCGTTCACCAATCATCAATGTAATGGACCGCGCCGCGCGGCGTGCCGGGCGGGCGATGGCACGCGATTTTGGCGAAGTGCAGCAATTGCAGGTGTCTAAAAAAGGCTCCAAGGACTTTGTCGGTGCGGCAACGCGCAAGGCATCGGAAACCCTGCGTTACGAATTGTCTGAGGCGCGGCCCCAATTCGGCTTTTACGGTGACGTGGAAGGCCCATCCGACCCGCCCGCCAACGATCAGCCGGACGGAAACCACCACTGGATCGCCAGCCCCCTCGACGGAACAACAAATTACCTGCACGGACTACCCCAATTCGCAATGTCGATCGCCCACGAGGAAGACGGTCACCTGGTAGAGGCCATCATCTACGATCCCCTGCGCGATGAACTGTTCTGGGCGATACGCAACACCGGCGCGTTCCTCAACGACACGCGCCTGCGGGTATCGGCACGCCAACATTTAAACATCAGCGTTATTGCGACCGGCATGCCGCACTTTGATCACGGGGACCATCCGCGCCACCTGGCAACGCTGGCGCCAGTCATGGCCGATTCCGCCGGCATCCGCGACTTCGGCGCGCCGGCACTCGATCTGGCCTATGTCGCCGCCGGACGCGTCGATGGATTTTGGCATTTTGGCCTGCCGCCCCAGGACATCGCCGCCGGCATTTTAATGGTGCGCGAAGCCGGCGGTTTTATCACCGACTTCGAGGGCCGCAACACCATGATGACCGGCGGCGATGTGGTCGCAGCGAACGACCAGCTACACGACAGACTGCTCGGCTGCATTCGCACCGCCGACCCGGGCCCAACACCAGAAGACGGTTAGCAAACCGTCCGTCTTTCGAATCAGTTGTTCCGCGTGCAAAGGCTAGGTTATGGTGCAACGCTCCGCTGCTTGGGTTTACCATTGCGGCGGGCACGAGTAATAAGGCGCCCACAGTTAAAAACGATTCCAGGACACCGGGGGTTATGATCCGCAATATTCCGTCACATGCGAAAATGGCATCGCGGACACCAATTACTTCGCGGACGTATGGTTATGCCGCAGCGCTAGGCGTTGCGTTGGCGTTCATATTGCCCGCAACCTCGGCGTACAGTCAATCTGGCTACATTCTAGCGCGTGACACCAATGTTACTGTCAACATGAGCGCGCTTGATGCGCTCGGGCTTCCGGCAACGGTGGCCGGACAACATGTGACGAGTGACATCGCCATCACTCCGCCGGTCTTGTTCCCGCCATCCACAATACCGGTCTCAAACCTGGTTGGTCCGCTGACCAAACGGCGTTTTAGCGCGGCTCCGGCACCACGCAGTCAAGTACTCGCGCCGCCAGTGCCAGCAGCTGCGCCACTGCCGCCAGCCGCCGTTGCACCACCCCCCCCGGCCATAGCGCCACCTCCACCGGTCGCCGAGCGAACGCCGGCGCCGGTTGTGGCGCCAACACCGGTGCCGCCGGTTCCCGTGCCGCAACCTGCACTTGCTGTTGAGAAAATCGCGCCGGCGCCAGAACCCGCACCACAAGAGAAGGTGGCAGTCGCCGTACGGCCACCGCCCCGAGCGGCAGCTAAATCTGCCGCGCTACCGCCTACGGAGACGAAACCAGTTGCGGCGCCACCGGTACAAATAGCGTCGCGTCCCGTTGTGATCACCGACCAGCCATCGTTAAGGGTAATGTTCGATGACAAATCGGCAAAGATTTCCGATTCTGCCCGCGCGCCGCTGCAGGAATTGTCGAATAAGATGAAAGAAAGCGAAAACCTGCGCGTTCAGTTGCTGGCATATGCGGAAGGTACGCCGGAGACTGCCAGCCAAGCGCGGCGCCTATCGCTATCGCGGGCGTTGGCGGTGCGTTCCTTCCTGATCAATCAGGGTGTGCGAAGTACCCGTATGGATGTACGCGCGTTAGGTAACAAAGCCGAGAGCGGCCCAGCGGACTGGGTCGACGCAGTCCTTGTCGAACGGTGACCTCGCTAACTAAACTTGCCTTAAATTCGTCACAGTACCGTCCAACGATAGCGCATACCTGTATCGACTTCCCAACGCCGCCAAAACGAACCCCGGCCTCGGCGCAACCGCCTCGGTGATCAGTTCATGACCAGCCCGCAACGTTACCTGACCCGCATGGCGATATCCCTACTTATCGCCGCAGCTGCCGTGGGCGCGTTGTACAACCAACTGTTCCAATCGTTCATGGCCAACCCGGCGATAAACGGTGTTATCGTTTTCGTTCTGGTGTTGGGCATATTGTTTGTGTTCCGCCAGGTCTGGATGCTCAATGTCGAGGTTAACTGGATCGAGACCTACCGTAGCGACCGGCCAGGTCTGTCGGTTGTGGCGACACCGAAATTATTGGCGCCAATGGCAACGATGTTCGGCGACCGCAGCGGTGGGCGGATCAGTTTAACGACGCTTTCCATGCGCTCGATCCTGGACGGCATCAGCACCCGCCTCGACGAGTCACGCGACCTGTCGCGCTACCTCATCGGCTTGCTCATCTTTCTCGGCCTGCTCGGCACGTTCTGGGGCTTGCTGCAGACAGTGCGCTCAGTCGCCGATGTCATTGCCAGCCTGCAAGTCACCGGCAGCGACCTGAACCAGGTGTTCGATTCTCTGAAGACCGGCCTCAACGCACCCCTGGCGGGCATGGGTACGGCCTTCAGCTCATCTTTGTTCGGCCTCGCTGGATCACTAATTTTAGGCTTCCTCGACCTGCAGGCGGGCTCAGCGCAGAACCGGTTCTACAATGAATTGGAAGAGTGGCTGAGCGGCCAGACACGGGTATCGAGCGGCTCCAGCGTCATCGCTGAGGGCGACCAAAGCGTGCCCACCTACATCCAGGCCCTGCTTGAGACCACCGCTGATTCTCTAGACAATTTGCAACGCACCATCGCGCAAGGCGAATCGACCCGCGGCAAGACCGATGCTGCGCTGTCCGTACTCGCCGACCGTCTGACCACCCTGACTGATCAGATGCGGACCGAGCAGGATTTAATGCTACGGCTAGCGCAAGCGCAGACCGACATGCAGCCAGTTCTGCAAAAACTCGCCGACGGTCCAGATGGCGGCTTCGACGACGCGACCCGAAGCCATATTCGCAACGTCGACATCTATTTGGCGCGCCTTGTCGAAGAGTCGGCAAGCGGTCGCTCACAAATGGTTCAGGAACTGCGCTCCGAAATTCGCCTGCTCGCGCGTACCATCGCGGCCAGTTCCGATGAAGGCGAGGGCCGCCGCTAACGCGCGGGTCAAGCCATGCCTGGTACCGCCTTTCGCCGATACAGTACCGTTAATTACTGGCCTGGTTTTGTCGACGCCCTAGCTGCATTGCTGGTAGTGGTGGTCTTCTTGATCATGGTGTTCGCACTCGCCCAGGTTTTTCTGTCGGAGGCGTTGTCGGGCCGCGATACCGTGCTCGAGAGGCTAACCAGCGAACTCGACGAGCTGGCGCAGATACTCGATTTGGAGCGTAGCGCTAATGCCGATCTGCGGATCTCGATCGCGCAATTGTCGTCGCAACTCCAGACTTCGGTCTCGGAGCGCGACGCGCTGGTCGCCAAACTATCGGATGTTGAAGAGGAATTAGAAAGTGAGCGGCGCGGACGGATGACCGAAGTGGCAGACCTCAATCGAGTTATATCCACCGACAAGGAGTCGATTAAGCTGCAACTGCGCGACCTGGAACGCCTCAATAGAGATATCGCCGCTCTGCGCACCGTGCGCGACAAGTTAGAGCAAAAAGTCGCCGGCCTCGCGTCGTCGCTACACCAAAGCGAACAACAACTCAGCCAGGTTCGCGACCGAGCTAAGGAGCTGGAAGCAAAACTCGCCGACGAACGCGAGCGTACGGTACTGGCACAAAAAGAAGTTGAGGAGCGTGATATTCGCCTCGCCGAACTACTGCAACGCTCGGAAACCGCTGAAAAGTCTTTCACTGAGGAACGCTCCTTGTCCGAACAGGCCCAGCGCCAAGTGTCATTGCTCAGCCGCCAGCTAAGCGAGTTACGCCGCCAGCTCGCGGCGTTGAACGAGGCGCTGGAAGCTTCAGAATCGAAAAACGAGGCGCAAAATACCCAGATCGTAAACCTTGGCAAACGTCTCAACGCGGCTTTGGCCACGCGGGTTCAAGAACTCGCCCGCTATCGCTCTGAATTCTTCGGCCGCCTGCGCAAAGTGCTCGGCAACCGCTCCGACATCCGTATCGTCGGCGATCGCTTTGTCTTCCAATCAGAAGTCCTGTTCGCCTCGGGCGCGGCTGAGCTCAACGAAGCCGGTGGCCAGCAGCTGGTACAATTAGCGCAAACCTTGGTGCAAATTTCCCGCGATATCCCAGGCGAACTCGATTGGGTTTTGCGGGTCGATGGCCACACCGATGTACGCCCAATCAGCACCGCACAGTTCCCATCAAACTGGGAGTTATCTTCGGCGCGGGCGACCTCGGTCGTGAAGTTTCTTATCCAACAGGGTATTCCGCCGAACCGCCTAGTCGCCGCCGGCTTCGGCCAGTACCAGCCCTTGGACGCGGGAGATGACGAAATCGCCTACCGGCGCAACCGGCGCATCGAATTTAAACTGACGCAGCGCTAGAGCGATATCCATCTACTGTGCGGCCGCGTCGGCGGTACCGTTGATGCCGAATTGCAGCGCCGCCAGGCGCGCATAAACTCCACCCTGCCCTATTAGCTCCTCGTGGGTGCCGGAACCAACGTGGCGGCCCTGGTCGAGCACAGAAATTCGGTCGGCAGCAACGACGGTAGCCAGCCGGTGAGCGACAACAATCGTCGTCCGGTCTTTCATCAGCCTGTCGAGGGCGCCCTGCACCAACTGCTCGCTTTCGGCATCGAGCGCACTTGTAGCCTCATCGAGCAACAAGACTTTCGGGTCGCGCAAAACGGCACGCGCGATGGCAACGCGCTGGCGTTGCCCACCCGACAGGCGCACACCCTTTTCGCCCAAGAATGTCGCAAAGCCCTCGGGTAAACGGTCAAGAAATTCGGTCACTGCCGCCGCCTCGGCGGCCGCACGGACATCGTCGTCCGAGGCGTTGGGCCGGCCATAGCGAATGTTCTCCCACGCATCGGCGGAAAAGATAACCGGTTCCTGAGGCACGACGCCGATTTGGCTGCGTAATTCCGTCGGGTCAAGATCTCGCAGGTCTATATTGTCGAGCGCCAGCGTCCCACTCTGAGGATCGTAGTAGCGCAACAATAATTGGAATACAGTGGTCTTGCCAGCACCCGACGGCCCCACCAAAGCCAATCTCTCGCCCGGCGCCACATCTAGCGAAAAACTGTCGAGGGCCGGCCGGTTCGGCCGCGAGGGGTAGCAAAACGACACGTCAACCAGGCTCACGCGGCCCTCCACGCGCACCGGTAACGCCACCGGATGAACCGAAACGGCAATATCGGTCGTCATGTCGAGCAACTCGAACAGCCGCTCGGTAGCGCCCGCTGCGCGTTGCAGGTCGCCGATGACTTCGGAAATAGCGCCCATCGAACCGGCAACAATGATCGCGTAGAAGATAAACGCCGACAACTCGCCGACGCTGAGACGCCCGGTAATAACATCGTGGCCACCATACCACATGATGATTCCGACAGCGCCGAAAACCAACATGATGACAACCGCAGTCAACAAGGCGCGCGCGCGAATACGGTGCACCGCGGTCACGAACGCATCCTCAACCCGATCGGCAAACCGCATCCTATCGACAGCTTCGTGAACGAAGGCCTGAACCGTGCGGATATGGGCGACGCTTTCGTCGACATACGCACCGACATCAGCAACCCGGTCCTGGCTGGCCCGGCTAAGCCGTCGCACACGGCGGCCATAAACGATGATCGGTACCAGCACCAAGGGTACCACCAATACCGCAAGCCCGCTCAACCGCGGGCTGGTAACCGTCAACATGACCGAACCACCGAAAAACAGCAGCAGGTTGCGCAACGCCATCGACGCCGACGATCCAACGACCGTCTGCAAAAGTGTCGTATCTGCGGTTAGCCGTGACATTACCTCGGCGACCCGGGTGGTTTCATAAAATCCAGGACTGAGGGTTAGCACATGATCGAATACCGCCTTACGGATATCGGCAACGACGCGCTCGCCGATCCACGAAACGATAAAAAACCGCGCATAGGTCGCGCACGCCAAAAATATGATGAACACAAGCAAGACCAGCAACGCGTCATTGAGTAATTCCGAATTGCCGGCGGCAAATCCTTCGTCGACTAAACGCCGAATGCCCTCGCCCACAGCCAGCACCGTGGCCGCCGCTACGGTCAAAGCAACCAGCGCCGCCACGGCCTGCCATCGGTAGGGCCGTAAAAATCTGCCGAGCCGCCGCAACAAGCGTATATCGCGACGCGGTGGCGCGCCTACTTCGGTATCGGACATTCCCGGGGATTCCGGCCTGTTGGTTGCAACTCTGACATTAAGCCGGGAAGTCCTTTATCAGCGCCGGGCGGCCACAACAATGGACTGCCAAATATGGCTAATACGCGGTAGTAATGCTTGCGGCTCGGGTTCAGCTTGGTTATAACCCACGCCGCGCTTGAAAGGCACTATGATGAAAAAAGAAATTCACCCCGACTACCATGAAATTACCGTCCAGATGACGGATGGCACGACCTTTGTCACCCGCTCGACGTGGGGTGAGGCCGGCGACACGCTGCGCCTCGACATCGATCCGAAGACCCATCCAGCATGGACCGGGCAGCATAGGCTGGTCGATACCGGCGGCCAAGTCGCCAAATTCAACAAACGGTATGCGGATATCGGCCTGAAATAACGCGGTTTCGGAGTGCAGAAACACAAAACGGGCGTGCCCAATGGCGCGCCCGCTGTCGTTTCCCCGGAAATATGATTAGTGAACGCTACGGTACATCAGCTCATCCAGCCGTTTGATTCGAACGTACAGGTTCAGGCTGAGGTCAAGCGTGTCGGTCAATGTGGGCGCTATCGCCGGGTGGCGGTGGTGGCTATCATCCCAGCATACGGTCGTGGTGCCCAACCGGTATTGGCGGCTATCGGCGACCTCGGAAGCACTCAATACGCCGGCATAGATCGCGTGCTGGGTAAGAAACCAGGCCACGACCTGCATCAGGCGGGTGGTAAGCCGAAACGCTACTCAGCGCGAGCACAAATCCTCAATCGGGGATGCTAAATCGATAACATTTCCCTGAATTTTAGAGAGGTAGCATGCGTTTCTTCAGTCAGCGCGAGCGCTCCTCCTTGCGCCTTATCGAAGATTAGCCAAACCGTTACTTACCTGCAGCCAAGTGAACACTCCTGTGTTCCACGAGTGGTTTATTAGCATTCCGCACAAGGGCTTCGAAAGGCCCCTAAAGTTCTCCCCACGTTAACCATAACCCCTTGAAATATCAGCTCTCTATCCCCAAATAGTGATTGTGCCGGGACGCCAATAAGGGTCTCAATGGCGCTTAATCCGGTGGGTTTCAGCCATGGTGGTGAATTCCGCACCGACGACTGTGTTGCTTCACTAAGGAGGACAAGTGAAATGCGTAACTACGACTTATCTCCCCTATTTCGTTCGACCGTCGGTTTCGACCGTATGAACCGGTTATTCGATAATGCGTTCAATACCGACGTGCCGTCTTATCCACCCTACAACATCGAAAAGCTGAGCGATTACGACTATCGCGTGACCATGGCGGTCGCCGGTTTCGGCACCGACGATCTGGAAATTACCCAGAAAGACAATGCGCTGTTTATCAAGGGTAATGCCAAGGCCAACGGCGAGGGTGCGACCTACCTGCATCGCGGTATCGCGGCACGTGCGTTCGAGCGCCGATTCGCCCTGGCCGAACACGTCAACGTAGTCAACGCCAGCGTCGAAAACGGTATTCTGGTCGTCGACCTCAAGCGCGAGGTACCCGAGGCCCTAAAACCACGCAGGATTGCCATTTCGAACGGCGGTTCAAAGACAACGGTCGAGCAGAAAGCCGCCTAACCTCAATCTAAAGTTCACGTATATCAGGCCCGCCGGTTCCGCCGGCGGGCCTTTATCATAGGTGCCGAGGAGTGGATATGAGTTTTAAAACAACCGGCGAGCCAATAAACTCTGCATAATCCGCCTTCCGTCGGCGATGAGGTAAACGATTACCTGATCTTCGATCACCCGGTAGATGAGGCGATAGGGATCGGAGAGTATCTGGCGGTATTCGAAGGGGGAGCACGAAATGCAGACCAGTACCGACCGGATATTGACCACCCATGTGGGCAGCATGCCGCGGCCCGAGGACCTCACCGATCTGCTACTCAAGGTCGAGTTTGGCGAGCCCTACGACCAGGACGAATTCGAACGCTCGGTGCGCGGGGCGGTCACTAATATCGTCGCTAAGCAGCGCGAGTGGGGCCTCGACATCATCAACGACGGCGAGATGGGGAAAACCGGTTACGCCACCTATATCCAGCAGCGCCTCGCCGGTTTTTCTGGCGAAAGCGAATCGATTCGCTTTGACGATATGACAAACTTTCCCGAATACCGCCGCGAGCAGGCAAAGGCGGCAGGAACAAGGCGGCTCAACCGGCCCTGCTGTACTGGCGCGGTGACGGTCCGCGACCGCGCACCGCTGGAGCGCGACATCGAGAACCTGAAGGCGGTGACGGCCGATGCCGGCGCCAGCGACGTGTTCATGAACGCCGCCTCGCCGGGGGTGATCACGGTCTTTCAGGACAATCAGTACTACCCGTCGGACGAGGCCTATCTGCAGGCCCTGGCCAATGTGATGAAAGAAGAATACGAGGCCATCATCGAGGCCGGCTTTATCCTGCAGATCGACTGTCCCGACCTGGCGATGGGCCGCCACACGGCGTGCCGCGAATTAAGCGATGGCGAGTTCCTCACCCATGCGGCGATGCAGGTCGAAGCCCTTAACAGCGCGCTGGATAACGTCCCGGCCAACCGGGTGCGCATGCACATCTGCTGGGGCAACTACGAGGGACCGCACCATTGCGATATCCCCCTAGCAGCGATCTTCGACGAGGTGATGAAGGCAAAACCGATGGGTCTTCTGATCGAGGCCTCGAACCCGCGCCACGAGCACGAATGGAGCGTTTTTGCCAAACGTGACTTACCCGACGACAAGGTGCTGATCCCCGGCGTCATCGACAGCGTGACCAACTATATCGAACACCCCGAACTGGTGGCTCAACGCATTTGTAAATACGCCGATATCGTCGGCCGCGAGCGGGTTATCGCTGGCACCGATTGCGGGTTCGCTACCTTCGCTGGCATGGGTGCGGTCGATGCCAAAATCGCCATCGAGAAATTCAAGGCCCTGACCGAGGGCGCCAATATCGCTTCGAAGAGATTATGGAACGGCTAGCTCTCAAGGATCAATTTTTCCAGCGCCGCTATCACAGCGCGACCCCCCCCCTCAAGGGGGAGGTAGGTTAGGGGGGAGCCGCTAGGCTTCGACCACTAGCTTCTCCAGCGCCGCGCGCGCCTTATCAGGGATCGGCACCGGCGTCATTTTCCCGTGACACACATAGACATGAACAAAATAGCCGGTCGCCGCCGGCGCTTCGCTTCCTTGGCGGAAAATACCGATCTCGTAGGTCACCGACGAATTGCCAAGCCGACTGACCCGGAAGCCGATATCAAGGATATCTGGAAAGGCGATTTCGCCGTGGAAGCTGCAGCCGGTTTCGGCAACCACACCAACGGCGTCCGATGAGCGGTAGTCCAGCCCGGCCTCGCGCATAAGAAACCCGTTCACCGCGGTGTCGAAGTAGGAATAGTAGACGACATTGTTGACGTGACCATAGACGTCGTTGTCCATCCAGCGGGTCGAAATTTCCATGAACTCCCGGTAGTTCTCCCGGCGCTCGTCGCGCCCCGCCCGGCTCATACGGCGACCCGCTGCAAGAAACTGTCGATAGCATCGATGGTTTCGTTCGGCCGCTCGACCATGATCATGTGGCCGGTCGCGGGTAAAATTTCGGTTTCGACTTCCGGCAATACCTCGGTCAGCGCCTTGGTCATGCGCGGCGGCGTCATACGATCGCCAGCTCCGAGTAGTAACAACACTGGACAAGTAATCTTTTTCGCCGCCTCAACTGCACCTTCGTAGGCGTTGCAACAGGCGAGATCGGTCCCCAGGACACCTGGTGTGCCCGAGCGTAGCAAAGCCAGTCCGCTACCCTGCATCCATAGCCCCGGCGCCTGATGGCCACCCAGATGGGAGGGTTTGCCGAAGCCCCAGTCGGTAATCATGTCGAACGCCCTGGGATCATTGCTTTCGCCCGCTGCTAATAGGTCTTCGTGCACTGCGATCTTCTCCGCCGTGCCAACAAGAACCAACGCATTGGTGTCTTTCGGCCGCTTGGCCCCCGCTACCAGCGCGATTATCGATCCCATGGAATGGCCTGCCAGCGTCGCCTGTTTAGCACCAACCGCGTCGAGCACCTGCCACACCCAGTCGCCGAGGGCGTCGATCGTTTCCAGCGCCGACCCGTCGGAACGGCCATGGCCGGGCAAATCGACGGCGAAAACCGAATACCCATGGTGGGAAAAAAATCGCGTCTGCAGGCCCCAAAACGTATGGTCGGTGCCCGCACCGTGGATTAACATCAGGACCGGTTGTGCTGGATCGAAGGGCTTGCCGCCGGTGTGGGCAAAAACGGTCGCGCCATTTACCCGTATGTCCATTACCAGCGCTCCTATTTCTGCGACGCACGCAGCGCCTGGTGCAAATCACCGATTAGATCTTCCGGATCTTCCAGACCGACCGACAGCCGGATCATTTCTTCGCCGACACCCGCCGCCACCAGTTCAACGGCGTCCATTTGCTGGTGGGTCGTACTGGCCGGATGAATAACCAGCGACTTGGCGTCGCCCACATTGGCCAGGTGTGAGAACAATTCTAGGGCCTCGATGAACTTGGCACCGGACTTGCGCGGGCCGTCCAGACCGGCGTTAACGCCGAAGGTGACAATCGAACCAGCGCCGTCGGGCAACAGTTTGGCGGCCAGCACCTGATCGGGGTGGCTGTCGAGCTCAGGGTAACGTACCCAGGCGACTTCCTTGGCTCCGTCAAGATATTTCGCGATGGTTCGTGCATTTTCGACGTGGCGCGCCATGCGCATCGGCAGGGTCTCTAACCCCTGTAACAGATAAAACGCGTTCTGCGGCGACATGCAGGCGCCGAAGTCGCGCAGCCCCTCGGCGCGCGCGCGCATGATAAAAGCGGCCGGGCCGAACTCCTCGGCAAAATCGAGGCCATGATAGCCGGCATAAGGCTCGGTCATCGTGGGATACTTGCCCGATCCTTCCCAATCGAAGGTTCCGCCATCGACCAAAACGCCGCCGATGGCGACGCCGTGGCCACCAATCCATTTGGTGGCGGAATGCATGATCAGGTCGGCGTCGTGTTCGAACGGCCGCATCAAATAGGGTGTCGAGAAGGTCGAATCGACCATCAAGGGAATGCCAGCATCATGAGCAATGGTCGAGACCACCGGAATATCGAGGATCTCCAGTCCCGGATTACCGATTGTCTCGGCAAACAGCAGCCGGGTTTCGGGCCGAATGGCATCGGCAAATTCCTGCGGATGGCGCGGGTCGACTAGCGTTGTGGTGATACCGAAGCGGGGTAGCGTGTGGAGAAACAGATTATGGCTACCGCCATAAATATTGCGCGAAGCGACGATATGGCCGCCAGTGTCCATCAGCGTAATAACGGCGAGCGTCAGAGCCGCCTGACCGCTGGCGGTAGCGATAGCGCCGACCCCGCCTTCGAGGGCGGCCATGCGTTCCTCGAACACGGCGACAGTTGGGTTTGAAATGCGCGAATAGATGTAGCCGACGCGCTCGAGGTTAAACAAGCTGGCGGCGTGATCGACATCGGGAAACACATAGGACGTGGTCTGATAAATAGGCGCTGCCCGGGCCCCGGTGACCGGGTCCGGTTGCTGGCCAGCATGCAAGCTCAACGTACCGAATTTCAGAAATTTTGCCTCGACCATGGTGCCAGTCCTGCCAAAAAGAGATCAATGCACAAACGCCCATTTTGGCGTCCAATTGGCGGACCATAGCCTATCTGCTTCGTGGCTTGAACAGCACTCACGCTGTTAATGATACAAGGAAAAATCGCTCCGAAAGGGGGGCCTTCGGGGTGGCGAGTCAACAGGGAGACATCAAGAGAGGATCTAGGGGAAATCCCATTAACAGGTTCATAATAGAACTATCACCGCCTAATGTCGGACAAGTTCGTTAACAAAATCTTGCCAAAAGTTAACAAAAAAAACAGGCCCAAAAAATTTGGACCTATTTTTACATAACTATCTGTTTTTATTATGTTTTATGTGTCATTACTGCCTGAACCACCAACACGGACATCCGCCATCCAGTCTGGAATTCGACTGGGAACCGCCGGTTCCTCCTGGGGAATCAGATCAGCGCTAATCGGTGTAGATGTATTTTCTGCCGGTTTACGGCCCGCTTTACGGCCTTTCTCGATGGCTTCGTCGAGATCCATTTGCCGGCACAGACCGATGGTCACCGGGTCGCGCGGTTGGATTTGCGACGAATTCCAGTGCGTGCGGTCGCGGATCGCATTGATTGTCGGCTTCGTTGTACCGATCAGTTTTGAAATCTGCGCATCGCTAAGTTCTGGATAATAGCGAAGCAGATAAGCGATTCCGTCAGGCTTGTCCTGGCGCTTTGACAACGGCACATAGCGCGGGCCCTTGGTGCGCCGCACCGGCTCCGGGTTTTCGGTCGGCTTAATCCCCAAGCGCAATGACGGATCCTTGCTGCATCGCTCGATCTCATCCCACTCGAGCTGGCCATTGGCGACCGGATCAAGGCCGAGCATGCCAATGCCGACCTCGCCGTCGGCGATCCCCTGAATTTCGAGCTTATGCATACCGCAAAATTCGGCGATCTGATCGAACGTCAGGGCCGTGTTTTCGACCAGCCAAACGGCGGTCCCTTTCGGCATCAATGGTTCTGCCATCGAACCTCCTCGTTACACCCCGGGCGGGTATGCTGAAACCCGCATCGGCTAAAGTGCATGTTAAATTTCAAGGTATTAGAGTTAACCCCTATATAAGCGCGAAGCCCGAAAAAAGCAAAGTGCGACTATTCAACAGTTAATATGATTTTACCGATATGGGCGCTTGTTTCCATGAGCTCGTGGGCCTTTGCGGCCTCAGCCAGGGGAAAGGATTGATGGATTACCGGGCCAATTTTACCGGCTTCGAACAGCGGCCAGACATGCTCGCGAAGCGAACCGGCGATTGCGCCCTTTATTTCCACGGAGCGCGGGCGCAGAGTGGAACCGGTCACCATTAACCGCCGGGTCATCACCCGGCCCAGGTCGAGTTCTCCCTTCGCCCCACCCATCAAGGCAATCTGAAGGATGCGCCCGTCGGGGCGCAAAACGCGGATATTGCGCAGCAAATATTCGCCGCCGATCATGTCGAGGATGACATTGACCCCGGCGCCGTCGGTGATCGCCTTGATCTCCTCGACGAAGTCTTGCTCACGGTAATTGATCGCTTTCGCCGCGCCGAGTTCTTCGCAGAAAGTAGCCTTTTCAGCCGTACCGACTGTGACATAGGGCCTAGCGCCAAACTCGCGCGCTAACTGTATGGCAGTGGTGCCAATGCCGCTCGAGCCGCCATGGATCAGGATCGATTCCCCTTCCGTCAGATGACCGCGGTCGAATATGTTGGTCCATACGGTAAAAAAAGTTTCCGGAATGCCCGCCGCCTGGATCATGTCGAAACCAACCGGCACGGGTAGAGCCTGGGGCGCGGGAGCACTCACATATTCGGCGTATCCCCCGCCAGCGATCAGTGCACACACGGCATCGCCTTCTATCCATTGGGTCACCCCCTCGCCAATGGCGGCGACCGTGCCGGCGACCTCAAGCCCGGGAAGATCAGATGCCTCCGGCGGCGGTGGATAGAGGCCCAGCCGTTGCACCACATCGGGCCGATTGACCCCGGCGGCAGCGACGGCGATCAGAATTTCACCGGTCGCCGGCGCCGGAACTGGGCGCTCGGCCGGCCGCAGAACTTCCGGCCCGCCGAACTCTGTAATCTCGATAGCGGTCATTGTCGCAGGCAGGCTCATCTCACATACTCTCCACGGTATTATTATCGGGTTTCAAAGGGCCTTGCGGGTGCACTTTAGGCAGGTCAAACTTTGCACACAACGATCATGCTTGATTTGCGCGATCCTCAGATGTAGGGCAGAGAATATGAGCTTCGATGAAGAACTGGAACCACAACATCCGGTAAAACCAAAGGCATTCGAAGAAGTAAATATCGAGGCCTTGTCGGTTGAAGAAATGAAGGAGTATATCGAGCACGCAAAAAAGGAAATCTTGCGCGCCGAAGCGGAAATTAAGAGCCGGAAAGCGCTACGGGGCGATGCGGACTTGCTGTTCAAAGACTAGATGCTGAGTTTGGGAGAGGCACATGACCAATCCGTATGAAACCAACCTCGACAAAAATGAGGCGAACTTCACACCATTGTCGCCGCTGAGCTTCATCAGGCGAACGGCATCGGCCTACCCGAACCGCGCCGCCGTGATTCACGGCAAAATCAGACGCAACTGGTCGGAAACTTATGCCCGCACCAGACAATTAGCGTCGGCGCTGTCGCAACGGGGCATTGGCGTTGGCGACTGCGTCGCCGTGATGTCACCGAATATCCCGGAAATGATGGAAGCCCATTTTGGCATCCCCATGACCGGCGGCGTAATAAACGCCCTCAACACCCGCCTCGATGCTTCGACCATCGCCTTCATCCTCGACCATGGCGAAGCCAAAATATTGCTCACCGACACCGAATTTTCGCCGACCATCAAAGAAGCCCTAAAACTGGTCAAGAACAAGCCGGTCGTTATCGACATCTGTGACACCGAAGGTCCCGGCGGCAAACAATTGGGTGAAATGGATTACGAGACATTTATCGCTGACGGTGATCCAAAATTCGAATGGTCACTGCCCGACGACGAGTGGCGTGCCATTGCCCTGAACTACACGTCCGGCACCACCGGCAATCCGAAGGGCGTCGTCTATCACCATCGTGGCTCCTATCTAAATGCGATGGGTAACGTTTTCACCTGGGGAGCCACCGGCCACCCCATCTATTTGTGGACGCTGCCGATGTTCCATTGCAACGGTTGGTGCTTTACCTGGGGCGTTGCTTTGGTCGCCGGGACGAACGTCTGCCTGCGGCAGGTGGTAGCAAAGAACATCTATGCCGCCTTTGCCGCACATGGAGTGACCCACCTGTGCGGCGCACCGATTGTCATGCAGATGATCACCAACGCCAGCGAAGAAGACCGGCAACCTTTCGACCAAGATATCGAGTTCATGACCGCAGCGGCGCCGCCACCGGCGGCCGTACTGGCACGCATGGCTGAGCAAGGTATTCGCGTGACCCATGTCTACGGCCTGACGGAAATTTACGGTCCGGCCATTATCTGCGCCTGGCAGGACGAGTGGGACGCATTACCACCCGACCAACAGGCACAGCTACAGTCCCGCCAGGGCGTGCCCTACGAAGTGCTGGAAGACCTCATGGTTGGCGACCCTGAGACACTGGAACCGGTACCCCAAGACGGCGAGACGATGGGCGAAGTATTTACCCGCGGCAACGTCACCATGAAGGGTTACCTGAAAAATCCAGAGGCTACTGCCGATGCCTTCGGTGGTGGCTGGTTCCACACCGGCGATTTGGGGGTGTGGCACCCGGATAACTACATAGAGCTCAAGGACCGCTCAAAGGACATCATTATCTCTGGTGGCGAAAATATTTCGTCGATCGAAGTCGAGGACGCGCTGTACAAACACCCCGCCGTTTCAGCCGCTGCCGTGGTCGCACGACCGGACGAAAAGTGGGGAGAGACGCCCTGCGCGTTCATCGAGTTAGCGCTGGACGCCACCGCGACCGAGGACGAGTTGATTCAACATTGCCGGGACACGATCGCCCACTATAAATGTCCGCGCCACATCGTCTTCGGCGCCTTACCAAAAACCTCTACCGGTAAGATTCAGAAATTCATTCTGCGCGAACAGGCCAACGAATTGGCAACCGCAGAAGCCGCCACCAAATAACGCTTCGGTCGCGGTAGTATAAACCGCAAAAACAAAAACGGGCGGCCTTATCGGCCGTCCGCTCTAATCATACTCTTCGTAAGGTCATCGGGCTCACGCGACTCCCAAATGTGCGATCGCGTCTTTGAGTTTTAATTTTTCCCGTTTGAGCTGCAAAATAACGAATTGGTCTGGTTGAGGTCGCTGTCTTTCTTCGTCGAGCTGATGATCTAGATTTGCGTGCTTTAGTTTCAACTCGTCAACACTGGTTTCCATCGACACCAACATCACCTCCTTTTGGATCTTCTGTAATGGGATAATTCTAGTTCAGATTCGCTTGATTTGCAAAGTACCTTGCTGCAACGCAATAACAATTTTTGCATCACCTCGCACCATAGTTAATTGCCAAAAAAGGGTAGAATGGTGCAACCTGTTCGTGCCTTTTTTGCTATACTTTTCGATGCCGTCGATATATGGCGATGAGTCGATATACGGCAATAAAAGGTGGGAATACGCGTTCGACAGGAATAAACGTGGCGGCCAAAAACACACCCGATAAAGAAGAACTGCGGCAACGTCTGGAAGCGCTTCAAAGCGAGCACCGCGACCTGAACGACGTCATCGACCAAATCTCTGACGAAGCGCCTTTCGACCAGCTACAAATACAGCGGTTAAAAAAACGCAAACTGGTATTGAGGGACGAAATTACGCGGCTGGAAGATCTTCTACTACCCGACATCATCGCCTGAATCAGTAACCCGTGACTCGTTAGCTTGCGGCTGCAGCCCGGACCAGCTTCTGTTGATACATGCGCGGTTAGCGCGTTGCAGTGCTTCACCAGTATTTTCTTTACCAAAAAACGTATAGACCCCATACGACACGCGTACCTTAAGCCCCAAATTCTCCCAAATGAGCCGCGTGGATTCGATCACCTAGGCCAATCGCACCGCCTTTTCTGCTGCCGTTTCGGTATCGGACTACGCTAATATGACACCAAATTCATCGTCGCCCAGACGGTCGACGACATCGGATTCACGAACATTGAGTACAAAAATCTCGCTGATATGCTGTAGTGCCGCATCACCGGCGACATGGCCGTATTGGTCGTTAATTTCTTTAAAGCCGTCGATGTCGAAATACAAAATGCTGGACACCGAATTGTAACGTTCGGAGTAAGCCACAATACGGGTCAGCTCGCGCACGAAAGCACGCCGGTTAGCGACCGGAACCAAAAAACCTTCGTCAGCTAATTTTTCGAGATAAATAACATGTTTTCCGCTTTCTCAAGCTCCGGACGCATGCGCTGCACTTCGTGCATCAACAGCTCAATAGCGTCGCAGGCTTTGGCGGTCAGTTCATCACCGGGAATACCGGCAATCGTCGCAACATCAGTCGTGGGAGCCGAAGCGGTGGTATTAGCGGTGAAGCGCGCGGCGTAGGCACGGCCCGCAGCGCGGGCGTTGCTCGCGGGTACTACCGGACGGACCCTGTAGTCTTGATGAGCCCGACTTTCATATGACCTTTCCTCGCTCCAGAACGTTAATAATTCGTCATGGCAACAATTGTATGTAAAATATTCATGGTAATATTGTGTGTGAGTAACTTGCGCTAAAGGTATGCAAACCTATAATCCACGCCTTTTCCGGCCCCTTGTGCGCCCAACTGGAGACGTTAACCATGGCGAGCCCCGCCGTCGGAATTATCATGGGTAGCCAGTCGGACTGGCAGACCATGCAGCATGCCGTAGAGACCCTCGAAGCTCTGAGTGTCGAGCACGAGGTGCGTATCGTTTCGGCCCATCGAACACCCGACCGCCTGGCAGATTATGCGAAGTCCGCCCGCTCGCGCGGCCTCAAGGCAATTATTGCCGGCGCTGGCGGCGCCGCCCACCTACCTGGTATGACCGCATCGATGACACCCGTGCCGGTGCTTGGCGTACCGATCGAGAGCAAGGCGCTGAGCGGCATGGATAGCCTGCTGTCGATCGTTCAGATGCCGGCGGGCATTCCGGTCGGCACCCTGGCCATCGGACGCGCTGGGGCCATCAACGCCGCCCTGCTGGCCGCCGCGATTATTGCCGGGGAGAACGCCACGGTGGCGCAGGCCCTCGACGATTGGCGTGCCCAGCAAACAGACGGCGTCGCTGAAGTGCCTGCCGACAACGCGTGACCGTTATGCCCGGTAGTGATACGCCAGCAGTGTTCGCGCCGGGTGCCACTATCGGCATTATCGGCGGTGGCCAACTCGGCCGCATGACGGCGACCGCGGCAGCCCAGCTCGGTTACCGCAGCCACGTTTTTTGCCAATCGCCCGATGAACCGGCGGCGCAGGTCGCGCACCAAACTACCATCGCGACATTCGAGAATACCGGCGCCCTTGACCGATTCGCCGCTGACATCGATGTGGCGACACTGGAGTTCGAAAATATCCCACTGGAAAGCGTCGAATATCTCGAAGCGCGTATTGCCGTGCGGCCGAACTCTGGTGCGTTGGCGATCGCCCAAGACCGGGTCAAGGAAAAGGATTTTGTTACTGCTGCCGGCATTGCCACGGCGCCTTACCACGCTATTACCGACAGTTGCGAATTGGCCAGTGCGGTCGCCAACCTGGGCACCCCCGCAATATTGAAAACAGCGCGCCTGGGCTACGACGGCAAAGGACAGGTTCGCATCGAGCCCAGCACCGATCTGGATGCGGCCTGGGCCAACTCCGGCGCCGGGATATCCACTGGCGGCGCCATTCTCGAAGGTTTCATCGAGTTCGAGCGGGAAATCTCGGTCATTGCTGCGCGCGCAACCGACGGCGCCCAAGCCAGTTACGTTCCGGTCGAGAACCGCCACGCCAATCACATTCTTGCTGAAACCACTGTGCCGGCCCCAATCTCTGGCGACACTGCCGCCGCCGCGACCAACGTTGCGCGGCGGTTGATCGAAAACCTTGAAATCGTCGGCCTGCTTACGGTCGAGATGTTCGTGGCGCGGAACGGAAGTGTTTTGGTCAACGAAATCGCGCCGCGACCGCATAATTCGGGGCATTGGACCATCGACGCCTGCGCAATCAGTCAATTCGAATTACTGGTGCGCACGGTTTGCGGCCTGCCGCTGGGTTCGACCGAACGCCACGCCGACGCGACGATGAAAAACCTCATCGGTGATGATGTGGACAATTGGCAGACGTATCTCGCCGATCCGGCGACACGGCTGCATCTCTATGGCAAGGCCGAAACCCGGCCAGGACGTAAAATGGGCCACGTGACCTGGCTAATCCCGCGCGCGCAGCCCTGAGATATGGCTTTTGCGCCGCTGGCGTATTTATGCCACTAGCGTGCCTTGCACGGCCTTGGAAAGTTCGGCCAGCCGAAACGGCTTATTCAACAACATCTCGACAAAGCTAGGTATCTTGTCGTGGGTGTAGAGATCGGCGGCATAGCCTGACATGAACACCAGCTTCAGTTTTGGATAATGGTCTTTGGCCTTGGCCGCTAGTTTCGGACCGTAGACCTATCGCGGCAAGGATATGCTTGAGGCGCACAAGGGCATGAATATCGGTGAACAGGAATATGTCGCTGTGCTCGACAATATTCTCACCGCACTCGAAAAAAACGGTGTTGGCCAGCGCGAGCAGGAAGAGCTGCTCATGATAGCCTATTCACTGAGGGGGAGGGAATTCTTCACGTCTGACGGCAGCATGTCGCGATGACCAGCGGTGACGGGGTTGGGTGCACCCGAACCGGTTTTAGCTGAGAGTGCAGACACCCCGCGGTGTCGCTATGCGCACTGTTAGCCGGACCTGCGGACCTGTCTCAATGTCGACACGGGCGTCGTCGAAAACGGGATCTATATAGCCACGGATGGCTTCAGCATCCGGGTGCTCGATTTGTAGTTGCTCGAGGCTGCAGCCAAGATCAGGCATGCACGAGGTCAGATGGGGGCCAAGCGGCCACTCGATCAAGGTCGGATAGGCACCGTCGAAGGGCATGGAGCCGTCCTCGGGCACCGAGATATGCCAAGTCAGCTCACCCCGGCTGACCTGTATCGGCGGGCCCGACGCCTTGGGTGCGGTGGCGAGTGCCGCACCGAGATCGCCGGTTCGCGCGATCCATGTCGCTAAGCGTGGCGGCGCGGAGCCGAAGTAATCGAGGGCGAACCACCGTGCACGCGCCGGCGGCGGCGCATCGGGATCGATGGTGATAACCTCAAGGTACAGTCCGTCACCCAAACGCAGAAGCTGGTTATGCGTTCCCATCTCACGGTGCTTGCCGCCGACCGGCATTTCCACGCCGAGCGCTGCCTCGACATGGGCGATGCCCTCGGCCAACGAAGCGGCGGCAACGGCTATATGGTCGAGCACGAGCTGCGAGGTAGTAACGGCGGCGTTCGGCACGGATTTACCCAGGTTGAGATTGCCGGTCGGAGAAGATATTTAGCGCTAAAGCCCACTCCTGGCCAGAAATGGGAGATTTGATAGAGAGAACTTTATCCCCGCCGAGGTGTCATTCCGCGGAAATGGCGAATATTATTCATCGGGCAATATAAGCGGCAGTCTGAATAACGCCGCGACAAACAACAGAAGGGAACCGTTATGCAATTCGGTCTGATGTACCTATTCAGCGAGTACGGCAACGTACCCCAGGCGCAGGTGTTCAGCGAGTTCCTGGAAGAAATCGAACTCGCCGAAGAATTGGAGTTCGACTCCATCTGGCTACCCGAGCACCATTTCTCCATCTACGGCATTCTGGGCGATACGCTGACGCTGGCCGCCGCCATCGCGCAACGCACCAAGCGGATCAAGATCGGCACCTCGGTGGTATTGCTGCCGCTGCAACATCCGGTGCGGGTTGCCGAACAAGCGGCACTGGTCGACATGTTGAGCAACGGCCGTTTGCTTCTCGGGTTGGGACGTGCCTACCAGCCGAAGGAATTTGCCGGCTTCGGCATGGACCCGGAAGAGTCCCGCGACCGCTTCAACGAAGGCCTAGAGATGCTGCTCGGCACCTTCACCCAAGAAAATTTCAATTATGAGGGTAAGTTCTGGTCGTGTAATGACGTCACGTTGTTTCCCAAGCCAGTGCAGCAGCCCTACCCGCCAATCTATATGGCCGCGGTATCGTCGCCGTCCTATCAACTGGCGGCGGAAAAGGGCCTGTCGATCCTGCGCGCACCCCGTTTCACCAGCATCGACACGGTCGAAGAGCAATGGGATCTTTACAGCGAACTTATGCGCACCGCCGGACACGACCCGATGGCGTTCGACCAGCCGCTGCTGATGCAGACCTATGTCGCCGAAGACGACGCTACCGCCAAGGCAGAAGCTGAGGAACATGCCATGTGGTATCACGATTTGTTCCAAAAGGTTCTGCCGGGCGCACCCGACCAGCCAGTCCATCCCGGTTATGAAGTTTATGACACGATCCGCAAGGCGCACGCCCGAGTGGGCTATGACGATCTGTCTAATTGGGGCAGCGCCTTCGGCGATCCCGACACCGTGGCGCAACGGGTCCTGACCTATGCGCGCAAAGGCGGTACCAACCACTGGATGGCGGAGATGCGCTTCGGCGGGCTGAGCCACGACCAGACCATGCGCTCGATGCGACTGTTCGCCGAGGAGGTGATGCCACGGGTCCGCGACGATTTGGCTAAGGATGCCGCGGCATAGGGACATATCCAGAAAATATTGTCGGCGACTCTACTCTGGCCGGCTTTTCATCTATCATTGGCGATGTGCTGGCCGGCGCGAGCCGACCGTTCCCGCCCGGTCCCTCCAGGCCCGATTAATTAAGAGCAAAAAAAACGATGTACGATCTTCATCTAAGCGAGGAACAGCTCGCAATCCGCGACACCGTCCGTGACTTTGTCACCCAGGAAATAACCCCTGCCGCGATCCACCCGGATCGGCTTGAACCCTTCGACCCGCCCTTGCCAGTTGAGATGATCGACAGCGCCGCCGAGCTTGGTCTGCGCACATTGGCGCTGACTGAGGAGGTGGGCGGTGCCGGTGCCGATACGCTGACCTGTTGCCTAGTCGCCGAGGAACTGGCTGCCGGCGATGTCGATGTGGCCTCGGTGCTGATGGAAACCGCCACATTGGGCGGCCAGTTGTTCGGCCGGTTGATGAGCGACGAGCAGCGTGAACGCTTCCTGCCCGCGCTCCTTGACGACAACAGCTTTCACCTGGCAATAGCCAGCCACGAGCTGGGTACTGACACTGCGCTGGGCATTAACTACCACCGCCCGGTTTCCGAAGAGAGAACCTTCGAAACCACCGCAGCGAACGCACCCAACGGCGGCTGGGTGTTGAACGGGACTAAGCACCGTATCGCTAACGCGCCCATTGCCAAGCTGTTTGTCGTCGAGGCGACGACCGGCTCCGGCACCGGCCTGTTTCTGGTGCCGCACGACGCGCCCGGACTTTTGGTGGACGAGATTGACCGTGACGGCGGCTGGTACCACGGCGCATGCGGGGAGGTAACGCTTGGCGACTGCCAGGTACAGGCTGAGAATTTGCTCGAGGCCAACGGCACCGGGTTGGGTATCGGTGCCGTCGGCGGCTCACCGATTGCCCAAGCGATTAATCTTGGCGTCACCAGAGCCGCCTTCGAAGCGGCTGTGGACTACGCCAAAATCAGAATCCAAGGCGGCCGGCCAATCATCGAACACCAGGCGATTGGCGCTAAGCTAGCCGGTGTCGCCGTCAGCTTGGAAACCGCGCGCAGCGCCATCTGGCAGGCAGCGTGGGCCAGCGACCACCCCGAAGCACAGGCCGACGGTAGCCTGTCCAACCTGCCGCTGACCAGGATCGCTCAGGTGGCAACCGCCCAGCAGCTCTATCGGGCGACCAAGGATGCCGCCGAATGCTTCGGCGCCATGGGTGTTATGCGCGACATGCCGCCGCAGAAATACATACACGACACGCGGATGTTCCTGCACACCGGCGACGGCAGCACTGACGCCAAACTACGAATTGCCGAGGCTCTGGCGGGCTACTACCAGAGCTAATTCCGGCCCAAAAAATAAGACGATAAGGAAGTCACTATGGATTTTTCGCTGAACGAAGAACAAAGTGCCTGGCAGATGAAGGCGCGGAGGTTCGCTGATGAGGAAATTAAACCAGTCTCTCTGAAGCGAGATCGTATCGCCAACCCGGCTGATACCATAGACTGGGAGTTGATCAAGAAAGGCTCGAAGCTGGGCTTCCGTACCGCCGTGGTGGCCAAAGATAGGGGTGGGCACGGCATCGACTTCGTCACCCAGGCCCTAGTGATGGCGGAACTGGCCAAGGCCGACAGCGCCACGTCGAAAACCTTCAGCCAGTGCTGGAAGTGGAGCCACCTGATCGCCGCCGCCTGCACCGAGGATCAGCGCGACCGTTTCCTCAAGCCGTTCCTTGCCGACGATACGTTCGTGCTGGGTTCCGGCCAGACCGAGGCCAACAGCGGCTCCGACACCCGCCTACCGCCACCGGGCGACGACCCCAAGGTGGGCACGCGCCTGCGCGCCGAACTCGATGGCGACCACTGGATGCTCAACGGTGAGAAGCAGTTCATCGCCAACGCCCATATCGCCAAAGCGTTCTTTTTGATCGTGCGAACCGACCCCTCGGTGCATTTCACCAAGGGCTGCACGATGCTGCTGGTATCCGCCGACACGCCCGGCTTCAGCAGTGGCAAGGTGTATAACAAAAGCGGTTGGCGCTTCTATCAGAACGGCGAAATGGTTTTCCAGAACGCGCGCGTGCCCGTCGCCAACCAGATCGGCGAGACCAACGGCGCCCTGGCCAGAAGTGAGGGCGAATCATCGGGCGACATGTTTGGCGACCTCGAGCTTACCGCCAACGGGTTAGGCATCTGCGATGCCGCCTGCGAGCAAGCGATTGCCCTTGCCCACACTCACATCTCGGGGGGTAAACCGCTGATGGACCAACAGCTTATCCAACTAAAAATTGGGCGTATGAAAATGCTCACTGAGGCGCTGCGCTCATTTGTAATGCGCGTGGCGTGGGAACACGATCAGAAGGTCCATTCGACCAACGCCGGTTTGGCGATGAATCTGTCGACCGGCTTAATCCAGGAGGTGGCCGAGCTCAATATGGAAATCCATGACTACGCTGGCGCACCCATGGACCCTCTAGCCGAAAAGCTAGCACGCGACACCTACATCTGGAGCCACCTGGCCAGCGATTCCGTGCAAAGCCTGAAGGTTGCTGGGCGCGTCATTCGGCAGGCCGCGCCGGCATAACGCCAACCTAGACACGGTCGCCCTCGCGCAGATTTTCGCGCACGCGCTGCACGAAGCGACGCGGCCGGGGGATGCCCGAGGAAAGTTTGCCTAGCCGCTCCGACACTTGCGGGATGCGCAGGACGTCCGCGATACGGCGGTCTAGGAACGCCCAGGTCGCCGCATAGTTTTCCGACTCGTCGTCGAGCCAAAACAGCAGAGTGCTGGTGTAGACGCCCGCTAACAGGCCGCGCTTGGTGTAGAAGTTGAAATCGGTCGCGGTGTCGCCGGCGGCGTGCCACATCTTGTCGACGGTGTTGTAGAGACAGCGCGTGCCCAGGCGTACATGCTGCGGCTGCACAAAATAGCTTAGCGCCCGGCGTACAGCTTCGCGGTGCGGCGCCAGATGTTCCAACCGCCAGCGCACTGCGGCAGCGATGCGTTCCCGCACCTTAAGCTCGTCGATATTCTGCGCAGCCAGCGCGGCAGCCAGCGCGCAGTCGCTTTCGGTGCTCCAGAATACGATAGCGTCGGCTGCACCGCACGGAAAGGCGCGCTGCAACATCATGTCATCAAGGCCCGCCTCGGCAGCGCCCTGGCGCAACGAACGGTCGGTCCAGCCGTCGAACGGCACATGGGCGAGCGCCTTGTCGAGAATCGCCCGACGTTCGGTCACCAGATACTCAGTCATCTGCCGCCGCATTGCTCACCTCTTCTTCGTCCTCGCCCTCCGCCGCACCGGTGCGCTTGCGCAGCTCGTCAACATAACCGAATTGCGACATGTCCTCGATGCGCATGGGATAGAGAATACCGTCCAGATGATCGCATTCGTGCTGGATGACCCGGGCGTGGAAACTTTCAGCCTCGCACTCCACGGTTTCACCGTCGAGAGTCTGGTAGGTCACGCGAACTTTGTTGAAGCGGCGCACCGGCCCCACCATATCGGGCACCGAGAGGCAGGCCTCGAAGCCCATATTTGTGTCCTCGCCCAACGGCTCGACCACCGGATTGATCATAGCCGTCGTCGGCACCTCGCGGCTCGCAGCACCTTCATCGTCCCAGTCATTAGCCTCAGCGCCGATCTCGGCCCTGGCGCGTTCCGCTATCACCTTGTAGACCACAATCCGCCACGGCATGTGTACCTGCGGCGCCGCTAATCCAGTGCCGTCGGCGTCTTCCATGGTCTCGACCATGGCGGCAACCAACCGGGCCACATCGGGCACCGTCGGGTCGGCAACCTCGTCGGCTCTTTGGTTCAAAATGTAATGGCCCATACGGGCAATTTTCAAAATTGGCATACCGGCAATATGAGGTTCGCACCGGGGTTGGTAAAGGGGCAGACTGGCACCCCGACTTAACGCTATGCTTGCAGCAGAATCACCGACGTCAGAATCGAAGGACATTTGCAGACGATGGCTTCAAAGACATATGTCGACGGAGATTGGGTAGAGGGTAACGTGCCGCTGATTGGTGCCGATTCCCACGCCATCTGGCTCGGCTCGATCGCCTTCGATGGCGCCCGTGCCTTCGAGGGGGTCACCCCCGATCTCGACCGTCACTGCCAGCGCGTTATCGACTCGACCAAGGTCATGAACATGGAGCCAGTGCTGAGCACCGGTGAGATTGAGGAAATCGCCCTCGACGGGATCAAACGGTTCGCGCCGGACAGCGCGCTTTATATCCGGCCAATGTTCTGGGCCGATGCCGCGCTCGACGTGCTGGTGCCCGACCCCGAAAGTACTAAGTTCGCGCTGACCATTTTCGAAGCGGCGATGCCAACCGGCTCCGGGTTTTCATGCTGTCTCAGCAGCTACCGGCGGCCCGGTCCGGAAACCGCGCCAACCGGCGCCAAGGCGTCGTGCCACTACCCTAACAGCTCGCGCGCCCTGATCGAAGCGCGCAACCGCGGTTACCAGAACCCGGTGATGCGCGACGGGCTGGGCCACGTCGCCGAGTTCGCCACCTCTAACATTTGGATCGTCAGGGACGGCGTTGCCATCACGCCGGTACCGAACGGTTCTTTTTTGAACGGGATCACTCGGCAGCGGTTAATCGAACTAATGCGTGCCGACGGCATGTCAGTCATCGAGCGTACAGTGCGTACCGAGGAACTTCTCGAGGCCGCCGAGATATTCAATACCGGCAATTACGGCAAGGTACAGCCGGTAATCCGCTACGAGGACCGCGACCTGCAACCAGGGCCAGTCTACCGGCGTACCCGCGATCTCTACTGGGATTTCGCGCACTCGAAATCATAGGCGACTACCCCGCCGCCAGGTCCTCACCGGCCAGCGCACGGCGGATCAGGGCGACCGTCTCGGGCGCACCATAAAGCGCGGCGAAGGAACCGAAGCGCGGACCTTGACTTTCACCGAATAGCACTTCGTAGAGCGCCTTGAACCAATCGCGCAACGGCTCGAACTCGTGCGCCTTGCCGACGGCATAGACCTCGTTCTGAATGGTCTCCGCGTCGGGATTGGCAGCGAGCGCGTCGATGCGGTCGGCAAGCTCTGCCATCGCCACGCGTTCGCGGTCGTCGAGGTCACGATAGTTCTTCGCCGACTTGACGAAATCGCGGTAGAAGGCCAGCGCGTGGACGACTAAGCGGTCGAGTAGCGGATCGCTGGCCGGTGTGGCGCCCGGCGCATAGCGGGCGATGAAGCCCCACAGCACCGCCGGATCCTCGGTATTGCAGGCGCAGGCGAGATTTAGCAGCACGCCGAAGGAAATATCGATCTCGATCTTCGGCACCGCACCGCCATGGATGTGCCACACCGAGTTCTGCAGGCGGTCGGCGGGTTCCTGTTTATGGAAACGCGCCACATTGCCGAGATATTCGTCGACCGACTTGGGAATGACGTCGAAATAGAGCCGCTTGGCGGTCTTCGGCTTGTTGAACATAAACTGCGACAGGCTCTCCGGCGGGCCGTAGGTCAGCCACTCGTCGATGGTCAGGCCGTTACCGCGTGACTTGGATATCTTTTCTGCATTTTCGTCAAGGAATAGCTCGTAGGTCAGCCCCTCGGGCGGCCGCGCGCCAAGGATGCGCGCAATCTTACTCGACAGCTTCACCGACTCGATCAAATCCTTGCCCGACATTTCGTAGTCGACGGCGAGCGCCGTCCAGCGCATCGCCCAGTCGGCTTTCCATTGCAGCTTGCAATGCCCTCCTGTGACCGGGGTTTCGGTGAACGCATCGGTCCCTGGGTCGCGGTAGACGACAGTGCCGTCACCCGGCTTGACCTCCTCCATCGGCACCTGCAGCACAACACCGGTGCGCGGACAGATCGGCAGGAACGGGCTATAGGTCGCCTGCCGCTCCTGGCCCAGGGTCGGTAGAACTACCTCCATCACCGAGTCGTAGTGAGCCAGCAGGCTCAACAGCGTCTCGTCGAACAGGCCGTCGCTGTAGCACTTGGTCGAACTGAAAAATTCATAGTCAAACTCGAACTGGTCGAGGAACGCCTGCAGGCGCGCATTGTTGTGGGCGCCGAAGCTATCATGAGTGTCAAACGGATCGGGTACTGCGGTCAGTGGCTTACCCAAATGCGGTTCCAGTGCTTCACCGTTGGGTATGTTGTCGGGCACCTTGCGCAACCCGTCGTAATCGTCAGAAAAGGCGATCAGGCGGGTCGGAATATCCGACAGCGTAGCGAACGCGCGGCGCACCATGGTGGTACGCGCCACCTCGCCGAAGGTGCCGATATGGGGCAGGCCAGACGGCCCGTAGCCAGTCTCGAACAGCACGTAACCCTTGTCGGGCACCTGGTTCGTTTCGGCGCCACCAATGCGTTTGATAATCGCGCGCGCCTCCTCGAATGGCCACGCCCGGGCCTCACCCGCCAATTCGCGTTCCACCGTCATCTACCCCAAATCACCAGTCAGTTTGAATGCGGGCGGACCCTAGAGCCTATTGCGGTAAATTGGAATAAATTCTGTTGCCGCCAGTCAAATTGGCGGGGCGCAAAACAGAATCAACCGTACGCGCGGGCAACCACGTAGCGGTTGATCTGTATTTATATATTGCCCGGCAAATGCCGGGCGGACCCGATTAGACCGATATATCGACGTGCTGGTCGCGCGGCTGTTCCGGCAACACAGCAGTACCCGTCGAAGGTGGCGTTACCGCCTCGCTCGGGTTATCCGCTTGCATTGCGGTTGGTGGTTCAGGCGTCGGCCACGGTGACGCATCGAGAACGAAGGTTGATACGGGACCACTAGGTATTACAGCCATAAATAGGTACTCCTACCCGAAAAACAGCATGAAAACTGGCCGAGTACTAGCAAGCCTCCACGCCTGTCCGTACATACCTGAATAAACTTTTACAGCACAGAGGATACCGGCCATAGGGGGAAAGTCACGCAGGATCGCTTAGACTTTTGCCCTTGATTGGCCAAAACTTGACGAAAGTTTTAGCGACTAATCGTGCATCCCCGCTAAGGTTGGGCCATGAGCCAAGATTCCCCCACTTTGGCGCCAGTTATGCCTGATACCCCGGCAATGCTGCTGCCGCTGGCGGCCGTCCATATTTCGCGCACCAACGCTATTTGGGCGGCAGCGGATGATGCGCCGGAAACCCTCGCTTTCGACGAGGTAGCGCGGCGCATCAAGGCGGTGCCGCCGCTGCTATGCCACGCGCCCTCGGTGGCGCGCCGGTTAGACTGCGATCATCTGGCCTGCTACGACATATTGGAGCTGTTCGCCTTCGTGCGACCGGCGCAGTTCACCCTGCCCACCTTACAAGGGGTCGCCCGCACGCTGGGCCTCGCCGCAGACCAGGCGCCGACACCCTTGCTGCACACAGTGGCGGGCCAACTACTGACGGAGATCGCCAGTGACGCCAGCGGCTACGACGACGCCGTAGCGGTCGCTCGCGACATGACGCGTGCCGGATGGTTATGGGGTCCGATCATGTTGCAAACACTTAAGGCGGATGCCCTGCCCAAGGACGCCGCTGGCACCTCGGGCACCTTGGCGGTTTGGCGCAAGCTTCCCAAATGGGCCGAGATGGCGCCGGAAACGCCAACGGGTGACGAACCGGTTGAATCCGGCGAGGCCCGCCAGCGCCTCGCCGAGCTGCTTGGTGCCGACGCCGAGCCCCGTCCCATGCAGGCCGACTACGCATCCGCGGTTAGCGCCATGTTTGCACCCCGGCCGGCACCTGAAACACCAAACTTCGTCCTCGCCGAGGCCGGCACCGGCACCGGTAAGACCCTGGGTTACATCGCCCCGGCGAGCCTGTGGGCTGAGCGTAATGGCGGGCCCGTCTGGATCAGCACATACACCCGCAACTTGCAGCGCCAGATCGACCAGGAACTCGACCACCTCTATCCTGATCCTCAGTTGAAGGCGGCCAAGGTGGTCATCCGTAAGGGCCGCGAAAACTATTTGTGCCTGCTCAACATGGAGGAAGCGGTGGGGTGCTATCTCGCCTTGCGGCCGCGCGACGCAATCGGGCTCGGCTTGCTGGCCCGCTGGGCGGCGGCAACCCGCGACGGTGATTTCGGCGGCGATTTTCCCGCCTGGCTCGTCGATCTGGTGGGATCAGAAGCAACGTTGTCGCTGTCCGACCGGCGCGGCGAGTGCATTTATTCCGCCTGCCCGCACTATTCGAAATGCTATATCGAACACAGCGTGCGCCGGGCCCAGCGCGCCGATTTGGTGGTCGCCAACCATGCGCTAGTGATGATCCAGGCCGCGCTCGGCGACGATGACGACCGCCTGCCCACCCGCTACGTCTTCGACGAGGGCCACCATCTGTTCGACGCTGCCGACTCGGCCTTCGGCGGCCACTTGTCGGGTCAGGAGACCGCCGAATTGCGGCGCTGGTTGCTGGGGCCGGAGGGCAGCCGCCAGCGTTCCGGCGGCCGCGCCCGTGGCCTGCGCGAACGCGCCAGCGACCTGATCGCTGCCGACGACGACACCGCCCACGAGGCCCTTGCTACCGCCCTGACCGAGGCCGGTAACCTACCCGCACCGGGTTGGGCGACGCGGCTCGGCGAATCCAATCCCCAGGGCCCAGCGGAGGCGTTTTTGAGCGCGTTGCGTCAACAAGTCTACGCCCGCACCAGCACGCAGCACAGTTTCTATAGCCTAGAGACCAACGTGCATCCGCTGGAACACGCGGTCAGCGAGGCTGGACACGAACTGGCCGATAGCTTGGCGCGGCTGGTGCACCCGCTGCTACAGCTGCGCGACCGCTTACGCCACCGCCTCGATGTGGACGCCGACGAACTCGACAGCGCCACGCGAACACGCATCGAGGCGATCTGCCGAGCGCTGGCGCGGCGCGGCGAAATACTCATCTCTGGTTGGATCAGCATGCTCGGCACGCTGGATGGGTCAACACCTGAGATTTTCGTCGACTGGTTTGCCGTCGACCGCATCGACGGCCACGATTTCGACGCCGGCATGTTCCGTCACTGGGTCGACCCGACGATTCCGTTCGCCGAATCGATCGCCAGCCGGGCGCACGGCGTCCTGGTCACCTCGGCCACCCTGACCGGGCGCAGCGGCGACGTGGAGCAAGACTGGCACACCGCCAAGCGCCAAACCGGGGCGATCCACCTACCGGCGCCAGCGATCCGTGCCCGTGTCGCCTCGCCGTTCGATTACGCCAAACAAACACGGGCTTTGATCGTCACCGACGTCCAACGCAACGAACCCGACCAGGTGGCCGCGGCGCTGCGCGAGTTGTTCTTGGCATCCGGCGGCGGCGGCCTGGGACTATTCACCTCGATCGTGCGGCTACGTCAGGTACACGCCAGCATCGCCACGCCGCTGGACGATGCCGGCTTACAGCTCTATGCCCAGCACGTCGACGCCCTGAACGTGGCGACCCTAATCGATATCTTCCGTGCCGAAGCAGACTCCTGCCTGCTGGGTACCGATGCGGTGCGCGACGGCGTCGATGTGCCCGGAGCTTCGCTACGCTTGCTGGCGTTCGACCGCGTCCCGTGGCCGCGCCCGACCATTCTCCATAAGGCAAGGCGCGAAGAATTCGGCGGCCGCGTCTACGACGACATGCAAACCCGCTTACGCCTGTCGCAGGCCTACGGGCGCCTAATTCGCCGCGACAGCGATCGGGGTATTTTCGTCATCCTCGATAGCGCCATACCGTCGCGCCTCCTGGGCGCATTTCCAGACGGCGTCGAGGCGCAGCGTATCGGTTTGGTCGAGGCGATCGAAGAGACAACGGCGTTTTTCGCCAGTGCAGGCTAAATTTTTCGCCATCGCTTGACGGTGGGGCCACGAGGCGGCTTTATCCCCCCGGCACTCAAGCCAAGGAAATCAAAATGATCGATCACCAAGCGGCACTCATCTACGCCATGGTTATAGCGTCGGCGGCAGATAGCGACATGACCGATTCCGAATTGGCCCGGATTAGCGAAATCGTCAGCCTGTTGCCGGTATTCGCCTCGTTCGATCTTGGGCGATTACCGAATATCACGAACGACTGCGCCGCTCTTCTGGCCGACGAAGATGGCTTGGAAAAAGCGTTCGATGAGATGCACGAGACGCTACCCGACCGCTTGCGCGAAACCGCCTACGCGTTGGCCTGTGACGTGATTGCCTCTGACGGAACAGCAACGCAAGAAGAATTACGCCTGCTCGAGATGATGCGCTTTTCGCTCGATATCGACCGCCTCAACGCCGCCGCCATCGAGCGCGGCGCGGCGGCGCGCTTCGCCGTTCCCTAAAACCCCGCTACGCCGGAGACTACGAACATGGTGAACGTGAACAGATGGAAAATCGGTCTGATCGGCCTCGGCCATATGGGTAAGCCGATGGCCCGCAATCTGTACAAGGCAGGTGCGTCCGTCACGGTGGCTAGCCGCAGTCCCGGCCCGGTCGACGAACTGGCCGGAGAAGGTTTGACCCCCGCCGATAATCCGCGCAAGGTCGCCAGTACCGCCGACACCATCATCATCATGGTGACCGATACTGTGGCAGTGGACAATGTGTTGCACGGCCCCGATAGCGTCATCGCCGGCTTATCGCCCGGTAAGACCGTCATCGATATGGGGACCACTAAGGTACGCGAAACCCGCAAATGGGCCGGGGAGGTTGGCGACACCGGCTGTACCTATATCGACGCGCCGGTCTCCGGCGGCCAAGTGGGGGCCGAACAGGCATCACTGTCGATCATGGCCGGATGCACCGCCGAGGAACTAGAGCGGGTGCGACCCATATTCGAAGTGCTGGGCCGCAACATCACCCATATTGGCGATATAGGCGCCGGACAGGTGGCGAAAACAGCCAATCAGGCGATCGTCGCGGTGACGCTTGCCGCCGTCGCCGAAGGCCTGACCTTGGCTCAACGTTCCGGCGTCGATCCCAGCAAGGTGCGCGAAGCGTTGCAGGGCGGATTTGCGGAATCGCGGGTCCTTGACCTCCACGGTGGGCGCATGGTCGAACGCATGTTCGAGCCTGGGGGCCCGGCCCGGGTACAACTCAAAGACGTCGACCAGGCTCTCGAGCTGGCCGCGCAAGTCGGCCTCGATACGCCGACCCTGAGTGGCAATCGGAAGCTCTGGCAAAAAATGATCGATCGGGGATGGGGTGAGCTCGATCAGGCCGGTATCATTCGGGTGATCGAAGAACTTTAGAAGGCCCGTTATCCGAACCGCCGCGACGAGCCGAGGCGCGGCGGCAGACCGATTAGCACCTGCAAGGCAGCTTTAAACATTTCCGCGTTTTCGCCCAACGCGGCAAAGAACCTGGCGTCGACCGCGCCAACCTTGGGCGCAATTTCATCGACAGCCCACCTCCCGTTGGCGCTCAATTGTAGCGACCGCGAGCGCGCATCCATCCCCGGTGCACGGCGCAGATGGCCCGCCGCCTCCAACTGCCGCAGCACCTGCGACGCCATCGCCGTGTCGACGCCACAGTATTTGGCCAGCGCCTGCTGGGTAATCGCTGCCGGATCGGTAACCGACTGATCCTCGAGACCGCACAAGCCCAGCAACAGGACGTACTGGGCCTGGGTCAGCCCTTGGGATTTGACAACGCTCCTGACCTCGCGCTGCCAGGCATTCGCCGCCCGCCACAATAATATGCCGGGACTATCGCCGGGTCCGCGCCGACGGAGTGCAGCAGCATCGCTATTGTCATCGTCAAACATGGCATCGTATGGCCTCCTGGTAAAACGATACTATATATACTATTACTTTGTATACAATGTTTCGAAAGGCAGTACATAGCTAAGTTTTTGGAACGGTTTTGATAAGAAAAAGGCCGCACCGGGGATACCCAGCGCGGCCCTTGAAACGTACTTGGAAGCGGAGTGGCTACATGCCCATGCCACCCATGCCAC
>CAZHBA010000048.1:0-22030 GCA_964530225.1 uncultured Rhodospirillaceae bacterium | reverse complement strand
CAATACGGTTCGTCAAAATTGCGAGTTCAGCACCCGTTAGTTTGTCTTTTTCACCATCTAGCATCGAATAATTCCATCCCTTGCTATTTTTGCGGGTTCTACGAGTTCAAAAACGGGTCGACAATAAGCGCTCCATCATCCCCCAGGCAAATTGATGCAGCCGGGTCCACAACGACACTTGTGAAGGGTGTCTCCACGATCACTGGTCCATTCATCGGAACGTCTACACTGAGTTGCCCCGAAGTTAAGACCGGCGTCGTCACCCAACCTGATTCCGAGAAGTAGACTTGCCGCTCAGCAATTTCTGGCGAATTCTCACCACCGAAATCGAGTTTCCCGATTTCCTCCTGGCTCAGCTGTGAGCGAATTCGAGCGATCCATGTAACGAACTCGATCTCGCTCGACGGATCCCGGTAAGCAAAAAGCTCTTCATGGCGCGCATGAAAATCCTCCTTGAACCTTTCAAGCCCGGCTTCATCGGTGATTAGCCCGTCGTTCAAGGGCACCTCGATCTCCCAAACCTGGTTTGAGTAGCGTGCTTCAGTAGCTAAGCTAACGCTATGCGTCGGCGCGTTCTTGGCAACACCTTCCTTGAATTCTGTCGTCCGGACCTCTAGGTCACTGAGCACGCGACCGACTGATTCAAAATCAAACGCGTCCGTCACAGTATGGAATGTCGCCTGGTAGTCTGCTGCAAGATCGGACATAAGCGCTCCAGCAGCGCTCAGAGCCGGTCCCGTATCCGGAATAATGACCTGATTACATCCGAGCCTTCGCCCAATCCATACGGCGTTCAATCCTGCAGCGCCACCACCGCCGACGAGAATAGCTTTCGCAGGATCAATCCCTTGGTCAATAGTGATGTCGCTGATCGCTTGCACCATGTTCTCGGTTGCCAACTCAATGATGGAAGCAGCGGCCTCGGCGACACTAACGCCCAACGGATTCGCTACGTGTTCTTCTACGGCTTTATGGGCCTTTTCACCGGAAAGCGGAAAAGTCCCACCAAGAAAATAATCAGTGTCAATGATGCCTGCAACGACACATGCGTCGGTTAACGTTGCATGCTCCCCACCTTTTTCAAAACAGGCCGGCCCTGGATCGGCTCCGGCGCTTTCAGGTCCCACCTTTAGCAATCCGCCCGAGTCGACCTTGGCGATAGATCCCCCCCCTGCTCCAATCGACTTAACCCCCACGGACGGAAATCCAGTCAAATGCCCACGGTGGTGTTCACCAATCCACATCTCCCTTGTGACTGGTATTTGGCCAGCACTCACCAAGCTTACGTCATAGGTCGTCCCGCCGGTGTCCGCGACAATCACCGTTGGCGATTCCGCAACATTTTGAGCGTAATAACGTCCCGCCAAGGGCGCCATTGAGGGCCCTGAATTGATCGCGTGAATGGGAGCTCTAGCCAGTTCTGCGGCGTCCATCATTCCACCTTGGGAGGTTAACACCAGCAACCGACCGTCAAATCCGGCCTTTTTAATCCGGTCCTGCAAGTTCCCCAAATACCGCCCCATTAGTGGTTTCAAAGACGCGTCGATGGCCGCGGATGAACCACGCCGATACTCGCGAATGGACGGATTCAGCTGATGCGAGAGCGTATAAGGAATTCCAGGCAAGTGCTCTTCAATTAGTTCGCCGACCCTCAGCTCATGCTGGGGATTTGCAACAGACCAGAGGAGGCACACGGCAATAGCTTCAACGTCCGCAGCCTCCAACTTCCGCAACACTTCGATGGTATGGTTTTCGTCAAGCTCCCGCTTGACGTTCCCGTCTGACGACGTTCGTTCAGAAATCTCAAATGTTAGAGCACGCGGAATATACGGCTTGGGATATGGCACCTTGAAATTGAACGGCTCCATTCGCCCCGCTTCGCGTAGAACAAGAATGTCTGGATGACCGAAAGTTGTTAGAAAAGCCGTCTTCGCTGTATTCCCGGTAACAATCGCATTGATTGCGTAGGTGGTCCCGTGAATCAACATTTCAGCGGTTGACAAAAATTCCTCGGAGGTGAGGCCGATCGCTTCTGCAGCCAATGCAACCGTGTTTAGCACGCCCGAAACGGGATCACTCGGCGTCGTCACCGCCTTGAACATCGATAGGTTGCCATCGCCATCCTCGACAATAAGGTCGGTAAACGTTCCTCCAGTATCGCAGGCCAGTCTCATCTAGCTCACCCCGTGCAAAAGACAATCAAGCACACAAGGCACCACGCGTCCTGCACCTGCTGATTTCGGCTCCGCAATAACAGGCGTCCAATCGTCGATTCTAGGCATTGTTGAATCCTTTGTTCATTCTCGTTGGTGTCTTATAGAACGCTAGCGCAACGCCTGGCCCAGCACGAAACCAGTGCGCAACGGATCATCAGGGTCAACGACTAAATCCGAAAACCCTGTGAGAAAAGGGCGACAACTGATTTCGGGCCTAACGCCAGAAATGCCGCCGACATCGACTTCTTCCAATATCCGTCCGTCAAAAACCGTCCGAATGGAGCTTTCGTGACAAAACTTCTCACCAACCGCCAACTCACCCCTTGCATGAAGCAAGGCCATGCGGGCGCATGTTCCAGTGCCACAGGGTGAACGGTCAACTTGCGCATCTCCCAGAATAGCTATGTTGCGGGCGTCCGCCGCATCGCTTGATGGCTCGCCCGTCAGCATCGCTATATCGATGCGATCGATATGCGGCCTCTCAGGATGCACGAATTTCAACTGCTCGTTCGCCGCTTTGCGGAGCGCAATTCCGGCCTTAATCAATTCGTTCGTATACTCCGGGTCAATTGAAACAAATCCCATATCTGCCGCTTCTGCGATGACGAAGATGTTACCCCCGTATGCCACATCAACGCGGACTTCCCCAAAAAACTCCACCTGCACGACTTCGTCGAGCGCAAATACAAACGACGGTACGTCTACCAGAGACACATCTTCGATTTTGCCGTAACCGTCGCTGCTCACTTTCCCCTCGACCAGACCAGCCGGCGTATCGATTTTGACGAAGGTAACGCGCCCAGTGGTGGCAACCCTTCCAGTTTCCACCATCATGCCGCTAATTCCCAAAGAGGCATGTCCACACATGTTGTAGAATTGCCCACCATCCATAAAGACTGCCGCAGTGTCGGCCGTTGGATCGACAGCATCGACCAGTACACAGCCGAACATGTCCCTATGGCCGCGTGGTTCGTTCATCGTGACCCGGCGAATCCAGTCGAAATCGGTCTCCAGGGATTTCTTCTTCGCCGCCATGGTATCCCCAGGGATTCTCGGGAACCCCGCGACCACCATCCTCGTCGGCTCACCCGCGGTGTGAGAATCGATCACCGATAAACGTGGTTGCATAGCTCGTAGTCGACTTCTCAGTACTGTCCTTGAACATTCGGCGCAGAAACGTCAGATACTTGCTTACGAGATCACGGCAGAAGCGAATTGCATCACTGGGACAAACTCTGGAATTTACGCGACACCAAATGCTGTGTTGGCCGTTGCTGGGTGCACGCACTCCCGATCACACGAATAGCGTAGGCCAGGTTGTAAAACCTGCCGCGAGCCAGCCTAAATATTTGGAATAAAACAATATAGTTCGAGTTAACCTCTACGGTGACGGGACCAACGAGACAGTTTCAGAATCTGAGAATATGGGCCTAACCGCGATTGATTCGGAGGGGATTATGCGAACTCCCGCGCATCAATTTAGACGGTCTCGCGACCATTACTTTATTCACCCGAGAGCAATCAAATACAATCGTGAGAAATTTTCGGTGCCAAAGCGGTGCCAGAAAAATTGGTGTTTACGCTAAGACATTGAAATAATGGTGCCCAGGGGCGGAATCGAACCACCGACACGCGGATTTTCAGTCCGCTGCTCTACCAACTGAGCTACCTGGGCCCACAACGCGAGATACGCTGGCGACACCCCGCGCGATGCCGGGCGACGCGCGGGTATAGAAAATATACAGACTGCTGTCCAGCTTCCTGTCTAGGGCGCAATTCAAGCGCCGAAACGGCGCGCCGGCGTCAGCTTTCGTCCTCGTCAGCCAGGTCGGAATTACCCTCGTAGACCGCCGGCGCTTCGTCGGTGGGAATACGGTAGCGGCCGCCGAGCCAGCGCGCCAAATCGGCGTTGGCGCAGCGCTCGGAACAGAACGGCCGGTAACGCTTTATCGTCGCCTTACCGCAATTGGGACACTGGGCCATGCACGCTTTCCCGCCGTCTCTACCGCTCTGATTGCTGGCGCATATTATCACGATTCTGCGTCACGTCTTCGCAGCCACGATTTCCCACTTGTCGCGTGGCCAGCTGGGCTGGGCCTCAAGCACCACATCGCCCACTCGTGCCGCGGCTTCGGCAAACGCACCGTTCAGTCCGTCGGCCAGCGCTTCGACCACTTCAGGCGCAGCGCACAGCACATACTTACCCGCCGACTGGCGGCGGGCCGCTGCCTCCAAACCGCAGATCACACCCTGGGCCACGGCGTCGGCACGCAGGCGCGGCGTATCCGCCGGATCCAGCATGCGTTCGGCCAGCGGCGCGCCGAGGCGGGTGCGGGTCATCTCGATCAGACCCAGATTGGAAATACCAAGCACGTGGCACGCTGCCGGGTCGTCCTTCAACTGGCGACGCAAGGCCGTCAGCACCTGCTTACGGTCCGCGCTGCGGGCCATTTTCAGCGCGTCGATAACGATGGCGCCGCCGATGGCGCGCAGGCGCAACTGGCGGGCGATCTCCGGCACCACCGCCAGGTTGACGTCGCGCGGGCCGCCACCGGCGCGGCCCGCATGACGTGCGGAATTAACGTCGATGGCGCACAGGGTCTCGGTCTGGTTGAAAACTATCTCGGCGCCGCCGCCCACCGCGATCCGCGGCGCCAACGCCTCGGCGAGGGCATCCTCGACCTCGTAGGCCGCGAACAGGGGGCCACTCTCACGCACCACCAGCGCGTCAATTTCAGTACCCTCGCCGTCTAGCCAGCGCCGCGCCGCTGTTTCCAAGCCACCGTCGTTGCAAATGATACGAGAGATTTCGCTATCGGCGTACTCTGCCAGGATGCGCGCGACCGGTTCGGGTGGCGGCTTGAGGCACGCCGGTACCTGTTGTTGCGAACTGTTGGGCTCATCCGGCAAGCGCGTTAAACGCGGTCCCTTATCGGCGAAGCCTTCGGCAACAACTTGCACAACAACCACCTGGCCCTCGTGCACCAGCTCGGCGATGCACGCGCGCCGCCTTGACTTGTCCGGTCCGGCCGCATCGCGCGCCCGCAGAAAACCGTCGGCGGCAAGGCCAAGTTCAACGAAAGCGGCGTTCATGGCCGGGTCGAGGCGGCGCACCCGGCCGAGGTAGACGCCGCCGAGCGTGGCCGGCTCGCTGTCACGGAAATGGTCGACCTGCCAGACCTCTCTACCACGCAGCAAGGCTGCGCGGGTCTCGCCCGGAAACCGTTCGATGAGCAGCGTCGCGCCGTTCACTTTTGTACGTATCCCAGGCCAGTCAACATGGCGGCGGCGGCAGCCACGTCGAGGCCGACTACATTGGTGTAGGAGCCGTTGGTCGCCGGAATGAAGGCCGCGGCGTGACCCTGAATGGCGTAGGCACCGGCCTTGCCCTGCCACTCGCCGGTCGCCAGGTAGGCGTCGATCTCGGCGCTTGTCAGGCGCTTGAAGCGCACTATGGTATTGATCAGGCGTACTACCCGCTGTCCGCCAGGGGCAACAACGCAGATACCTCCAAGGACGCGGTGCCGGCGACCCGACAACAGTTCCAGGAACCGCCGCGCCTGGCGGGCATCTTCGGGCTTGCCGACGATACGCCGGCCAACGCCGACCACGGTATCGGCACCGAGCACGAAAGCGTCCGGGTGACGTTCGGCGACGGCCACAGCCTTGGCTTCAGCTAGGCGGCGCGCCAGCGGACCCGGCAATTCGTCCTTGCCGGCTGTTTCGTCGATTTCGGCGGGGTCGATGTGGTCGGGCATAATGCCCACTTGCGCCAGCAGCTCCTGCCGGCGCGGCGAAGCGGAAGCCAGAATCAGCGGCTGAGCCACGTCATTTACCCAGCCGGGCGATCAGGAGAATTGGGGGTCGGTAGCGCACGCGTGCGCAACCTTATTTGAAGCGGAATGTGATGCGGCCCTTGCTCAAATCATAGGGCGTCATTTCAACATTGACCTTGTCGCCCGCCAGCACTCGGATGCGGTGTTTTCTCATCTTACCGGCCGTGTGGGCCAGCACTTCATGGTCGTTGTCGAGCTTCACGCGAAACATCGCGTTGGGTAGCACTTCGGTTACGGTGCCAGAAAATTCCAGTAAATCCTCTTTCGCCATTCTGTATCCTTGCGTTGTTACCGCTTTGGCGCGGCCCCGGGAGCGCAGTTGGACCGCATTTTGGCGGTAAACTCAACCCCTGCCCCACATTCACCCCGCTCAGTCGGGCGGTCTACAACGCGAATATCGTTAAAAATTGGGAAAACCGGCGAAAACCGCTTACGTCTTGATGCGTAGCGCGCAGATGAGGGTAAAGGGGTGGCGCGCGGTATCGAAGTCGATCTCGACTTTACCCGCTAACTGCGTGCGCAGCCGCTCCGAGCCATCGTTATGGAGACAGTAGCGGCCCACATCGATGGCCTCGATCTGCAACGGCGAGGCGGTTCGGAAGGCCTCGTAGTAGGATTCGCAAACGGTAAAATGCTCGCGGATGATCCGGCGCAACGGCTACACCAAGAACATCACGATACCAACTTTCACTCCGTCTTCGCGGTCAATGTCGAAGACTAGGTGTTATCCTGGATGCGCAGGGTCACGCCCTAGGGACCGCGCAGCGCGCCGCCAAAAAACACCGAGTCGGGACGAAAGGTGTTGGTCTCTACCAGATCGTAGATGGCGACTTCGATCTCTCGTTCAACGTCGCGCTGATAGCAAACCACGCTGGGATTATCGACGGTGATGCGGATAATACGGTGATTGGCATCCGGCACGGTCGCCATTCTGATCCGTTCCCTGGATCAGGTTTCTTCGTCCGGCGCGACATCGTTCAGTCGTATCGTTACCGACGCCGCGTGAGCTTGCAACCCTTCGGCGTTGGCCAGAGTGACGGTATCGGCAGCAAGCGCCCGCAGGCCCTCGGCGCTGCACGAAATTAACGACGACCGCTTGAGAAAATCGAGCACACCCAGCCCCGACGAGAACCGCGAGGTGCGGCCGGTCGGTAGCACATGATTGGGGCCGGCGAGATAATCGCCGATGACTTCCGGCGTATAGGCACCGATGAAGATCGCCCCAGCGTTGCGTACCTTATCAGCGAGCGCGTCAGCGCCGGTACTGGCTAGCTCTAGATGCTCGGGCGCGATGCGGTCTATCAGTGGTAGCGCGTCGTCGAGGGTGGGCACCAAAATTATCGCGCCGAATTGCTGCCAACTGGCACGCGCAATATCGGCCCGCGGCAGGGCCGTCAACTGCACCTCGACCGCCGCTGCGACAGCATCGGCGAAGGCCGAATCGTCGGTGATCATTAGCGACTGCGCTGCCTTATCGTGCTCGGCCTGGCTCAGCAGGTCGGCGGCAATCCATGCGGGATCGTTATCGCCGTTGGCAACCACCAGAATTTCCGACGGACCGGCGATCATGTCGATGCCGACAGTGCCGAAGACCTGGCGCTTGGCCGCCGCCACATAGGCGTTACCGGGTCCGACGATCTTGTCGACCGCGGCGATGGTTTCGGTTCCATAGGCCAGCGCAGCGACCGCCTGGGCACCGCCGATCCTGTAGATCTCGCTAACGCCAGCGAGATTGGCGGCTGCCAACACCAGCGGATTCAGCTCGCCATCCGGAGCTGGCACCACCATGACGATGCGTGTCACCCCGGCGACCTGCGCCGGCACCGCGTTCATCAGGACCGACGACGGGTAGGCCGCGATGCCACCGGGCACATAAAGGCCAACAGCGGCGACCGGCTTCCAACGCCCGCCCAGACGCACCCCAGCAGTATCGACATAGTCAATATCCTCAGGCATCTGGTGGCAGTGAAAATCGGTGATGCGCTCATGCGCCGTGGTCAGAGCGTCCAGCACGTCATCGGCGCATGCAGCGCGCGCAGCAGTGATGTCGGCGGCGGGGACACGCATGCCATCGGGTGTCAGACGCACTCGGTCGAATTGCTCGGTTAATTTAAGCACCGCGGCGTCGCCATCGGCGCGCACGGCGGCCAGAATATCGGCGACGGTCTTGCCGACATCTTCATCGGCCTCGCGCTTTTCGCCAAGTAGTCCGGAAAACGCCTCCTCAAAACCAGTAGCCGTACTGTCGAGCCTACGCAGCATCCCGTCCGCCTTCAACCGCTGCCTGGAAACGCTCCAGCCACGCCCCCGATGCCGTCGCGCGGGTTTTCAGGGACGCCCGGTTGACCACCAGGCGCGAGCTGACGTCAGTAATGGTCTCGATTTCCACCAGGCCGTTCGACTTCAGGGTCGCACCGGTCGACACCAGATCGACGATGCGGCGGCTCAGCCCCAGTAGGGGCGCCAGTTCGATGGCTCCGTTGAGCTTGATACATTCGGCCTGGACCCCGCGCTGGGCAAAGTGGCGCTGGGTCAGATTGGGATATTTAGTGGCTACCCGAACATGGCTCCACTGTGCCGGATTGTCGACAGCCACCAGCGCCTCGGGCGCAGCAACTACCAGCCGACACTTGCCGACCTCAAGATCGAGCGGCGAATAGAGCTCGGGATAATCGAATTCCATGACCACATCGTTGCCGACGACGCCGAAATTCGCCGCTCCGAAGGCGACGAACGTGGCCACGTCGAACGAACGCACGCGAATAATATCCAGGCGCGGATCAGTGGTGGTAAAGCGCAAAGCCCGAAAATCAGGGTCGTCAAACGACGACTCGGGCTCGATCCCGGCGCGGTGCAATAGCGGCATCACTTCGGCAAGTATCCGGCCTTTGGGCAATGCAAGAATAAGCTTGTCGTCGTCAACCACGACAGGTCTCCGGGTTGCGCAGTTACGGCGTCGCCATGACGCGCCGGCAACTTGCCAGCCCCGACTTACTCAATCGTTGACGTGTTTCGGTTGCGATTGCGCCAGCCAGGGTTCGCCAAAGTCCTCTAGATGGCACAGCAGACCCGTCGTTTCCAGCCGAATTGCGGCATCGCCGGAAAAGGTAAGCACGACGGTCGGGCCTTCGCCGACCGGCAGGGTCTCGAGGGAAATTGTCAAAAGGTTAAGAAAAGTGCCCGGTTTTCGGCGGTCTATACCCCTGCGCTGGATCCTCGACACATTGGCGAAGGAAACACAGCAGTGGATGCGTTCTATATTCGAATTCGCCCCACCAGAGGGTTTTTCCCAGCGAAAGCGGTTCGCCGCGAACATAAAGCACCTCTCGCTTTTGTCGTAGGCAATATCGAGAACCGGCACGATAGCGTCCTGCAAAATGCCGGCAATCACTTCCAAATCGCCGCTATCGACCGCTTTGAGCTTCAACAGACCCCCGTCTTTGCTCACGCTACGTCTTTCACCCGTTTGATCTCGGCGCCGACACCGGCAAGCTTTTCTTCCAAGCGCTCATAACCACGGTCAAGGTGATAGATACGGCGCACTACCGTTTCACCCTCGGCGATCAGTCCTGCTAATACCAGCGACGCACTGGCCCGTAGATCGGACGCCATGACCGGCGCTCCGGTCAGTTTCGGCACACCGCGGACGATGGCCGAGCCACCATGCAGAGAGATGTCGGCGCCCATGCGCTGCAGTTCAGGTACGTGCATGAAGCGGTTTTCAAAAATCGTCTCGGTGACGACGGACGTACCTGTGCAGGCCGACATCAGCGAGATGAACTGCGCCTGTAAATCGGTGGGAAAACCCGGAAAAGGTTCGGTTTCGGCATCGACGCCGACGAGTTCGCTGTTGGATCGGTCGACGAGAATACCGTTGTTTTTGTTCTCGATGCTAACGCCGGCTTCACGTAGCCGTTCGGCCGCCGCCTCGATGTCACCCATCCGAGCGCCGACAAGCTCGACCTTGCCGCCGGTGATCGCCGTAGCCATGGCATAGGTACCGGTTTCAATACGGTCGGGCATGATTGCATGACGAGCGCCGTGCAGGGCCCCCACACCGCGCACAGTCAAGGTCGCTGTACCGATGCCGTCGATATCGGCGCCCATGGCGATCAGACAGGTTACCAGGTCGGTGATTTCGGGCTCACGTGCAACGTTCTCAAGCACGGTCTCGCCGTTAGCCAACACGGCAGCGAGCAACAGGTTTTCCGTCGCCCCGACCGAAACCTTGGGAAACAAGATGTGGGCGCCGGTCAAACCTTTCGGCGCGGTGGCGTGGATATAGCCGCCATCAACCGAAACCTGGGCGCCCAGCTGCGCCAACCCATGCAGGTGCAGATCAACCGGCCGTGTGCCGATGGCGCAGCCGCCCGGTAGCGACACCTCGGCCTCGCCGGCACGCGCCAGCAGCGGTCCCAACACCAAGACCGAAGCGCGCATCTTACGCACCAGATCATAGGGCGCGGTGGTACTGGTGAGATCTTTGGCGTGCAGCGATAACACCCGGCCGATATGGCCTTCCTTGTCGTCGTGGCCCTCGAGTGAGACCTGCACGCCATGCTGACTGAGCAGATTCGCCATCGTGATGATGTCGGCCAGATGGGGCACATTACCCAGCACTAGGGGCTCGTCAGTCAACAGGCTAGCGCACATCACTGGTAGGGAAGCGTTTTTCGAGCCACCAACCACAATGGTGCCAGATAGGGGCCTGCCGCCACGAATTTGAATTTTGTCCATACCGTCGCCGTCGGCTTAGAGCTGCAAAACAATGTGAACGCGGTAATAGCGCCGGAATACGGCACGATAGTAGCGCATCATAATTTAGGAATAGTTATGCCTTGTTGGCGCATATATTTGCCCTTTTTGTCGGCGTACGACACCTCGGGCGGCCCTTCCCCCTTCAAAAACAGGAACTGGCTAGCACCCTCATTGGCGTAAACCTTGGCCGGCAGCGGCGTAGTGTTGGAAAACTCCAGCGTCACATGACCCTCCCATTCGGGCTCCAGGGGCGTCACATTGACGATGATACCGCAGCGCGCGTAGGTCGATTTACCCAGGCAAATCACCAAAACATCGCGCGGAATACGGAAATATTCGACCGTGCGTGCCAGAGCGAACGAATTGGGCGGAATAATGCAGACATCGGTTTCGCGGTCGACGAAGCTTGCCGCCTTAAAGTCTTTGGGGTCGACGGTGGCGGAATCCACATTGGTGAAGATTTTGAACTCCGGCGACACCCGCGCGTCGTAACCGTAGGACGACAGACCATAGGAGATCACCCCATCGCGCATTTGCTCGTCGACAAACGGCTCAATCATGCCGTTATCCAGCGACATTTGTCGGATCCAACTATCCGGCATGATCGACATCGTCGCTATCTCCATACATACCGGCCAGGGCGCTACGTTTGTAGCCGATGGGTTAAAAAGGTTCTACGCTTTATAGCAGGCGATTCGCCTATTCGGAGCCCGCTTCGCCGTCTCCCTGATCATTATCATCCTGGCCGCGCCGCTGTTGGTTGCGACGGCGTAAGTTGGCGCGCAACAACACGGCCTGGCGTTCGTATTTTTCCTCCGCCCTTTTCTTGGCTTTAGCAGAGGTACGCGGCACTGGTTTCCCGTCTTCTGGCGTCACGATTTCGCCGCCACCGCTTCGATTTCCACATGCCAGGCCGGCGACGCCAAAGCGGCAACCTCGACCAGCGTCGATGCCGCCGCGTGGCCACCCGCCCAGCAGTCGCGTACATCGCGATAGATCCCGACGTCACCCTTGGCGGTGATGTAGCCATTCAGGCGTACCAGATCTGTGATTTCCATGTCGATGGCGGCCAGCGCCGCGGTGAGGTTTTCCAAGGTTTGTTCGACCTGGGCAGCGAAATCTTCCGGGGTCGAGCCGTCCGCTCGCACGGCGACCTGACCGGAAATGAAGGCTAGCCGCGACCCGCCAGGGATTTCGACGATATGGCTGTAATTGCTCGGTGGCGAAAAAAGCGTATTCGGATTGGTAAGTTTTAACATTTCATCTCCATATTCTGTGCACTATTGGCGTGGCGTCGGTGCCTATCCTACGCTGTCTCGCCGCAACTGAGACGCAGGAAATTCCGGTGACCAACCTCGAAGACTTTCTATGCACGCGCGCTCGGAAAAGCTCACCTCGTCGCCGGCCGACGCGATCAGCGCGCACGCCGCCATCACCGCTTCGAGAAACGACCGCTGACGATGCCTCGCCAGTTCCTGTTTAAGCCGTTCGAACATAGCCCCCTCAATAATCTCCAATATAGTCCATCAACCGGACGGGCAAATAGCAAGGGACGTGGCAGCGGTATTGCCGCTCCAATCTCTCCTATGGCATAAGGCGCGCGTGCCCATTATGTACCGACCACGTGCCGCCGTAGCTCAGGGGTAGAGCACACCCTTGGTAAGGGTGGGGCCGGAGGTTCGATTCCTCCCGGCGGCACCATTTTTCGTTCATCTTTGCGGGAGTTTTGCCGATGCGATTATTAACGTTCGACGCTGGCTCCGGACCACGTGTTGGCCTGGTAAACGACATCGGGGTCATCGACCTGACGGCGCGCATGGGCGTCGGCTCGCTGCGCCAGTTGATCGCCGACGGGCAGATCGAAGCCGCCGCGGCTCATGCCAACGAAGCGGCCGACCACGGCCTCGACGACATCACCTATCTGCCGGTCATCCCCGACCCGGCGCACATTTTCTGCATCGGCGTCAACTATGCCGACCATCTGCAAGAGGCGATCGATGCCGGTCTGCCGCGATCAAAGACCGAGTATCCACCTCTGTTTCTGCGCTTCGCCGAGACCCTGGTCGGCCACCACCAGCCAATCTTGCGCTCGCCCAAGGTGACGCAACTGGATTACGAGTGCGAACTTGCCGTCATCATCGGCACGCCAGGGCGCTATATCGAGAAAGAGAACGCGCTCGAGCACGTCGCGGGCTACGCCTGCTTTAACGAAGCCAGCGCGCGCGACTGGCAGTTCCACACCACCCAGATCACGCCGGGCAAAAATTTCTTCGGCACTGGCGGCTTCGGTCCGTGGATGGTCACCGCCAACGAGATACCCGACCCTCAGACGCTGAGCATCACCACCCGTCTCAACGGCGAGACCCTACAGGACGCCCACACCTGCGACATGATTTTCGACGTGGTGTCGATCATCGAATATGTGTCGAACTTAGTACCACTGCTGCCCGGCGACGTCATCGCCTCGGGCACACCGGCCGGCGTTGGCTTCTCGCGCAATCCGCAAATCTTCATGCAGCCGGGCGACGCCTGCGAGATCGAAATCGAGCGGGTGGGGACGCTGGTGAATACGATTGCCGAGGGGTGAGACCTACGCGTCGAACTCCAGAATAAACACTAAGTTTGAGACCAGGCCGAACAAGCGAACAGTCTCCACTCAGCACGACTTGATCCGGTCTCGCTAGCCGCTGCATCCATCATCCTCTGCAGGTCGCGCCAGCCGAGAAAATGCAGGGAAAACGGTCGTCTCAGTGTCCTTCGATGGGAGCTTTTGGGTCGCTCACGCCGTCTTGACCTGGTCGAGGCCGAGTTCTTCAATCACCTGATCGCGCATGACAAATTTCTGTACCTTGCCGGTCACGGTCATGGGAAACGCATCGACGAACTGAATGTAGCGTGGGATCTTGTGGTGGTCGATTTGGCCCTGGCAGAATTCGCGGATCTCTTCGTCGTCGGCGGCCTCGCCGTCGGCCAGCTTAATCCAGGCGCACAACTCCTCGCCATATTTGGGGTCAGGCACACCGAACACCTGTACATCGGCAATCTTGGAATAGCGATAGAGATATTCCTCAATCTCGCGCGGGTAGAGGTTCTCGCCGCCGCGGATCACCATGTCCTTGATACGTCCGACGATATTGAAATAGCCCTCCTCGTCCATTGTCGCCAGATCGCCGGTGTGCATCCAGCCGCCGGCGTCGATCACTTCGGCGGTTTTCTCGTCGTCGTTCCAATAACCGCGCATGACGTGATAGCCGCGGGCGCAGAACTCACCGGTGGTGCCAGGGGCAACGACGCGCCCTTCTTCATCAACCACCTTGGCTTCCACATGGGGGTGAACGCGGCCGACCGAGCCGACGCGGCGATCGAGCGGATCGTCGAGATCGGTTTGCGTCGACGCCGGGCTGGTCTCGGTCATGCCATAGCCGATGGTCACCTGCTCCATGTTCATTTTGCCGATAACTTCGCGCATCACCTCGACCGGGCATGGCGAACCCGCCATCATGCCGGTGCGCAAGCTCGATAGATCGAAACTGTCGAACTCGGGGTGCTGCAACTGGGCAATAAACATGGTCGGTACGCCGAGCACGCCCGTGCAGCGCTCTGCCGCGATGGTCTCCAGCGTCGCCAGCGGATCGAACGCTTCCGACGGATACACCATTGCCGTGCCGTGGGTCATGCACGACAGGTTGCCGATGACCATGCCGAAGGTGTGATAGAGCGGTACCGGGATGCAAAGGCGGTCGGCCTCGCTAAGGTCGAGCTTCTCGCCAATGAAGTACCCGTTGTTGAGAATGTTGTGGTGGGTGAGCGTGGCGCCCTTGGGCAAACCGGTGGTGCCGCTTGTGAACTGAATATTGATTGGGTCGTCGAACTGTAGTTTACCGGCCAGCGCCTCAACCGCCACGTGCCCGGCGTCGCTCCCGCGCGCCAGTACTTCCTCGAACATGTACACGCCGGCGAAATCAGTGCCGCCAATATTTATGACGGTGCGCAAGTGCGGTAGTTTTTCGGCGTGCAGCTCACCCGGTGCGACGCTGTCGATCTCGGGCGCCAACTCGCGCAGCATGCCGACATAATCGCTCGACTTGAACGTGGTTGCCGTGATCAGAGCTGTGCATTCGACCTTGTTGAGGGCGAATTCGAGCTCGGCGAGCCGGTAAGCGGGGTTGATGTTGACCAGGATTAGCCCGGCCTTGGCGGTGGCAAACTGGGTGACTGCCCATTCCATGTTGTTGGGCGACCAGATGCCGATACGCTCCCCCGGCGCAAGGCCGAGATCGATCAGCCCGGCGGCCAGATCGTCAACCCGCGCCTTCAACTCAACCCAGGTCCAACTTATGTCCTGATGGCGCACCACCAGTGCGTCATGGTTGCGCCAGCGCGCGGCCGTCTTGTCGAAATACGCGCCAATGGTGTCGCCAAGCAGCGACTTTTGCGACACGCCGTTCACATAGCATTGGGTTAGTGAATTTTGATCCGAACCGGCCATGGCTCTCCCACCGACATAACTGACCTGGCTATGATCAGCTCGATACCGCACTTTGACAACCCATGCCCACCATTAGCGCCGCAATTTGGCAAAAAACCGCAAGCGTCGTAAAACCGTTCCCATAAAAATCGCACCGGGTTCCAGGCGCAGCAAACAAACGGGGGAAGAGCGCATGTTTGAATACTTTCCGGATAATTATCCTTGGTCGATGGCGGCCTTGATGACGCTGAACGCCGGCGCCGTGATGTCGGAAATAGACGAGGCCTGCCGCGATCTAAAGCCCCTAGCCGGTGCCAATGATAACGCGGCGAACAATGCTTGGCACACTAACTGGTCGGCCATGGGCGACCGCAACGAACGCCTGGCCAAGGCCGACGCGGCAGCCGGCAACAACCTAAGCGCCGGCGAGAAATATCTGCGCGCCGCGGTCTATTTAATGACCGCCGAGCGTATGTGCGAATCCGAAGACCCCAAGCGCATCGAGACCTACAAGTATATGCTCGCCTGCTTCCGTTCCGGCGTCGAGCTGCGCGGCGACACCATGGAATGGGTCGAAATCCCCTACAAGGATACCACGTTACCGGCCCTGTTCGTGCCGGCGCAGAGCAACGAGCCGAACCCACCCTGCCTGATCCATTTCGACGGCCTCGATGTGATGAAGGAGTTCCTCTATTTGTGTCGAGTGCCGCAGGAATATTCGCGCCGCGGCGTGTCGGTGCTGCTGGTCGACCATCCAGGCGTCGGCGAGGCCCTGCGCTTGCGCGACCTAAAACTGTTTCCCGAGGTCGAGGTGCCAGCCGCCGCCGCCGTCGACTATTTGGAGGGGCGCCCGGATATCGATACAAACCGCATCGGTATCGCCGGTATTAGCCTCGGCGGTTACTACGCGCCGCGCGCAGCTGGGTTCGAACACCGACTCAAATGCTGTGTCGCCTGGGGTGCTATTTGGGATTGGGGACCCATCACCGAAGGCCGTATCGCCGGCACGGGAACGGCCTTGTCAGTCTCACACTGGGTCGAGCACATGAACTGGGTGTTCGGCACCCATTCCACCGACGAATTTCTCGAGATCGCGCGGCGCATGAGCCTAACCGAGGCAGTCCCCAATATTCAGTGCCCCCTGCTCGTCGTCCATGGCAGTGGCGACCGGCAAATTCCAGTACAAATGGCCAACAACACCGTCGACAACGCCACCAGCAGCCCGCGCGCGGATTTGAAAATATTCGGCCCCGAAGACGGCGGCATCGAGCACTGCCAGTGCGACAACGGCAAAATGGCAGTCGAGTACATGACCGACTGGGTCGCCGAAGTGCTGGAGGCGCGGCCCGGCTGATTGGCGGCGGATTGCACTACGAAATAGAGGAAGGCGGATGAAAGTCGAGTAGATCAATATCGCCGCTAAGGCGCCGTACGAAGGCACCAACGTGCTGGTGACGAACGAATATGTCGGCAAGCGGTATGTGATGGCCGCCTATCGCCATGGGCCGTTCTGGCTGGCCCCAAATCCCATGAGATTTTGCTGGCGACGTCGTGGCCTGGGGCGAACTGCCGGAGCCATCAACGCTTTAACTGCGCCAACCTTTCAGATTGACTCAATCAAGCGTTTGATTAAACTCCCGAAGAAAGCCGTATAGAAAATACGGTGTTGGGGAGCAGATATGGCCGTAACGGCTCAAAACGTCGATCCCGCGGTCGATGCGCGAGGGAAATCAACACGAACACGCATTTTGGATTCGGCGGAATATCTGTTCTCCGAAAACGGGGTTAATGGCGCGTCGCTGCGCACGGTCGTGGCGCACGCCGGGGTCAACACAGCAGCGGTTCACTACCATTTCGGCTCCAAAAACGGCCTGCTCGAGGCTGTTTTCGCCCGCCGCATCGTCCCCATCGCCGAGGAACGCCTAAAAATGCTGGCCGCATGCCGCGAGAGCGAAGACCGGCCGCCCTTGCTGCACCAGATCGTCTCGGCCTTCCTAGAACCGGGCATGCGCGGCAGCCACGGGGGCGCGACCTTCGCGCGCCTGCGCGCGCGCATGGCCGCCGACGCGTCTGACGAAACCCGCGCCCTGCTGGCCAAATATTTCGACCATTCGAGCGGCCTGTTCCTGCAAGCACTGGCCGGCGCCCTACCGCACCTGCCGCCTCGTGATCTACACTGGCGGTTCCATTTCCTGCTTGGCACCATGGTCTACACCATGGCCAATACGGGACGCCTCCAGGCGCTGACCGATAGCGCCTGCGACCCGTCTGACATGGACGCCGCCCTAGCCTATCTGGTGCCATTTTTGGCCCAGGGTTTCGAGTCCGATTCGATACCAGAAGCGCCCATAAGCATCGCTACGGTGCGCAACAAAGACATTTCCAAATCAACTGGAGAGAGCTAGACGAATGGCGAATCCAAACAGCGACATGCGGGTCACCCGCGCCCTGCTCACCGAATATGCCGAGAAATACAAAAACTGGGGCCGCTGGGGACTCGACGACGAAATCGGCACACTCAATTTCACTTCGCCCGAAGACATCATTGGCGCGGCGCAGCTGGTGAAAAAGGGCAAGACCATGTCGCTGGGTCTTAACTACGATCAGTTCGGGCCACAGGGCGCCAAGACTCCCTACCCCGCGATGGGCCGGTTCAACCCGATCCACATGATGACACGCACTGGTACCGATGCCTACTCCGGCGTCCTTGATCATCGTGGTATTCGCGGCGCCGATGATCTGGTGATGATGCCGTTGCAGTGCGGCACCCAGTGGGACGGCCTTGGCCATGTGTTCTTCGAAGATTTCATGTGGAACGGCTACGACTGCCGCGAAGTAACGACCGCCGGCGCTCAGAAGGCGGGCATCGAAAAAACCAAGGACAAGATGGTCGGCCGCGGGGTATTTCTCGATATGGCGCGGGTCAAAGGTGTCGACTGCCTGGACGACGGTTATCCGATCACCTGCGCCGATCTCGACGAGGCCTGCCAAAAGCAGAGGGTCGACGTACGCCAAGGTGACTATGTGGTGTTGCGCACCGGCATGATGGACCGCTGCCTGGCCGACAATAGCTGGGACGGCTATGCCGGCGGCGATGCGCCAGGGCTATCGTTTGAGACGCTGGACTGGATTTACGAGAACAAGATCGCCGGTTACGCATCAGACACCTGGGGTAACGAAGTGCGCCCCTGCGAGACCGACGAAAACATCAACCAGCCCTGGCATTGGATTGCGATCCCAATCATGGGACTAACCATGGGCGAAATCTTCTATCTTAAAGACATCGCTGATGACTGTGCCGAAGACAAGGTATACGAATTCATGTTTGTCGCTCCAGCTTTGCCAATAACCGGTGCTGTGGGCTCGCCCGTGAATCCGCTCGCTATCAAGTAAGGAGTGTGAAAAAGATCTATCGAGATTCCGTATTTCTAGATAAATAAGCCATAATTAACTTGAGCAAGAGTTTCTAGATACGGATGTTTGTGCTGCTGATGCCTCGTCATATTAAAAGGCGAACGGCACAATTTAAAAATAGGGTTACAATAATTTCCAACTCAGGAGGGAAATGATGAACAGGAAAAGCTTAACGTTAACCGCTGCCGCTGCGAGCATTGCAATGCTTGCCAGCGGAGCTGCGGTAGCGGGTCCTACAGGATCCAACGCTGCCGAAGCGGAAAAACTTCTCGGCTCGGCAACAGCCTGGTTCAATGGCAAAGGGAACTATGGAACTAACAAGGTGACCTACGATGGCCCTGTTATCACCCTTAAAACCTCTAGCCATCTTCCGCCCGTCGCAGGTATCTCAAAATTGCAGCGGAAAGGATTTGACCGTCTGGAAGAGATGTCTGGCGGCAAAATAAAGGTCAAGGACACATGGTCCAAAACTGTACATGGCGTAAGAGAGGGGCGGAAAGCAACTCGTACAGGGCTTTCTAACTACGCGCCGTGTTTTTCACTTTACATAGCGAAGGACTATAATTTGGTCCATGGCTTAGGGCTGCCTTTCCTCTTCAATAACTCTCATGAAGCGATTGCTACTGCAGAGCACCTTTACGGTAAGTATCTGAAAAAGGAACACGAGCGATTCAAAGTCAAAATCGCGCGCGTGGCTCACACCAGCCCTTATCATCTGTGGACCAATAAGCCAGTCAGGTCCTTGGAGGACGTCAAGGGGATGAAGATCCGTGCGGGCGGCGGTATTCACTCTGAAATTATCGGTGCTTTGGGCGGAACACAGGTATCGATGCCTGGTGCCGACGCCTACACGGCGATGCAGCGCAATACGCTCGATGCGATCCACTTCAGCGATGCCATTGCGCTTATCTTTAAGACCCATGAAGTTACAAAATACCGGACCTTTAACGGTTTTAACCTGCTCACCATCGAGTATTGCCTGAGCGCTGACTGGCACAACAAATTGCCGGCAGATCTGAAGGTCGTCTGGAATAACTGGGCACGTCAAATGGCAATCGCAGAAGGCATGGGCTTCTATGACCTTTACGATAAAATTAACCTAGATAAGATGGTCGGAATGGGTGAGACCGAAATCATCGACATGTCAGATGCTGAACTCAATCGCTGGAAAAAGGCTGTTGCGCCGATTGAAGCGCGATTCATCGAAAAGAACGAGAAGAAGGGTCTGCCTGCAAAAGCATTTATCGCAGACATCAAGAAGCTTGCCGCGAAGTATGCGGCAATGTCTGCTAGTGACGTTATGGCGGAAGCAGAGAACAGCCCTGCGCAAGGTCTCTATTAAAAGGCTCAGAGTAGATATCTAAACACCCGGCCAGGAAAATATCCTGGCCGGGTGTTTTTTAAGGCAGCGATATGGAAAAAATAGAATATTGGCTAAGTAAAATAACCGGGTTCATTGACAAAGTTGGCGGCTTAATTGTGCTTCCAGCTATTTCGATCGTCGTCATTATTGACGTAGGACTTCGATATATATTTAACAGCCCATTTATATGGGGAATGGAATTCACGGAGTGGGGACTTTTGTTGGTGTTCTTATTCGCGATACCGGAGTGCACGCGCACTCATGGCCATGTTCGAATGGAATTGCTAATCGGGGCGGTGAGCCCGAAGTCGCAGAAATTGATGTCTCTTTCCTACTGCGCTTCTGGACTCTTTATTTTCTTCCTTCTGGCGCGTCATGGATGGGAAGAATTCTTGTTCGATTATGAGCTCGATCGAGTTACGGAGTACCTAACACTCCCATACTGGGCCTGGACGCTGACAATGTTCGTCATAAGCGTGGTGCTTATCGTGTATTTTGCGCTCAGGGTCATTGCCGTTTTTATAAAAACCGAGGCTTTCACGCACGTTGAAAGCAACATCTTCGAGGATTAATTATGGACCCGAGCCTCATTGGAATTCTCGGTTTTGTTGGAATGCTTGGGATAATTGTTCTAGGCGTTCCGATAGCCTTTGCAATGCTGGTTACCGCTTCTGTTGGTCTGTTTATTGTGGGTGGCCCCACACATGCAGAAACCCAGATTGCTGTAACATTCACAGATGTGGGCGCTAACTTTGTAATGGTAGCCGTCCCACTCTACTTCATGATGGGTCAGCTCGTTCAGCGAACTAACATTGCTTACGACTTATATGAATGTGTGTACCGCTGGCTAGGAAGGCTACCGGGCGGCTTGGCCATTTCTTCCGTTGTTGCATGTGCAGGGTTTGGCGCTGTCTCGGGGGGTAGTGTCACTGCTGTAGCAACAATGGGTCCGATGTGCATTCCGGCGATGCAAAAATACAAATATGACGATGCCCTAGCGACAGGCTGCATCAGTGCTGCAGGGACCCTTGGAATTCTAATACCTCCCAGCATTATCCTTATTGGGTATGGCGTTTTAACCGAAACATCAATTGGGGCCTTGTTCATAGCCGGTATTATCCCCGGGATTCTGATGACACTCGGTTACGCCACTACAATTGCAGTAATTTGCAAATTGAACCCAGAGCTTGGCCCAGTAGGGGAAAAATTCACATTCATTGAAAAAATATCCTCACTCAATAAAATGGCACCTATTTTCGGCACCTTTATTGTCGTGATTGGAGGAATTTACGCAGGTATATTCACACCCACTGAGGCTGCTGGTGTTGGGGTCTTCTGCCTTCTAATTATTGCCCTGATGATGAGGCGGCTTAGCTGGGCCAACCTGCGGATTTCGCTTCTAAAATCTATGCAAACCTCGGGGATGATCTTTGTGATCATCTGCGGCGGCCATATGATGGGTAAATTTGTCGTTCAAACAGAACTCACCCAAGGCCTAATAGAATGGATGGAAGTACAAGAGGCTAGTGCCTTTACAATTATGCTGGCATTGAGCTTGATTTTCATCGTGCTGGGCATGGTCCTCGACGTTTGGGGCATGTTAATTTTAACCATCCCATTCACATTCCCTATCATCCTGGGGCTTGGTTACAGCCCAGTTTGGTACGGGGTTTATTCAGTGATCATGTCGGAGCTCGCCCTCATAACACCGCCAGTGGGCATCAACGTGTACGTGATGGCAAAAATGGCTCCAGACGTACCTCTGACAAAAATATTCAAGGGTGTAGCGCCATATTTCATAGTCACCCTGCTGTTGGTCGCTCTAATAACGGTTTTCCCGGACATTGTGATGTGGTTACCGAAGACGGCTGGGATGAGCTAGTCTCATAGAATTTTGCTTGTCTGAAGGTTGGCTGTTTTTTTTGATTAAAGGCAACCGGTATGAGTGCTCTGATTAATGCACCTCAGGTGTAGG
>CAZHBA010000047.1:0-12567 GCA_964530225.1 uncultured Rhodospirillaceae bacterium | reverse complement strand
AATCCGGACAGGCGATCACCGTCGGCTGGCAAACCGATCGCGCGCGTCTGCACCTAGCCTAGACTATGCCGCCACCACGCAGTCGGCGAATTCCTTCGCATAATCGGTAATTAGCGTGCGCAGGTCCCGGCCGCGCAGGTCTCCGGGGAACAACTCGAACTCGAAAGGACCACGGAAACCACCTGCCATTAGTTCGCCGATTAACCAGGTCATATCCAAGTCTCCGGCGGCCAATGTTTCACGCCCGACAGCGTAACCATTGTTGAATTTTAAATTGCACATTTGGATCAACGCGACCGTCTCGGGCGCTTCGTTCAGCAAACCTGGAAAGTCGGGATCCCACCAAGAATGGTTGAGGTCGAGTAGCAGCTTGGCGCTGACATGGGGCTTTATGAGCTCCAGCCCATGGGCGATCGTGTTGATACAGCCCCTGGCTACAATTTCGTTAGGATGAATTGGCTCTAATCCTAAGATCACGCCTTTCGCCTCTGCCAGCGGTGCCATTTCGGCCAGACCAGATTTGACAAGATCATAGGCATGGGCAAATGGCTTTGACGGATCACCGGAGCCGGCGCTGATCACTGTCAGCTCCTCTGCGCCCAGTTCCGCGGCGATGTCGATCATCTCGCTGTCACTGAAGTGTACCTTGTTCTCCGGCTGGGTGCCGGTGAAGTAGCCCGAGCTGTTGAGTGATGACACGCCCAGGCCGTTGTCCTTCAGACACTGGGCCAGCGCTGGCACGCCCATTTCGAGCAACGCTGCGCGGGTAACGCCGACCAAGTCGATACCAGCTTCGGCGACCATCCCGGCAAATTCGGAAAACGACGTTTCTTTGCCGCAGATATAGTGGTTTATCGACAGTGAGTATCCCATCTTGTTCCCCGTTTTCTCTTTAATGCTGTTGCGCTACTTCTCTGACGTCGAGATGATCGCCGTGGTCATTGAGCGCGGATCGCGCATCTGCCAGCGCCCGGCTTCGACTTGGTGCATAAAGTCACCGCAGATCTGATTGTACAGCGCCGGTTCCTCCAGGTTGCACAGGTGACCGGTGCGCGGTAGCAGCACCAGCGCCGACGACACAATGGTGCGCTTCATGAACAGCCCGGCGTCGAGGCAGGGGTCGTCCTCGTCGCCGTTCATCACCAGGGTCGGCACGGTGAGGTCGCACATCTTGTCTTCCAGATCGTAGAGCGATGGCCGTCGCCGCTGGACGCCGCGCATGGTGTTGGCCGAGCCGAGGCTGGAATGCTCGCAGATCTGGTCTTCGAACTCCTGCCAGCCGCGCGGGTCCTTGTTCTGGAATTGCACTCGTGTCGGCCCCAGGGCGTAGACCTTGCCGAACACCGCCATGGTCTCGTTCTCCATGCGGTCGGCAACTTCGGTGGTCTCGCGGATGAACTGTTCTTTGACGTCGGCGCTGGCGCCGTAGCCGCAGCCGGCGACGACCAACGACAGGCACCGCTCGGGGTAGGCGAGGCCCATATGCAGGCTGGCAAAACCGCCCATGGACAGCCCGTTGATGTGTGCTTTGTCGATACCTAGCCCGTCGAGCACGGCGAGCACGTCGTCGCGAGCGCGGTCCTGGCTGTACATCTCGGGGTCTTCTGGTACGTCCGATGGAGGATAGCCGCGCGCGTTGAAGGCGATGCAGCGGTGCGAGCGCGCGAAATATCGCATCTGTGGCTCCCAGTGTCGGAAATCGCCACCGAACTCGTGGACGAACACTATCGGCGTGCCTTCGCCGGTTTCCTCGTAGTAAAGCTCGACGCCGTCTTTGGATGTGACATGTGGCATGGTGATCCTCCCTCGGTTGCTGTGTTATGCTGCTAGGTCAGTTCGTCGATGAGATCGCCGACGATAGCGGATGCATATTTCGCCAAATTATTATTGGTGGCGCTGGTGGAGTCGAGCGCGCCGGCCGCCGTCGCCTTGTGAACGATAGAAAGGTAATGGATCACGTCTTTGCCCAGGCGCGCCTTGTTGTCACTGGCGGCGGCGGTGCGCAGGTCGGCCAGGGGGCCTCGCTTGCGGATTTTCCGCCACACTTTTTGTGGCGACTGGGCGTCGGTTTCGGCGTCCAGATCGCTCGACGTGCAGGCGATTTTTCCCAAATATTTCATGCCCTTAAACCGGAATAACTGCTTTAGGTCCGGGTGTGGCTCATCGTATACCCAGCCGAAGGTGAAGGCCGTATAAAGTAGCTGGTATTGCTGGTCGCTGAAGGCTAGCAGGCAGGGATCGGGCAGGGTCGGGTCGTCACGGTAGCGCTGCAATCCTTCGACGATCGCAGCACTGGTATCGTTCACCTTGCTGAACGCGCCGGCGAAATCGGTAAGAGCATTCCGGTGGCCAAACAGCAGGTGCGTTTGCGCAACAGGCTGCGGTAGTTCGTTGCCGTAAGACATCATCGTCGCGCGTTCGAGATCATCCAGGTGCAGCAACCCGGTCCGATAGGCCTCGACGGCGTTTTCGATTTGCGGCAAGCGCTTGACGCGATCGAGTAGTTTTTGCTCGGACGGGTCGGCAAAATCAATGGGTTCGATCATGCCTTCGCAGAGCGATAGGAATCGCGGCCAGTTTTCCTGCAAATTTAAAAGGGGACCCGGCACGTCATCCGTGGCTGTGACCATGGGAATGCCCAGGCGAACGCCCTTGTGAATGCCGCGGCGTGTTGGGGTGCGCGTGGTGGTGTTCGTGGTAGGGGTCGCCTGGATAGTGGTGGTGGTCGTGGTCCGAGCACTTGCAGGCGAATGGGTGGCGAGGGACTTTCTTCATCGGCTTTTCCGCCACCGCCGCTTCGGCGATAACCAGCTGAGCGGCGACCGAGGCCGCCCCCTGCAGCGCGCCGCAGACTACGTCCGCCGGGTCGATGACGCCGCTTGTGACCACATCTCTGAAGGTCCGCGAGCTTGCGTCGTAGCCGAAACTGGTGTTGCTACTGGCGGCGATCTTGCCGACTACATGTTTGCCGTTGGCGCCGGCGTTATCGGCAATCTGGCCTAGGGGCTGTTCGAGTGCTCGCCGCACCACCTGGATACCGGCAAATTCGTCGCAATCGGCGCCCGCTAAACCGTTGAGGGATTTGGCAGCATGCAGCAAGGCGGTGCCGCCGCCGGCGATGTAACCGCCGTCGAGCGCAGAGCGTACGGCGCGCAAGGCCTTGTCGATACGGCCCTTCTTTTCCTTGATCTCGGTTTTGGTAAAGCCGCCGGCGTTGATGAAGGCGATGGTGCTTGTCAACTTCGCCAGGCGCCGGCGCAGGGTTTTTAGTTCATGATCCGATTTGGCTTTGGGTAGCAAAAGCTGCAACTGCGCACAGCGCGCCGCAACCGCTTGGCTATCGCCGCCGCCATCGATAATTGTCGTCTTATCGACCGTGATGCCCACCTTTTTAGCGGTGCCCATGACGTCGGGTGTTGCCTCGGTCAGATCCAGCCCAGTCTCGCCGAGCACAACCTGCGCGCCGGTGAAGATCGCCAAATCTTCCAAGTTTTCCCGGCGATGGTTCGAAAATCCGGGCGCCGCGACGGCGACCACCTTGAGCCCGCCGTCGCGGCGGTTGACGACTAGGGTGGTTAGCGCTTCGTTTTCTACGTCCTCGGCAATAATTAGCAGCGGCCGCTTACGCTCGATTGCCCGGTCGAGGTAAGGTATGAGCCCACCGAGGTCGGAAATTTTTTTACCATAGATCAGGATCAGGGGGTTGCGCAGTTCGGCGCTCAGGGTCGCTTCATCGGTGACGAAATGGCGCGAGACGTAGCCGCGGTCGAACCACATGCCGCTGATCGTCTCCAACGTGTCGTCGACTGCTTTGCCTTCCTCGACCAAGATTTCGCCATGCTCGCCAGTTGCCGCCACGGCATCGGCAATCAGCGTGCCGATAGCGCCATCGCCGTTGGCGGCGATGGTGGCGATCTGTGCGACCTGTTCATTGCTGGCGATGGGTTTGGCAGCTGCGCGGATTTGCGCTACCACCGTGTTGACGGCTAGTTCGATACCGCGTTTGATGCCGGTTGCTTCCAAATCGGCGGCCACCGCCGCGACGCCGCCGCGTAGCATGGAATTGGCCAGCACGGTCGCAGTCGACGAGCCGTCGCCGGCAGTTGCGCCGGTTTCGACGGCGACTTCGCGCAGCAGGCGCGCGCCCATATTTTCGAACGTGTTGGAAAATTCGATGCGCTCGGCGATGCGCGCTCCGTCCTTGGTTACCTGCGGACCCTCGAGGTCGGTGTCTAGCAAAACGTTGCGCCCGCGCGGGCCGAGCGTCACCTTGACCGCGTCGGCCAACGCGCTGGCCCCACGCAACATTTGCATGCGCGCCGCGTCGCCAAACATCAATCTCGCGTTGGTCACGGAATCTATCTCCACCTAGGCCCGGTCATTCCCCAGCCTTACCTCGGGTTGGCCCCGAAGTATTTAACTATTTCTCGCTACTCCATATTCGGCAAAGGGTCAATGTTGGAACCGGGCGAACCGGCGTAATTTACGGTTCTTCAGGTTTAGGAATTGACACGTCGGGTCCTGCCTGAAATGGTTGTTAAAAGGGCTGCAAGGGGATCGTTTTGGCAATATTGCGGCGCATCTAACGCATAAAAAATAGATCCGGCGAAGCTGGATTTGGGAGAGGCTAGTCATGGCGGCAAACAACGAAAATTCGGGCGTGATTGAACTCGACGACATCGATCCTGGACACATGTGGGACAAGGCGATTCCTGCCCCCGGGCACCGCAATGTCGATTTCGAAGAGCGGGTAAATTTTGGGCGTTTGCACGAGTATCGCCTGGCCCGTTTGCGCGCTGTCCTCGCGAGTAGCGAGTTGGGCGCCGTGTTGTGCTTCGACAACAACAACATCCGCTATATGACCAGCACCGTCATCGGCGAATGGTCGCGGGACAAATTGACTCGCTTCTCGCTGCTGACGGGCAACGGCGACCCATATGTATGGGATTTCGGCTCTGCCGCCGTCCACCACCGGCTGCATGCGCCGTGGCTCAGGCCCGACCATTGCCGTGCCGGGCTGTTGGGCATGCGTGGCATGGTGCCACCGTCGGCCGGTCTGATGCGCGGCCATGCGGAAGAGATCAAAGCGATCCTCGTCGAAGAGGGCGTCGCCGACCAGCCGGTCGGCGTCGACTATATCGAGCCACCTATGCAGTTGGAATTGGAGCGTGCCGGTATCACTATCGTCGACGGCCAGCAGTTGATGCTGGATGCGCGCGAGGTCAAAAGCCAGGACGAGTTAATCCTACTTAACCAAGCCTCCGCCATGGTCGACGGTACCTATCATATGATCCAGGAAGAGCTGAAACCGGGCGTGCGCGAGTCCGACATTGTAGGGCTGGCCAACAAGATGCTCTACGAGTTGGGCTCCGACGACGTCGAGGCGATCAATGCTATTTCCGGCGAGCGTTGCTCGCCGCACCCGCACAACTTTACCGACCGCATCTTCCGGCCCGGCGATCAGGCATTTTTCGATATCCTCCACTCTTTCAACGGTTACCGCACCTGCTATTACCGGACGTTTGCTATCGGACGGGCCACCCCGGCCCAGGAAGACGCCTACAAGCAGGCGCGCGACTGGATCGATGCGGCTATCGAGCTGGTTAAACCGGGCACGACCACTGACCAGATCGCCGCCATTTGGCCGAAAGCCGAAGATTTCGGTTTCGCCAATGAGATGGAGGCATTTGGCCTGCAATTCGGCCACGGGCTGGGGCTCAATCTGCACGAGCGCCCGGTAATTAGCCGCCTGGTGTCGTTCGATAACCCCCTTGAGATTAAAGAGGGCATGGTCTTCGCGCTCGAAACCTATTGTCCGGCGACCGATGGCATGTCGGCAGCTCGGATCGAGGAAGAAGTAATCGTCACCGACACGGGCTGCCGCGTTATCACGCTTTACCCGGCTGAAGAGCTGCCAATATCCCATCGCTATTGACGACAGCGACTGGGGTACGGATCGGACTACCAATACTGCTACTGTGGCATCTGCGAATGATAAAAATCTGGGTTTGCCGGAGTATTTCGGCGGGCAGGAACGACAACTGAGTTATAAGGGAGGACGCTTTGGCGAAGAAAGCGGCAAAAAAATCTCCGGCGGTTGACCTGGCGAACGATGATATCGGCGAAGCCAAGCGGATTGAACTATGGCGGCTTCAGCTTGAGTGCCGTCATGTGGAGCAACGGGCGAACGATCTGTTTTTTCAGAACCTAATCAAGGGCACCAGCCATCTGGGCTTGGGTCAGGAAGCCATCGCGTCAGGTTTCGCCGGCGCCATGAAACCCGACGATTACACGTTCTGCACCTATCGTGGACACAACCACACACTGGCGCGTGGCGCCTCGATGACCGGGGTTCTCGGCGAACTCATGGGCCGCGAATGCGGCCTGTTGGGCGGCAAGGGTGGTTCCATGCATCTGACTAGCGTCGAGCACGGTGCCATGGGATCGTATGCGATCATCGGCGCCCATCTGCCGATTGCCGTTGGAGCGGCGTGGTCGGCGCAATACCGCGGCACAGATCAGGTGGCGGTGTGCTTCTTTGGCGACGGTACGACGAACATTGGCGCTTTCCATGAAGCGCTCAACATGGCGCAGGTGTGGAAACTGCCGGTGGTGTTCGTGTGCGAGAACAACCTCTACATGGAGTATACGCCAATCGGCACTGTTACTGCGGTCGAAAATCCGGCTGCCGATCGGGCGTCGGCGTATAGTCTTGACTCGATCATCGTCGACGGCAACGATGCCGACGAGGTCTACCGCGTCGCGCAAACTGCTTACGCCAAGGCACGTGCTGGTGATGGTCCGTCTTTGATCGAGGCCAAGACCTATCGCCACAGTGGCCATTCGCGCGCCGATCCAGCCACGTATCGGCCGGACGGTGAACTCGACGCCTGGCTTAAGCGCGACCCAATCCCGATGTACCGCCAGCGCCTGCTCGACTTCGGCATCGCCGAAACCGACGTGGCGGCGATGGAAGAAGACGTCCTAAAGCGAGTCGACGAAGCAACCGAGGCGGCGAAGGCGTCGTCGCCGCCGTCGCCGGATGTCATCGCAACCGAAGTTTGGGCAGATGGAGGCTCGGCATGGCGGAACTAACCTATCGCGAAGCAGTTGCCGCTGGCATCGCTCAGGAAATGAAGCGCGACGAAAACGTAGTTTTTTTGGGCGAGGATATCGGCGCCGCCGGTGGTGTGTTTAAAGCCACAGTCGGTCTGTTCGACGAGTTTGGCCCGGTGCGTGTCCGCGACACGCCGATCTCCGAGCAGGCGATTCTCGGTGCCGCCATGGGCGCGGCGATGACGGGCTTGCGGCCAATCGCCGAGATTATGTTCTCCGATTTTCTCGCTGTGTGTTGGGATATCGTCGTCAATCAGATGGCTAAGTCCCGCTACATGACCGGCGGCCAGGTATCGGTGCCGCTGGTGGTGCGCACGGCCAATGGCGGTGGCTCGCGTTTCGGTGCGCAGCATTCGCAATCGCTGGAGAACTGGGCCATGGCGATCCCCGGTATCAAGGTGGTGGCGCCGTCGAGCCCGGCCGACGTTAAGGGCCTGCTCGCCGCTGCGGTGCGCGACGATAATCCAGTGCTGTTCTTCGAGCAAAAGTCCCTCTACGCCACTAAGGGCGAAGTGCCTGACGGTGAGCATGTCGAAGAGTTGGGCAAGGCTAAGGTGCTGCGCGAGGGCACCGACGTGACCATCGTTGCTTTAGCGCTGATGGTGCCGCGGGCGCTGGAAGCGGCCGAGCGTTTGGCGGGTGAGGGTGTCTCGGCCAGTGTCGTCGATGTGCGTTCGCTGGTGCCGCTGGACACCCAGACGATCCTCGGCGAGGTTACCAAGACGGGACGGCTGGTCACGGTCGAAGAGAATCCGCGGCTATGTGGCTGGGGCGCCGAGATTTCATCGATCGTCGCTGAAGAGATGTTCTACGACCTCGATGGGCCGATCCTGCGCATCACTACGCCACACATACCGCTGGCCTCGGCCGATGAATTGGAAGACTTGATGATCCCCTCGGCCGACCGTATCTACGAAGAAGTCCGCAAGGGTATCGATTAAACCTGGACGCAGATACGCGCGGGTATGCCGTGCGCTGAGGATTATCTATGGACATCATCATGCCCCAGCTCGGCGAGACCGTTGAAGAAGGCACGGTCTCGGTCTGGCATAAGAAGGTCGGTGACTGGGTAGTGGAGGGCGACGACCTGTTCGACATCTCGACCGACAAGGTCGAAATGGAGATCCCCGCACCGGTAAGTGGTGAACTGTCGGAGATTCTGGTTGGGGCAGGCGAGACGGTGGCCGTCGGCGTAACGGTGGCGGTGATCAACGATGGCAAGGCGACAGCCCTATCGTCGGCGCCTGCGCCGGCAGCTGCTGAACCGGCACCTTCTGTATTGGCTGCCGTCGCGAAACGACAGATCGGTACCCGCGACATGCGCGGCATCCCCTTGTCGCCGGCGGTGCGCAAGTTGCTGTCCGAGCACGATCTCATGCCGGAAGATATCACTGGCACCGGTCGTGATGGCCGTATCACCCGCCAAGACGTGCTGGCTCAAGTATCGAAGGGCAAGGGTGGCAAAAGCGAAATCGGCAACCGCGATACAGATGACACTCCGTTATCGCCAGTCGTCCGGCGATTGCTTTCAGAACACAATCTAACACCTGATCAGATTTCCAGCACCGGGCGCGACGGGCGCATTAAGCGCGATGACGTGCTGGCGTATCTGGAGGGCGTAGGCGCTAGGCCAGCGGCTTCCCAAGATGGCCGTACGGTGGTGCCGTTCGACAACATACGCAAACTCACCGCGGAACACATGGTGCGCTCGAAGGCCACCAGCCCGCACGTGTTGCAGGCCGTCGAAGTTGATTTCCACAGCGTCGAGCGCGCCCGGTCGGTGGTACGCGAAGCTTGGAAGCAGAAGCACGGCTTTTCACTCACCTATCTGCCGTTCATTGCCAAGGCGGCGTGCGAAGCGCTCACCGAGTTTCCGCGTATCAACGGCCGTGTCGAAGACGAGAGTCTGGTGATGTTTGACCAGATCAATCTCGGCATCGCCGTCGACCTTAATTTCGAGGGCCTCATGGTGCCCGTGGTCAAGAACGCCGGCGCTAAAACGGTTACCCAATTGGCGGAGAAAATCCGCGAGCTGTCAGATAAGGCGCGCAACAAGAAACTCGGCCCTGACGAATTCGCTGGCGGCACCTACACCATCTCGAATTCGGGCACCTTCGGCACTATGATCACCGCACCGGTGATCAACCAGCCGCAGGTGGCGATCATGTCGATGGACGGGGTATCGAAGAAACCGGTAGCGATCAATATCGACGGCAGCGACGCCATCGCCATTCGCCCGGTCGGGGTCATAGCCCAATCGTTTGACCATCGCGCCATCGACGGCGCATACTCGGCGGCTTTCCTGAAGAAAGTCCGTGAGTGCTTGCAGGAGCGGGACTGGCGGAACGAACTGGCTTAGTCCAGAGGAAGGATACAATATGAAGGTTGGGTTTATTGGACTGGGCCGCATGGGTCGGGGCATGGCCGGCTGCTTGCTCGATGCTGGCCATGATCTCTTGGTCTATAACCGCACGCCTGAAAAGGTAGCGGACCTTGCTGCTGCCGGTACGGAGGTCGCAGGCTCGATCGCTGAGGTTACCGAAGACCGCGAGGTCGTGATCACCATGATCACCGACGATGCGGCGACCGAAGCCGTCGTGCTCGGCGACGGGGGCCTTATTACCGCACTGCCGGTGGGCACGATCCATCTGGGCATGAGCACCAATAGTGTCGATATGACCCGTACGATCACTGCGGCTCACGCGAAAGCGAGCCAGATATTCGTCGCCGCGCCGGTGCTTGGACGTCCCGACCGTGCGGCGGCTGGCGAGCTGGGTATCATACCGGCGGGGCCGGCCGATGCGGTGGCGAAAGTACAGCCGCTACTCGAGGCGATGGGCCGGCGCATCTTCGCCGCTGGGGAAACTCCCGACGCTGCGGCGGCGCTCAAGATTGCCCGCAACTTCGTCCTCGGCTGCGCTATCGAGGTGATGGGCGAGGGGATGTCACTGGTGCGCAAATATGGCGTCGAGCCGCTGGTGCTTCATCAGGTACTCACCGAAGATCTTTTCGGCGCACCGGCTTACCAAATCTACGGCGATATTATTGTTAGGGAGGCCTATGACGATGTCGGCTTCACGACGCTGATGGGCCTAAAAGACTGCAACCTAGCACTGGCCGCGGCGGAAGCGGTGGCGATGCCGCTGCCCAGCGCCAATGTCTTGCGCGACCGGCTGCTCGGCGCTGTCGCCCATGGCGATGGCGAGCGCGACTGGGCCGTTGTGGCGCGCGAACAAGCGCGCGCCGGCGGCATCGAATAAGTGCCGCTTTCCCTCACCCTTCGAGAGGGCCTCCGGTCCTCCTCAGGATGAGGACCTCATGCTGAGGTACTGCGAGGCAGCGTCTCGAGGTATGAGGTGGGGTCTGGGGTGCGAATCTAATCCCGGTTGTCGATGCGCTTGTTGAAGACGCGGACTTCGACGGTTTCCCAGATATCGGCCTGAACGATCGGGTCGTTGCGTTGAAACTCATCGGCTGCCGCCCGATCTTCGGCTTCGAAGAGATAAAGGCTACCGACAATAGTCTCGCCATCGTCGGCAACCAGCGGTCCTGACATCACAATTTTAACCGGCTCGGTGGCTAGGTATTCGATATGCGCGGGCATGGCTTTCTTGCGTGTTTCCATCACGCCCGGCTTGTCGATGCAAAACATTGTAAACAGCATGGTTTGGTCTCCCTCATTTCAGTGCGTTGGGAGGCAGTGTAAAGGAGATAAGCGGCGGTTTCGACTACCAGTCGACCTTTTCGATATTTTCGAACTCGATAGTGGAGCCATCGACGAAGGTGATGGTGCTGCTCATATTATCGCCATTGTAGAACGATAGCTTATCGCTGGCGTTGGCTTCCACGCCTGCACCGGCACCATCGACCTCCAGCGTCCAGTCCCGGCTGACACCCGTTAGGTCGATGACGTCTAAATCCCCGCCCCCGACGAAGCCGTCGACCGTGCTGGTCTAAGCGTTATCGTCGAAGTCGGTATTGGTGAAGGTAAAGGTATCGTCGCTGGCACCGCCCGATGGTGTGTCGTCACCCAGCCCGCCGGTCAGAGTGTCATCGCCGCCAGCACCGTTAGTGGCCCGCCGTGGGTGTTGAAATAACTTGTGTAATATGAATATTTACAAAGGCTTAAGTATAAGGATACCGCGGGTAACATATAATTTTTTTTGGGTTTTCCTGCTGGTGGTGCATAGAACGGTTTTACCTCATCCAAGAGGGGACTTTTCGGGGCCTCTGGTACCAGTGCATGCGTGCTGTGGTCCCAGCAGCAGGGCACGTAGTTATTTGTTTCAGCGTTTCCGATCGGCGTGTTGTCGTGTAAAAATCACATCCGATAGGGGCGCTGGAGCCCAGGAATTACCTGAGTAAGAGAACCTTGGACCAAAAGCTTGAAAGTTTCGCGGCTGAGTGCCACCGCATCCTCAAATCGGATTCGGGTCTGTCAGGTATCGAGGTGGTTAGCAAGAAATTGGAGCCACTATTGTTGGACGCCGATTTTATTGCCACCCATCTAGGCCCGGACAATGATTCGCAGCGCACAGTTTTATATGAAGATAGCGAGCTCGGCTTTTGCATCCTCGCGCACGTCTTCAAAGGGGCGAGCAGCGCGCCGCCGCACGACCACGGGGTAGCATGGGCGATCTACGGTCAGGCTACAGGCCAGACCGAGATGGCCGAGTACGACATGGTCTCACCACCGTCGGACGGCGAACCTGGCCAGGTTAGCGTGCGCAAGACCTATATGCTGGAACCCGGCATGGCTGTGGCCTACCCGGTTGGTGCTTTGCATGCGCCTACACGCGAGGACGAAACGCGATTGATCCGCATGGAGGGGCAGAACCTCGACGGGGTCAAACGTGATAAGTATAAGCTCGCCTAGTGGGTCAATCTGCATAGTTCAGCTGGCGCCTTTCGGGCGCTCGAAATCCTTGTCCAGGTGACCACGCCCGATTTGTTTACCGCGCTCGAATATCCATGCGTGACCACCCTCAGGATTGGTTAGGATTTTCCACCAGTTTTCGTCTGGTCCGCAGAGGAAAAAGCAGTAGGTGCCGTGCTGGTCCAGCGGGCGGGTCACCTTCTTAATCCCTCAATTTTCGCTTTGCGCGACCGCCATCGCATAGGTGGTATCGACTTCTTCTTTGGTTGAGGTATCGATCCCATTGTGATCGAGCATCGACATCGGCGGCTTATATCCAAGTCGGTCGATTCAAACGTCCTGCGGGATAAAAAATTGAGCTTGAGCGTTCCTGCAGCTGGGTCGGTTTAGCTGTCTAACATTGTGGTGGCTCCACTCTTAATTCCAACGGTGTCGCTTAACGCGGTCCCGTTGTTTGGTCATAATAGATCAGTAGTCGCTTTTGGGGGAGAGATCATGAAACTTGCCACGATCGAAAAGGGTTCGAACGATGCCCATATTACAGTTGTTATCGGAGATAACGAGCTGCTCGACCT
>CAZHBA010000046.1:0-3255 GCA_964530225.1 uncultured Rhodospirillaceae bacterium | reverse complement strand
CTGGGCAAGCAGGCGATCGACGACGATTCCAACCAGACCGGGCAAATGCTCGCCGCGCTGTTGGGCTGGTCGCAAGGCACCTTCGCCTCGGGGTTGGAGCTGACCGATGGCGGAGCCAAAGTTACCCGCGAGGTCGACAGCGGATTGGAAACCATCGAGGTCGACCTGCCGACCATCGTGACGGTCGATTTACGCCTCAACGAACCGCGCTACGCCTCGCTACCTAACATCATGAAAGCGAAGAAAAAGCTGATCGACGAAGTGACGCCGGATGGCCTTGGCGTCGACACCGCGCCACGGCTGCAAACACTCAAGGTGGAAGAACCGCCGGTACGCCAAGCCGGCGTGATGGTCGATTCGGTGGCCGCGTTGGTCGATAAACTGCAAAACGAAGCGAGGATCATCTAATGACTATTCTCGTTATCGCCGAACACGACAACACGGCACTCCAGGCTGCGACCTTTAATACGGTAACGGCGGCGATAGAGCTTTCCGGCCACGGCGCCGGCGACGTCGTTATGCTGGTCGCCGGTAGCGGTTGCGCGACAGCGGCAAACGAGGCGGCGAAAGTCGCCGGTATTTCGAAGGCATTGTTGGCCGACGACGCCGCACATGAGCACGCGCTGGCCGAAAATTTGGCAAGCCTGGTGGTCGGCCTGGCCGGCAACTACAGCCACATTCTGGTGCCGGCCTCAACCTTCGGCAAAAACTTCCTGCCACGTGTCGCCGCCCTACTGGATGTCCAGCAAGTGTCGGAAATTTCCACCGTCGTCGATAGTGAAACCTTCATCCGGCCCATCTATGCTGGCAACGCCATGGCGACGATAAAATCCTCCGATGCAACCAAGGTCATTACCGTACGCACGACAACGTTCGACCCCGCGCCGGCCGAAGGCGGCAGCGGCGTGGTTGAGCCAGTCGACGCCGGTAGCGACGGCGGGTTATCGCGGTTTGTCGAGCGGGTGGAATCCGGGGGCGACCGCCCCGAGCTGACAACGGCACGGGTTATTATCTCCGGCGGCCGCGGCATGGGCTCAGGAGATAACTTCAACCTGATCGAGCCAATAGCGGACAAACTCGGCGCCGCCATGGGTGCATCGCGCGCCGCCGTCGACGCCGGCTTCGTCCCTAACGATTGGCAGGTCGGGCAGACCGGCAAGGTGGTGGCGCCCGAGCTTTACATTGCTATCGGCATCTCCGGCGCCATTCAGCACCTAGCAGGCATGAAGGACTCGAAAGTCATCGTGGCGATCAACAAAGACGAAGAAGCGCCGATCTTTCAGGTCGCCGACTACGGACTGGTCGCCGATCTTTTCGAGGCGCTGCCCGAGCTCGATGCCGAACTGACGAAAGTTCTCTCCTAGGATTACGCGGCCCCAACATTAGGATAGTTTAGACATGTTGAAGACAATCGGCGTGATCGGCGCCGGGCAAATGGGTAGCGGCATCGCCCATGTCTGCGCGCTGGCGGAATTCGACGTCAAGCTAATGGATGTGTCGAGCGAGCAACTGGACAATTCGCTCACCGGGATCGGTGCCAACATGGACCGGCAAGTCAAGCGCAGCCTTATCCAGGACGAGGACAAGGCCGCGGCGCTGGCGCGCATTGCAACCGGTACCAGTATGGATTTTCTGTCCGGCTGCGATCTGGTCGTCGAAGCGGCGACCGAGAACGAGCAGACCAAGGTGGCAATCTTCGAGGAACTCTGCCCCCATTTGTCACCAACCGCGATTATTGCCTCGAACACCTCATCGATTTCCATCACGCGGCTGGCCACGGCCACCGACCGGCCGGAAAAGTTCATGGGCATGCACTTCATGAACCCGGTGCCGATGATGAAACTGGTCGAGCTGATAAAGGGACTGGCGACCGAAGAAGACACATTCGCCCAGGTTCAAGGCCTGACCGAGACTCTGGGTAAGGTCGGCACGGTGTCGGAAGATTTTCCGGCATTCATCGTCAACCGCATTCTGCTGCCGATGATCAACGAGGCAGTCTATACGCTGTACGAGGGCGTCGGCAATGTGGAGGCCATCGACGCGTCGATGCGCCTGGGCGCAAACCATCCGATGGGCCCGCTCGAGCTGGCCGATTTCATCGGCCTCGACACCTGCCTGTCGGTGATGCAGGTGCTCTATGAGGGCTTAGCCGATTCCAAGTACCGACCGTGTCCACTATTGGTGAAATATGTCGAGGCTGGCTGGTTGGGCTGCAAAGTGGGTCGCGGTTTCTACGATTATTCCGGTGATACCCCGGTCGCCACGCGCTAACCCAAAGTATCGAACTTTTCGTCCGTTAGGCCGCCAGTCTTGGCAGATTTTGCCGTGTGCTTGCGGTAGTAATCGATCAGCGCGACGGCCTCGGGCTCGTCCCACTCGGCAGAACCCACCAAACGGCCAATCTCGTTTCCGTCGGGGCCAAGCAGGATCGTCGTCGGAAGCGAGCGTACCGCAATGGCGCGGGAGAATTTCAGCTTTTTATCGATAAAGGCGTCAGCGATATCAACTTTTAGTTTTTTCAGGAACCGGTCGGTCTGTTTGAACCCACCACGGTCCTGACTGATCAGCACAACGGCAAAGTCGTCGCCGGCAAATTGGGCGTTCAGGCGGTTCAACGACGGCAGCTCGCGGATGCAGGGGCCACACCAGGTGGCCCAGAAGTTCAGCACGACGAACTTGCCTTGGAAGCGATCTAGGGTTATTGGGCCTTCATCCTTCGACACCACAGGAGTGGGCGGCACTGGTAGAGGTTTGTCCAACGGCTCAAAGTTTTGCACAATGCCTTCGATCGGCGGTTCGCCATCCCCGGCATTGACCAGCATCGTCGCCGCAATAACGGCAATTGCTCCGATTAGCATGAGGAAAATTTTTTGCACGTTGCCACCTCTTCAATACAGGCCCTTAAACCACAATGAGTCCAAACGATACCAGCAAATCCGCCAATGCCCAGTGGGGCGGACGCTTCACCGGCGGCCCGGCGGAGGTGATGGAAAACATCAACACCTCTATCGGTTTCGACCAACGCCTGTTCACGCAGGATATTGCCGGATCGCGCGCCCATGCCGATATGCTGGTTTCTCAAGGCATCCTATCTCCTGAAGATGGGAAAGCTATTAATGACGGTCTAGACACAATATCGCGAGAAATCGAGGCCGGAAACTTCCCGTTTTCTCAAGCACTTGAAGATATCCACATAAATATTGAGGCGCGCTTACATGACCTCATCGGCGAGCCTGCGGGACGCCTGCATACCGC
>CAZHBA010000045.1:0-49606 GCA_964530225.1 uncultured Rhodospirillaceae bacterium | reverse complement strand
AGCGCTGTATCTCTGTATGACATTGGCTTTCCGTCATTTCCTTATACAAACTACACCGGATTTTACACCAATATGATTATGCCCTCCTTACTGAATAATACCGAAGCGATTTCCTATACTCCTACCGAACTGGTCTTTGGGACTTCGAAAGATAGACGCACAACCGGTTCCATTCTCATTGCAAATAGCAACTTTGTGGACTTGGTTAAGCGCTTTGTTAGCTTCCGCTGGCTTGGCTCCACTCCCAAAATACAAGCCTGCTACTATCAGAGCCAATCCATAAAATACGGCTTTGGGCATATCAAATGTCATGTTCTTCCCTCCACACTAAATTCATAAAACCAGATTAAACACCCACCACTCTGTTACAATCTTCTCTCACTAACCTCCTAACTCAAACGCATTACTTTTGATGGTTTAGCAACCGCTCGCAGGCTCGAGTACAGCCTCGAAACCTGAGTTAGAAAAAGCTCTGCGCCTTTTCGACGACCTGCTCCGGCGAAATCATGTAGGCCTCTTCGAGCGGGATCGAGAACGGGATCGGGATGCGCGCGCCACCCATGCGTTTGACCGGCCCCTTGAGACAATCGAACATATGTTCGGTAACCTCGGCGGATATTTCGCCGCCGAAACCGCCGATCTGCACCGCTTCGTGGACCACCAAAAGCCGCCCGGTCTTGCGCACCGAATGGAACACAGCGTCGTGGTCCCACGGCCACAATGTCCGCAAATCGATGACCTCGGCCGAAATGCCCATGCCACGCAGGGTCGCTGCCGCAGTTTCTGCGACGCCGACCATCGCCGCCCAAGTGATGATCGTCAGGTCATCGCCCTTACACACGGTACGGGCGACACCCAGGGGCAGCGGCTCGGTGTCTCCTTCGTCGACCTCACCGGTCAAGCCCCACAGGCCCTTGTGCTCCATATAGACCACCGGGTCGTCGCAACGAAGCGCCGCCTTTAACAGGCCGCGGTTGTCAGCCGGGGTAGAGGGCGTGACGACGACTAGCCCCGGCACATGGGTGTACCAAGCCTCCGGCGATTGCGAGTGCTGGGCGGCGATACCGCCACGGATACCGATGGGCATGCGCGCCACCATGGGCACCCTAGCCTGGCCACCGAACATGTAGCGCGCCTTGGCCGCCTGGTTTACCAGCTCGTCGACGGCGCACATGGCGAAATCGGAGAAACGGAGCTCGGCGATCGGCCGTGTGCCGGCGAGCGCGCCGCCGATGGCTGCACCCATTATGGTCGATTCCGAGATCGGCGTATCGACGATGCGGTCATCGCCGAATTCGGCCTGCAAATCCTGGTACTGGCCGGCCATGCCGCCCTCGAAACCGAGGTCTTCGCCGAGCGCCCAAATTGTGGGATCGCGCTCCATCTCTTCTTTCAGGCCGAGGCGGGCCGCTTGGGCATAGGTCATCTCGGTCATCAGCTTGCTCCCGCGTCGGGCGCGCCGACATCCTGCACATCGGTGAAAGCCGCAGCTAGGTCGGGCCACGGCGCGTTATGGGCGTCGTCGACATATTGCGCAATGCGCACTTCGGCCTCTTCCTTGGCGCCGACGATTTCCGCTTCGGAAACGCCTTGTTCCAGCAACCACGCCTCAGTGCGCCGCATCGGCTCGTGTTCGAGCGCCGCCTCGACCTCGGCGGGATCGCGATACAGCGCCTTATCGTGAGCAAAGTGACCGCGCAGGCGGTAGGTCATGGCCTGCATCAGGCGCGGCCCGCCTCCATTGCGGATTTCACCGACCAACTTCGCTGCCGTTTGGTCGACCAGCAGCAGATCGTTACCATCGATGGTTACAGCGGGAATACCAAAACTTCCGGCCCGCGCGGCGATGCCGTCGCCAGCGGTCACCGTTTTGGTCGTCGTCGTCGCGGCGATCTGATTGTTCTCACAGACGAACAACACCGGCAGCTCGTAGACCTTGGCCCAGTTGAGCGCCTCCATGAACGGGCCGCGGTTAATGCCGCCGTCGCCGATGAAATTAACGACGATCTTGTCCTGTTTGAGCAGCTTGATCGCCTGCGCCGCGCCAACCGAAATGGTGCAGCCGTCGGCAATCACCCCGTTGGCGCCGAGCATGCCAACTGAAAAGTCAGCGATGTGCATGGAGCCACCCTTGCCGCCGCTGGTGCCGCCGACGCGGCCGAACAGCTCCAGCATCATCGCCCGCGGGTCGGCACCCTTGGCAATCGAGTGACCGTGGCCGCGATGGTTGCTGGTCAGTAGATCGTCGTCGCGCAGATTAGCGCAGATACCCACCGCGATCGATTCCTCGCCGATATACTGGTGCACCGAGCCGCGCACATTGCCGGCGAAGAAATTCACGCCCGCTGCCTCCTCGAAGGCTCGGATCAGCAGCATCTTGCGGAACATACCGAAAATCCTGGTTGGTTCGTTTGCCTGGTCTTGTGCCACGCTCTATCCCCCTTTTAATGTTAGTGTAGTATCGCCCCGCCCGCACGCGGGGTCAAAGAACAGGCCAGCGTTAAAGCCGCCGAGAACAGGGAAACGGGGAACCATGAGCAACAGCAATGTGCGCGTAGAGCTATCTGGCGGCGAAGCCATCGCCGAGATGTTCAAGCGCCATAATGTGGGACCAATGTTCGGCATGGCTGGGTTTCAGCTGTTGCCGTTCTACGACGCGGTACGCAAACTCGAAATGGCGCATACGTTGATCGCCGACGAGCGCAGCGGCGCCTTCATGGCCGACGCATGGTCGCGCGTGACCGGACGGACAGGTGTGTGCGACGCTACGTTAGGACCCGGCGCCACTAACCTGCTCACCGCGCTCACCGAATCCCTCAACGCCGGTATCCCACTCATCGCCATGATTGGCGACACCAACCGCGCCCACGCCTGGAAGAACATGACCCAGGAGACACGCCAGGTGGAAATGCTACGCCCGGCGGTGAAAGAGGTCATCCGCATCGAGGTCGGCGAGCGCATTCCCGAGCATGTGCGCTACGCCTACACCATCGCCACGTCGGGCCGCCCTGGCCCGGTGCTGCTCGACGTGCCGGAAGATATCTGCCACGGCGTATTCGAGTTCGACGCGGACGATCTCTACGTCAACGAGGCGACGACCACGGTGCCGGCAGTGCGTACCCGGCCCGCCATCGCCGACATCGAACATGCCGCGTCGATGCTGGCCAACGCCAAACGTCCAGTCATCCTCGCCGGCGGCGGAGTGCATATTTCCGGCGCCCACGAGGCGTTAGCGGCGCTGGCTGAGGAGCAGTCGATCCCGGTCGCCCACACGCTATCGGGCAAGGGCGGTATCGCCTGCACCGGCGACTTGTCACTGGGCCTGTTCGGACGCTACGACCGCACCGCCAACGAGGTCATCGACGCCAGCGATTGTCTTCTTGTCGTTGGCTGTAAGCTGGGGGAAATCGCCACCAAGCGCTACACCATCCCGCGCCCCGGCAACCCGATCATCCATCTCGATATTCTGCCCGAGGAGATCGGCCGCTGGGCGCATACCGATCTAGCCATGTGGGGCGACGCCCGCGAGGGGCTGACCGATCTGCGCGAAGCGCTGTCCGATAGCGCCTTGGCGGCGCGAAAAGCCCGCGCCGGGTACATCGCCGACATCGCCGCCGGCAAGTCCAGGTGGCGTGAAGATGTCGATACCCGCCTGACCTCGATGGAAGAGCCGGTAAACATGGCGCGCATGTGTCACGAGCTCAACAACGTGCTACCCGCCGACGCCATTCTGGTCGCCGATGGCGGCTTCGCCGCCCATTGGACCGGGTTGCTCTACGACACTAAGCAGGCAGGCCGCGGCTTCATCGTCGACCGCGGCATGGCCTCGATCGGCTACGGCGTCGCCGGTGGCATCGGCGCACAACTGGCGGCGCCCAACCGCTCGGTGTTTTCGCTAACTGGCGACGGCGGCCTCAACATGACCTTGGGCGATCTTGAAACTGCCGCGCGACTGAAGGTGCCGCTGACGGTGATCGTGGTGAATAACGCCGCTTCGGGCTACATCAAGGCGTTGCAGCACGCCATGTTCGGTGGCCGTTACCAATCGTCGGACCTGTCCGAACTCAACTACGCCACGGTCGCCGAAGCGTTGGGTTGCCGGGGCATCCGCGTCACCGACCCGGACAAGCTAGCCAACGCGTTCCGCGACGCACTGGACGAACGCTCGCGGCCGACTTTGATCGACGTCATCGTTACCCGCGATGCCAGCCAAATGCTACCGGGAGTCGACAACCGCTCGGCATCCATCAAGAAAGGTGACCGTATCGCCTAACGGGAAACAACAGGAACAACGACGGGGAAACCATGGCCGCCGAAACAACTGCCAATAAACCTGCGCACATCTTCGAACTCTACAAGACGATGTCGCTGATCCGCGCCTTCGAGGAAGCCGCCGAAGTCGCCTTCGATGCTGGCTTCGTCAACGGCTCCATCCATCAGTATATTGGCGAGGAAGCCATCGGCACTGGTGTCTGCAGCAATCTGCGCGAGACCGATTTCATTCTGTCGAACCATCGCGGCCACGGCCATGCCATCGCCAAGGGCGCCGACCCCAAGGCAATGATGAAGGAGCTGTTCGGCCGCGTCGGCGGCACCAGCGGCGCTAAGGGCGGCTCCATGCATATAGCCGATTTCTCGGTCGGCATGCTCGGCGCCAACGGCATTCTAGCCGACGGTACGACCATGGGGGTCGGCGCGGCACAGGCCTTGGTGCTGCGCGGCGTCGACGCCATCGTCACCGTATTCGTCGGAGACGGCACTACCAACCGCGGGCCATTCTACGAGGCGCTCAACTGGTCGATGATCTACGAACTACCGGTACTGTTTGTGTGCGAAAACAATACCTACGCCTCGTCGACGGTGACCCGCAAAGTTACTGCCGGTGCCGGTCCGGTGGCGCGCGCCGAGGCCTTCGGCATGCCGGCCTTCGACGTCGACGGCAACGATGTGCTGGCCGTTGACGAGCTGGCCGCCGATCTGATATCGCGCGTACGCAACGGTGGCGGGCCGCACTTTCTCCATGCCCGCACCTACCGCATCAAGGGCCACATCTCGCGCGACAAGATGCACTACCGGCCAGAGGGCGAGACCGAGGAGCGCTGGAAGGACGAACCCATCGGGCGCTGCGCCGCCTGGCTGCTGGCAAACGGTATCGGCCAGGATGAAATCGACGGTGCCCTCTCGGCCGCCGAACAGCAAATCGCCGCGGCGGTCGATGCCGCACATGCCGCGCCGTTCCCCGACGGCAAACTGGCTTTCGCCGACGTACAGGATGTGGGAGCACCGCAATGACCCAAATGAACCAGGGCGACGCCGTCCGCATCGGACTGGCCGAAGAGATGCGCCGCGACCCGCTGGTATGGGCGCTCGGCGAGGACCTCAGCACGGCTCATGGCGGTACCAGCGGCAGCCAGTACTTCCAGCTTATCGACGAGTTCGGGCCCAAGCGCATCGTCAACACGCCGATCTCGGAAAACACCATCATGGGCGCCGCCGTCGGGGCGGCAGTTGCTGGCACACGCCCGGTCGCCGATCTGCGCATGGCCGATTTCGCCATGTGCGCGGTCGACGAGCTGGTCAACCAGGCGGCCAAGATCCGCTATATGTTCGGCGGCCAGGCGCGCGTGCCCCTCGTCGTGCGCCAGGCGATCGGCGCGCGCAAGGGCGGCGCCGCGCAGCACTCGCAATCGACGGAAGCGTGGTACGTGCACACGCCGGGCCTCGTCGTCGTCGCACCGGCGACGCCGGCCGACGCTAAGGGATTGCTTAAGGCGGCGATCCGCTGCGACGACCCGGTAGTCTATATGGAGCACAAGGAGTTGATAGCGGCCGAGGGTGATGTGTCCGGCGATGCCGAGGAAATCGTGCCTATCGGCAAGGCGCGGATCGCGCGCGAGGGCGGCGACCTAACTATCGTCTCATGGTCGAAATCGGCGTTGGTCGCCGCGGAAGCTGCTGAGCTGCTTGTCGCCGACGGCATTTCCGCCGAAGTCATCGACCTGCGTAGCCTGTGGCCGTGGGACAAGGACGCGGTCTACACCTCGGTTGCCAAAACCGGGCGGCTCCTGGTCGCCCAGGAAGCGGTGCAAGTCGGCGGCTTCGGCGCCGAGGTCGCCGCCGACGTGGCGGAAAATCTAGGCGATGCGCTTGCGACCCAGGTGCGCCGCATCGGTGCGCCGCGCATCCCGGTACCCTACGCCGAGCCGATGGAAAACGAATACCGCGTCACAGCGGAGCGCATCGCGGCGAAGGCAAAGGAAGTGGCGGCTGGATAAAACAAAAATCAACCCCACCCCGGCCCGCTCCCGTCAAGGGGACTGTGGAACGAACCGTCGTGCCGGTGGCACGACGCAAGTCGAACCGCAGAAGAATCTTTGGCTGGCTTATGCCACGCCACTGGTGTGACGGTCCAGACTCTGCCCCCTTGTGGGGGAGGTGATTCCTCAGACTCAGCCCAATAACCGCTTTAGTTTTTCCACCGCACCGCGTGGTGCTGTAAGCACCGGGCGGCCGGGCATGTCGGCAATTTTGTCCGCCGCCGAGCCCATGGAGAACTGGCCGAGCATCAGGCTGTCGCAGCCGCTCAACTCTGCTGCTGCCTCGACGATCATGGCGTCGGCGCCATCGCGGTCGCCCGCCAGAACCCGCTGGAATCCGCCCGCGACGACGCGGGACACGATGGTGAAATCGTGACCATGGGCCTCGGCATAACGGCCAACATCGTTGCTCAGACAGCGCAGCGAGCCTTCGGCGGTGGTCAGAATACCGAGCCGCGGGCCTTGCGAGAACGCCGCTTCGATCATACCCTCGAACGCCGTCAGCACCGGAATATCAAGCCCTTCGCGCCCGGCCTCGACCAACGGACCAAACACTGAGCCGCAGAAGATAATGCCGACGGCACCCGAATTGCGGCTGTAGCGCAGCAAGTCGGCGAGCCGCGCATAGGCCGCGTCGGGTAATTGCGCGTCGACGGTGAAGTCCTGATTGACAAAATCGGCATAGAGCGATTCATCGAGTACACAGACCAGCTGCGCCTCCGGCCACAGTTCCACAAAGGCAGCCTTGATCGCCGGAAAAGCCACGTCCACCGGCGTCAGAACGCCAATACGAATTTGTGTCATCGAAATTTTTCCCATTATTTCTGTTGTGCCTTTAGCCGACCAACAGGTGTTTTAGTTGTAGTGCCGCCGGACGCGACGGTAGGTTTCCTCGGTAACCTGCTTACCGCTGGCGAAGTCAGCGTGCAGCGATTCGTCGATCAGATTGGTGACCTGGGCATCGGGCCACAGTTCGTTGAAGGCTGGCGCCACGATGTCACTGGCAAGCGCCATAGGCGAAACCACCCCAATGCGAATATCAACCATTCATACCCCCATGCTTTATTTTTCCTGGATGACCACGCGCCCTCGCCTTCCGCTATAATCGCGCGAACGCCGTTGCCGGGGAAGCCCCATGAACTCTAAGTCCGACATAAGGTTGACCGAACTGGAAAGGCACCTCGCCCATCACGAGCGCATGACCGAGGACCTATCGGAGATACTGGCAAAACAGACGCGCGCCGTCGACGAGTTGTCGCAACGGCTGCATCGTCTGACCGACCGGGTTGCGGCATTGGAGGCCGGTGGTGGCGGCGCTCCATCCGACGACCAACCGCCTCCCCACTATTGAATGGCAACTGAGTACTTCGTCTACGTGCTGCGCAATGGCGGCGGCACGCTTTATACCGGCATCGCTAAGAACGTCGGCGCGCGTCTGGTGCAGCACAACACGGGTGCCGGCGCCCGCTTCACCCGCGGCCGCGGGCCGTGGCAAGTGGTCTACAGCGAAGGGCCGTTGGCCCACGGCGACGCCCTGCGCCGCGAGGCCAAACTTAAGCGCGACCGGCGTTTCAAGGCGGAGTTGAAGGAGAAATAAGCGAGCAAGTGATGGGATATTGCTCCCCTCATTCTTCGAGACGGACCTATTGGCTCCCCTCAGGATGAGGTTAAGTTATGGCCTCAAAAAGAAACCTTTTGCTGAGGAAACGCGAAGCACCATCTCGAAGCACGAGGCTTCATACATCACTGCATCGGCGAGAACGGTACCGGCTTGAGGATCTTGTTCTTGGTCTTCTTTAATGCTCCCAGCTTGCCAACTTCGCGAACAAACTCCTGCCAACCCGGATCGGCGTACATAGCTGTGCGGCGGCGTTCACGGTCGCCCTGGTCTTCGTACTGCCACAGGTGCACAACCTGATTGAGGTCGCCGACATCGCAGGTGAACATGCCGACAAAGTTTTCCAGATATTTCATCTGGTACGGCAACGCCATGCGCTCCCACAATTCGAGCCAGGCCTGCAGCTTGCCGGGGTGCATGGTGTAGGTGCGGTGGTCGATAATCATGGTAAAACCCTCCAAAAAAGTATTTTCAAAACATCCTGCTGAGCCTATCGAAGTATCAGGCTAGCAGCCTGTAACACGTCGTCCTTCGACAAGCTCAGGATGAGGTGTTACGCAAAGACTTATTGCACCGGTGCCTAGTCCCTGTAACTCGGATCGATCAGGTCGAGCTTGCGCAGGGCCGCGGGCCAGTCGTCGGTGCCGCGACCAGCATTGTGGGTTGCTCGCTGTCGCACTTGCTTCTCGAGCACGTCGGCCGGCGGCATGACGTATTCGGTGCCGGAAGCCTGCAAGCGCAGCTGTATGTCGCACGCCTCGGCCATCGCCTTCATGCGCATAAAGGCATCGCGAACGCTCGCCCCACAGGTAACGACCCCGTGGCTGCGCATCATTAGCACGTTCTTGTCGCCCAGATTGGCGGCGATGCTTGCACGCTCTTCCAAATCCTCGGTGATGCCTTCGTAATCGTGGTAGCCAATATCACCCCAAAACTGCATGGCGTTCTGCGACATGGGCAACAGGCCGTCTTTTTGGGTGGCCACGGCGACACAAGATGGGATGTGGGTGTGATAGGCGCAGTTGATGTCGGGGCGCACAGACAACAGGCCGCCGTGGAGAGTAAATCCCGGCCGATTGACGTGCAACGCCTCATCGACATCGTCGCGGCGCAAGTCGACTTTGATCAAGTTCGACGCCGAGACCTCGTTGTAGAGCAGTTCGTGGGCCTTGATCAGAAAGAAGTTGGGCTCGTCAGGGACCCGCATGGAGATATGGTTGTAGATGCTGTCGGCCCAGCGGTATTCGTGGGCCAACCGGTAGGCCGCCGCCAGATCGACGCGGGCCCGCCACTCCTCTTCGCTAACGCTTTCTCGCACCGACGGCACATCGCGCAGCTGCACCGCATTCGTGGTCATTTTTATTCTTCCTTTTTAAACCCGAACCACCTTGCCCGGGTTCATGATGTTGCCGGGATCGAAGGCCTGCTTGAGGGTGCGCATCAAGCTTATCGCCTCGCCCTGTTCGGCAACGAGGAAATCCATCTTGCCGACACCAATGCCGTGTTCACCGGTGCAGGTGCCGCCCATGGCCAGCGCCCGCTGGACGATACGCTCGTTGCAGTCCTCTGCCCGCTTCATTTCTTCTTCGTCGTCAATATCGACGAGAAAAATACAGTGAAAGTTACCGTCGCCGACATGACCAACGATCGGCGCCTCGAAGCCCGAGCCGCGGGTGTCCTGTTCGGTTGCCGCTATGCATTCGGCGAGCCGCGAAATAGGCACGCAGACGTCGGTCGAGATACCTTGCTTACCCGGAATTTGCGCGATGCAGGCGTGATAGACGTCGTGGCGCGCCTGCCATAGCTTGTTGCGCTCCTCTGTGGTAGTGGTCCACTGGAACGCCGAGCCGCCGAACTCGTCGATGATGGCGCGCACCATCTGAGTCTGTTCCTCGACACCGGCCTCGGTGCCGTGAAACTCGTAGAACAGAGTCGGTTTTGCCTCATAGTCCTCAAGTTTCGAATACTCGATGGTCCAGTCCATCATCAACGAATCCAGCAACTCGATGCGCGCCACCGGGATGCCCGACTGGATGGTCAGGATGACGCTGTCGACCGCATCCGCCGTCGTTGGGAACTGGCACACCGCCGAGGCGATCTTTTCCGGAATGCCGTAAAGCTTGAGGTTAACCTCGGTGATGACGCCGAGCGTTCCTTCCGAACCGACGAATATGCGCGTCAGGTCGTAACCCGCCGACGACTTCTTGGCCCGGCCGCCGGTCTTGACGATGCGCCCGTCGGCGGTAACCACGGTGAGCCCCAGTATGTTCTCGCGCATAGTGCCGTAGCGCACAGCGTTGGTGCCGCTGGCGCGGGTCGCCGCCATGCCGCCGAGCGAGGCATCGGCGCCGGGATCAATGGGAAAGAACAGACCGGTATCGCGCAGATATTCGTTGAGTTGCTTGCGGGTGACACCGGCCTGAACGCGGCAATCGAGGTCTTCGGCATTGACCTCGACGACCGCGTTCATCTGCATCAAATCAATGGTGATACCGCCATGGGGCGCGGTGACATGACCCTCGACCGAAGTGCCAGTGCCGAACGGGATGACCGGAGTGCGGTGAGCATTGCAGATCTTGACGATCTCGGCCACTTCCTCGGTCGACTGGGGAAAACACACCGCGTCGGGTGGATATGGCGCGTAATAGTCCTCGCCATGGCCGTGATGCTCACGCACCGCCATGGTGGTGCTGAGGCGGTCGTCAAGCAATTTGCTCAATTCGGCGATGACCACTGAATCGGCGTCGGCGCGGGCATAGGCGGCGTCTGTCATCGGTAAAACCCTGGATAAGTTCTTGTCGAACGTATTTTAGCACGAAAGATCGACGCGTCTCAGCCCCCTTCGGGTGACGGTTTGGGTTCCCGCTTCACAAGCGCCTGATAAATACCACGTCGCTAAGCAGTTACCATTTTAGGCATTTCATAGCCATATAGGTAATTCTATCTGTACGAGTAATTAGTTTTCGTAATTCTATTCTTACAAACCATTTAATATGCTTCCAAAGCAGCGAGAAAGAAGATTGGCGATGCGTAGCATAGGTTTCATTCTGGCGATTGCGCTTATCGTCGTTGTGAGTTTTCTATCATCGGATAGTTACGCTAAAAAGCCGACCATAGCGGCAATTGTCACGCTCAGCGATCTAAGCTGCTTGGCGGACGAGATAGCGAAGTTTGATGGCCAGGTGTGGGTGTGTGCCGCGGACAATACAGGGTTGGGTGGTGGACCGTGTTTCGTATTACGGGATGACAATGGAATGCAAGTCGGGACTGTCTTGTCTGCTGACGCGATTTGGACTGCAATCGACATTTTTACTTTGGTCGCGGTCTCAAATTCCAGCGCAGATAAGCCTGAAGTCCTGTTAGTCGCCTATCCCGGAGAATTGTGGGGCGGGGCTCCTTTGTATTTCGATAATATCGATTGTACGGGAATTAGTATCCTCCGAACCGACCGCGGGTTCTTACCGGCACTTAGTCCGTATGCGGTGGTCCGAAGTGATGGTGTCAACCTAAACTTATGGATACCGGCAAGTTATGTGTACAGTCGGTGGAAGCAAAATCCCGTTAATTCCGGAATGGCGATAGTTCAGATTGCGAGAATATGACCGGGACTCTCAATGCGTTACCAGCAGAAATTAGCGTAACAGACCTGCATACCCCGTATCTGCCACCCTTCACTCTGAAAAAAATCTGAGACCAGTTTCGTAGCCAGTCCCTATAGGTGTTATCCGTGGCGAACTATCTGCAGATCATCAGAGCTATGTCAGTCACTGAAAAGGCGAAAGGGGGAGACCACGATCCTCCCTTTTTTCTATGCCGCTAGCTCCAATAAGGCCGCGCTACAACGCCGCCGCCTTGTCGCCACCGAGAAGTTTGCGCAAGGCCTGGTTAACCTCGTCGCTGCGGTGGCGGGCGGTCTTGCCGGTAGGCTCTAGGGCTTCATCGTAGAAGAACGACGGCAGTTCGTCGTCTCCCTCGGTGAAACCGGCCTGGCGATTAAATTCCCATTCCATTTGCAAAGCCTCGCGGCCCAGATCGGCCAGGAAAGAGGCATCGAAATTGGTGCCATGTGCCGCATTGAGCGCGTTGACGATCAGATCGGGATTGATATTGGTGACCGACCGTCCGAACAGGCAAAGGCCCAGCGAATCGGCTGCCGCGCACAGGACCTGGATCTCCAGGCTAGCTTCGGTCAGCTCCTCGGTGGTCATATCGGCACTCTCGTGGGTCGGGATATTACCGGTGGTGTGGTCGGCGCCCTGGGCGGTTAGCATCATGGAAATGCCAGTAACCTCGATGGTCCGCGGGTCGTAGGCGCTGATACCCTGTTGCTTGATCACCGGTACCCGCTCGACCCCGTAATGTTCGCCGACCCGGGCGGTGCCTTGAGCCAGAATGCGGCCACGCTCGTTGCCTGCGCGAATATCGTCGAGCGCCGCCAACATGAAACCAGGATCGCCGAATTCGCCTTCGCCAGCCTCCATCAGCACCCCGATCATGGCGCCGACTTCAATGGTGTCGACACCCAGATCGTTGGCCTGGTGGTTCGCCCGGGCGACGTCGTCGGGGTCGGACAAGCCACAGTTGCTGCCCATCAGACCCAGCGTTTCGTATTCCATGGGCGACACCATCTCTTCGCCGTCTTCGTCGACATAGATGTTGCTGCACCGGATCAGGCAGCCGGGCATACAGGCGTGGGCCGGTTCGCCACCGCGTTCCATGTTCAATTCGCGGATGTAGGAGCCACCTAGCTTCAAGGTCTCTTCGCTAGCGTCGACCAGCCGGCCTTCGCTGAAGTTGCGTGTTGGCAGGCCGCCCAGCTGGTTGGTCACATCGGTGACCATCGCCGTGCCATATAGGCCGAACGCCTCAACAGCCGGGTCCTCGCGCAGCAGCTTGCCGTATTCCTTAACGCCGCCCATCACCGCCTTGCGATCATGGAATGGGGGCATCTTTTTCATGTCAACGACAATCGCCTTGACCTTCTTCGAGCCCATCACCGCACCGACGCCGCCACGCGCAGCAATGCGCACGGGCCTCCCCTCCGGATCGGTGAACGCAATGCCAGAGATCAAACCCTGGTACTCGCCAACCGGCCCGCATATGCCCAGGCTAACCTTGTCGCCGTATTTTTCGAACAGCAGCGCCGCCACCTCAATATTACCCTTGCCGAGGTAAGGGGTGGCGTCCTCGAAAGTGATATCATCGTCCTTTGTGATGCGGATGACCACCCAATTCGCCGAGGCGCCCTGCAGCGTTAAGCCGGATATTTCCAGCTGGCCGAGCGCGAAAGCGAAGGTGCCACCGGCGTTGGCTTCCTTGATTCCGCCGGTAAGCGGGCTCTTGCAGCCGACGCTGATACGATTGGCGTTGGAGAAGTTCGAACCGGACAGCGGTCCGGCGGAAAAGATCAACGGATTTTCCGGCGACAGCGGATCGATCTCGGCCAGGCCACGCTCCAGCAGCGTCTTGGCGATCAGGTGGCGGCCAGCGCGAATGCACTCTGCGCCCTCTAATTGTTGGGTCTCGATGGATTGATCCCCCAGGTTTATGTCTAAATATCTCCGCATGACGGCGTCGCCTTATGATTGAGTTTGATCAGTGTGCCAAGAATGGCCGCCACGCCAGTCGCGCGCGACCTACATCCGATGCCGTCTTGCAAACGGCATTCCAATACCAACTAGGTTCTGTGTTCCAGAAGTCCATAATAACACGTCCGGCCTGCGATAAACCCGGTCTTGTCCAATTTCTCTAATACGTTCTAGTTCGCGCCTACCCCAGTGTCGGGTCGAGAATCACCTTGCCTACGCCACCGCGCCTGGCGGCGTAGGCGTGCGCTTCGGCAGCTTCGCTCAGTGGCACGATCTTGTCGATCAGGCATTTGATATTCTGCTCGCCGGCCATTTGCAGTGCCCGCGCCAGGCCGCCGGGCTGTTCGCGCGGCTCGCCGATGATCTGCAGCTGGAACAAGTAGAGCTTCCACAGGTCGAGCTCGACATGGCCGCCGGCGTGCGCCCCGGCAGTGACCATCTTGGCGCCGCGCCCCATGCTATTGAACGCACCCTTGAACAGCTCGGGATCACCGATGTTTTCAAGCACCAAGTTGACGCCCTGCCCGCCGGTGATCCTCTGCACCTCTTCCGCTAGATCGTGGGCACGGTAGTTGACGGCGTGGTCGGCACCGCAATCGAGCACAGCCTGCACCCGCTCGTTGGAGCCCGCAGCGCCAATTGTATGGCAGCCGTTGAATTTGGCGACCTGAATAGCGCAGCTGCCCAGACCACCGGCAGCCCCCATCACCAGCACCCAATCGCCCTCCTTAACCTGACCTATGCCCTCGATCTGGTTGATCGCGGTCGCCAGATGGCGGCCAACCACTGTGGCCTCGGGAAATCCCAGACTGTCGGGAATCGGCAGCACGATCGAAGCCGGCACTTTGACGTACTCGGCATAGCCACCCCACACATTAACACCTAAAAACAGCACACTGCCGACCCCAGGTAGGTTCATCGCGGCGGGATCGTCGGAGGGCACGAACAGGCTACAATAGATCCGCTCGCCGACCTTGCGGTCAGTGACGTTCGACCCGACTGCCTCGATCACGCCGGAAGGATCAACGCCAAGGATGTGGGGTAGCGGCGGCGTACGGGCATACTTGTTTTCACGCACCACCAGATCGAGGGTACGGTTCACCGAGACCGCATGGACCTTCACCAACACGTCGTCGGGCCCTAACTCAGGCGTCGGGATCTCTTCGTATTTGAGGACATCGGGCCCGCCAAACTCGTGCATCATCACAGCTTTCATCGCTTACTCCCTAGCTCAACGACCTGAAGCCGCTATTTCTCCGGAATGACCGGTAACAGCACATGCGCCGGGCGGTCTGGCCCCACATGCAGTGTCACCGTGTTATCGAAAATCTTGTCGGGCCGGTTGTCGGGGTCGTCGTGCAGAAACGGTCCGACGCCGGTGAACACGTTCTTCATGTTCGACAGGCCAGCGTTGGGTTCACCCGGATAGACGTAATCGCAGCCGCGTACCGACAGCGCGAAGCGGTAACCTTTGGGCACGACGATGCCTGAAGCGTGAATTTCGATATCCAGCTCGTACACCTCACCCGGTGTCAACGGTTGCTTCTCGTCGTGGGTCTGGTATGGCCGCTCCGGCCGCGACTTCTCAGGATCGAGCTTGCGGTGCGACGCCCTGAGCCAGCCCGAGGCCACCGGTGTGTGCGGATCGAGCGCGCCACGGAATGTCACTTCCTTCAAATCGGATTGGAAGACCCGCAGGATGACAAAGAAGTCGGCGTCGGTGGTCGACGACGAGGCCCACAGTTTGACCGCCATGGGGCCGCAGATTTCAGTGTCCCTCTCGACCGGCATCGAGACAAACGTCAGCCCGTCACCCATGGCTTCGTAGGCGATTTCCGCCCCGTTGGCCGGTGACTCGGCGGACAGTACATGGCCGGCCGACTGCAGGTGGTACTTGGTCCATTCGGTACGCGCTAGCGGCCACTCGTCTTCGCCGCGCAGAACGAATTTCTCACCCGGATGGCGCACGTTTAGCGACACACGCGGCTGATCCTTCCAGCCAGAATCGTCGCCCTTCAAAAAGCAATCGAAGAAGCGCATCTGCAGGTCGTTGCCGTAATCGGTGTAGTACAGCGACCAGTGTTCGAGGCCGTGCACCTCTAGCCACTTTTCCTTCGATCCAACTTCCATGAAGCCATTGAAATTACCGCGCGGATGCAGTGGCGCGCCGCCCCAGTTGGCGCAGCTCAACAGCGGCGTTTCGATCAGCGACAGATCGGCGGTGCGCGCGGCGTAGAATTCGTCGTCCATATCATGGCTGCTGAAACTGCCGTGAAGGTCGAAACGGTTGGCAACGAGTTCCTCTTCCAACAGTGTTTCCGGGCCCGCGGCCCATTCGCCGGTGACGCGCGACTTGTAGCCGCGTTCACCGTAGCCGTGCTGGATCGGCATTATCTGCTTATCGTACCAGTGGCGCATGAACGACGTATAGATGCCGCCATTGTAGGCCGATTCGCGGTAGAAATTGGAGAAGCCTTCCCACACGGCCATTGCCGCTAGATGTTTGGGCTTGAGCGCGGCAACGTGCCATTGGTTGACTCCGTAATAGGAAATGCCGCTGAGGCCGACCTTGCCGTTCGACCAGGGCTGCATGCCGGCCCAGTTGATACAGTCGGCGAAGTCTTGGGTTTCGCGCGGCGAGAAATGTTCGAGGTAACCCGGCGAGCGGCCGGCACCGCGGCTATCGACGCGCAGACAGACATAGCCGTGCGGCACCCATTTCTCTGGGTCGCAGACTTCCCAGCTCTGGTGGATGTTGGTCGACCCGGCGGGTACGTCCGGATGGTTCTCGCACATCAGCTCCCAGCAGGTCGAATAGAGCTCCTCGAAATGGAGATCCTTGCCATAAGGTCCGTGCGACATGACCACCGGATATTGGCCGTCGTCGTCGGGCCGGTAGACGTTGGCACGCAGGACAAGGCCGTCGTCCATCTCAACCGGCACGTCCCAATCAACGCGCATGCCCTCGCGTACCTCACTGCGGAACAGGCCGTCATTTGTATATTTGATGTCGTCCATGATATCCCCCTGGATTAGGGATGCGTTAGCGCATCTCTCTCATTCGCTATCACCTACTCTAGCGCCAAAGTTATCGATCGCGCCAGCGCCTCGCGCGCGGATGGCCTTGCCGCCGCCCATCCGCTGGTTAACAATGGTGCCGACGGTCAGCGCCCGACCAGTTGCCGGACGGGCGCTGCACACCTTCGGCGCCAAAATCATGCCAGAATTCAGTGATCCACAAACGAGAACCTCTGCCACAACGGCGGGGAACTAAAGATTAAGCCAATGACCGAGATTGCATCCATAGAAGACCAAGTTGCTGTCGTGACCGGCGGCGCAGCAGGAATCGGCCGCGCCTGTGCCGAACGCTATGCAGCCGAAGGCGCCAAGGTGGCGATAATCGATCGTGACGTAAAAACCGGTGAGGGAATGGTCGACGGCATAACCGCCAGCGGTGGCGAGGCGATATTCATCTCTGGCGACTGCACGTCGGAGGCGGATATGGACGCCGCCGTCGCCGCGATCGTCGACAAGTATGGCCGCCTCGATATCCTCGCTAACTGCGCCGGCGGTTTCCACGACACGCCGACGATCGAGGAGCACGACACCGAGCGGTGGCGGGCCGGCATCGACTGGAATCTAACAGGAATTTACATCCCATTGCGCGCCGTGGTGCCGGTTATGAAGGCCAACAATTATGGTCGTATCGTTTCTATTGGTTCTGCTGCCGGGCGTACAGCCTCGGCTCACGCCGCGCTCGACTATTCCGCCGCCAAGGCCGCCGTCGGGGGATTGACCCGCCGCGTCGCGGTCGAACTAGCGTCATTCGGAATCACCGTCAACATGGTGGCGCCCGGTACCGTGATGACGCCGCGCATCGCCGTGTTGCACGCCGAGCGCCTGGGAGCGCTAGCCGAAGCAATGCCGGTCGGCCGTCTCGGTACGCCGGAAGAAATCGCCCACGCGGTCTGGTATCTGTCCACGCCCGGCGCGGCGTTTACCACCGGAGCCACGCTCGACGTCAACGGCGGCCGCTGGACCGGCTAGCTCATTTCACAACGTAAACTAGTACTGCAACTATGTCAGAACTTTCATCGATCTTGGGCCAGGTCGCCGCGGTAAGCGGTGGCGAGGGTGACTACACTGAGAGATTCGACAGGCGAGCCGCTCACCTCATCAGCCAACTTCCACCGGTGCTTTCGTTTCCGACGAATTAACGATTGCCTCAAGCACTGCGACCACGTGGATGATCTGGTCGTGCGGAATCGGATAGGGCTTGCGGCCCTCAACGGCTTCGGCAAACGCCTCAAGCTCGGCAGTCAAGGCATCGGCTTCAATATCGAAGTCGTCGTAGCAGATTGTTTCTGGCTCGCCCTTGAACGGCGTAATGTCGAGCGTGTTGTACGAACGGGCGCTGATCACCGCCGATGCGTCGGTGCCATGAACAGCAAAGCGCAGTTCTGGCCGCGCCACCACGATAGTGCAGATATACCCGGTCATGCCACTGCCGAAATGCAACAGTACCGACGAAATATCGTCGACGTCCGCCTCAATGAACTTTTGGACACTCTGGCAGTAAACCGAAGTGACGGTGCCGAACAAATCGACCATACCGTCGATCAAGTGAATACCCAATGGAGTCATGCCGGCCGCCGGCCATTCCCAGCGATTAAGGTGCCAGTCGCCGGGCGGAAACAGCAGGCCACCAGGAATCGATTCAAAGGCTTCCACATGGAGCAGCGTTCCCAGCGCACCGTCGGCCAGACGGCTGCGCAGTTCGGTCATCGCCGGATGGAAACGCCGGTTTTGACCAACAACGATTTGCACGCCAGCATCGTTGGCCGCGGTAATGACGCGTTCGGCCTCTTCCTTGTGCATGGTGAAGGGCTTTTCGCTGTAGATGTGCTTGCCAGCAGTGATGGCGGCGAGCATCTGTTCAGCATGCAGCGAATGCGGCGTCGCCAGCACAACAGCGTCGATATCGCCGTCGGCGAGCATGACGTCATAATTGTCGAATAGCTCCAGACCCTGTTCTGTACAAAAGTCGGCCACCTTATCGGGGTGGCGCACCATGCCGGCGGTGAATGAAATGTTTTCGCTTTTGTCCTGCACCGAGCGCACAAGGTTTTGTCCCCACCGGCCCAAACCGGCGACACCTGCTTTGATCATTGTATCCTCCCTACTGTGCTGGAAATAACCGTAGCAAACTAGCGGCGCTGCGCTGGCCGTCAACCGACTCGCACCGGCTGTCCCGTTTCCGCCGCGATGATGATAGCTTCGGTCACTGCGACCACATGGACGATCTGATCCTGTGTCACCGGGAACGGTGCGCCGCCACCAGCCGCATCGGCAAACGCCTCCAGTTCAGCCTTTAGCGTCTTCACGTCCATGTCGTAGTCGCCGAAGTCGATGATTTCCGGTTCGCCCTCCAACGGCGCGATTTCAAGACGGTTGTACGACCGCGTCCTGATTTCGGCGCTTGCCACTGAGCCATAAACGGCGAACCGATTGTCGGCCCGGGCGGCGATCAGGGTCGACAGGAACCCGTTCATGCCGCTGGCGAATTCAACAAGCACCGCCGTGGTGTCGTCGATGTCAGCCGCGACCACGCGGTTGATGCTGTGGCAGGTGACCGAGGTAATGGGTCCGAACAATTCCACCATATGGTCGATTTGATGTACCCCCATCGGTGTCAGGCCGCCGGCCGGCCATTCCGCGCGGCTAAAGCGCCAGTTGTCGGCCTCCATCCACAGGCTCGCCGGAATCGCCGCCATCGCCTCAACCAAGAGCGGCGTGCCCAGCGTGCCGTCAGTGATACGCCGGCGCAACTCGGTCATCGCCGGGTGGAAGCGCCGGTTGTAGCCGACCGCCACCATGACACCAGCCGCGTTGGCCGCGGCGATAACGCGTTCGGCATTTTTCTTGTTCATGGTGAACGGCTTTTCACAGAAGACGTGCTTGCCAGCAGTGATGGCGGCGAGCATCTGTTCAGCATGCAGCGAATGCGGCGTGGCCAGCACGACAGCGTCGATACCAGCGTCGACGAGCATGGCATCCAGGCTATTGAACAGTGTGAGGCCCTGCTCGGCCGCAAAGCCTTCTACTTTGTCCGGATAACGCACGGCACCGGCGCTGAACGAAATCGCGGCGCTGTCGCCCTGAACGGAGCGGACCAGATTTTTCCCCCACCAGCCTAGACCGGCGATGCCTGCCGTGATCATGATTACCGACGAGCGTTACTCGCACCGGCTATCGCATTGGCACCAAGAAAAATACTGCCGCATGATCCAGTTCATAGTCAGCTCGAACAGCAGACCGTCAATGCAGCGCAGCAGGGTGGTCTTGCCGCAACCCAACGGGCCGGAGACAGTGGCGATCACGCCCTCGCTGAATTTCAGATTGATATTCTGAAACACCTGTAGGTCACCGTATCGCTTGCCAGCGCCGGTTATTTCGATCCACGCTAGTTGCCCGAATTGCCCCGTAACCGCATCGTCCGCCCGTATATCTGCGCCCATTTCGTCCTGCTTAAGCCGTTGTTCGATTGGTGGTTTTTCCCGTTTTAATAAAATTTGGAAATTTTAGTTAGCAGGTTACCTGCTATTTTGAAACAGCGTACTCAAATTATTGCGAGCAAAGTCCTGTGACCAAACCTACAGGCCTATCCTACAAGAATGGACCGGCGGGCGAGATTAAACCTTTTGCTTATAGGGTTAGCTGCCAACCCTCCCCACACCGCACCCGCCCCGACACCCGACCGCCGCATTCTGCCGTGGTAGCATTGCACGAAAGCTTTGTTGCGCCGGTCTTATCGACCTGTAGAATCGTCATCGCTTAGCCAAGCCCGGCGTCTGGGCGTCGGGAGGAAACAACAAAACAAGGGGAAAAATTATGGCGACACAACGCGACGGACAACGCTGGGTTCTCGATGCGTTGATCAGCTTTGGCGGGTGGGATGTCCTACACCCCGATGTCGGTCCCTTTTTCGCCGAAATTGGCTACAACGCCGGCGACATCGCCCGCGTCTTCGATCAGGTCAAGAGCACAATGCACATCGTGCCGGCCTTCGCCACAGTGGCCAAGGAGGTCGAAGCCAAAGCGAAGTACTGGCAACGGCGCGGACACAACACGGCAGCCGCCAATCTGTACCACCGCGCTTCGGTGCTGAACGGCCGGGTATTCTATTCGTTCTTCCGTGACGATACCCGTCGCAAGGATTACCAGCGCCATTGCGTGCGCAACTTCAACGCCATGGCTAAGTTAAAAGATCAAACCATCGAACGAGTACGCATCCCGTTCGGCGGCAAAAACATTTACGGCATCTTCGAGGCGCCTAAAGGTGCGCACAACGCACCCTGCGTCGTGCTGATACCGGGCATGGACATGTTCAAGGAAGATTGGCACGGCTTCATCGAGCGCCACATCCTGCCGCGCGGTTGGTGCGCACTGGCGATCGACGGCCCCGGCCAGGGCGAGAGTCTAACCTATGGCCTCAAAGTTACTCACAAAAACTATGAACTCGCCGCCGAACAAATGATCGACTGGGTCGTTAAGCGCAAGGAAATTAACCCACGCCGCCTCGGCCTGTTCGGTATCTCCATGGGGTCTTACTGGGGTAGCCGGGTGACTGCGCACGACCGGCGTATCAAGGCGACGGTGACCGGCATGGCGTGCTACGGCGCAAAACACATCATCTTCAATATCGCCCAACCAAACTTCAAATCAAACTTTATGTATATGGCCGGCATCAACGACGAAGCGGCATTCAACAAGTTCGCTAATGAGCTTGTGCTCAATGCGTCGGTGGCGAAGAAAATCTGTCAGCCGATCCTATTCATTCAGGGCGAATTTGACGAACTGACAACGCTGGAGGATTCGTTCGCCTTCTACAAGAATGTGCCAGCACCCAAGGAGTTCTGGACTTACGGCCAGGAATTCCACCCGATCGGTCCGCCGTCGCAGGAGTGGGTCTCGTCCGGTCTCGATTGGCTCGATCAAGCGCTGCGCGGCAAACTAAGGAAGACCCACCGCAAGGAAATCTACGTCACGCGCTCTGGCGAATATAACGAGGGCAGCGCGGCACCGCCCTGGTGGTAGGCCCCGGTTTATTACCGGCGCAGCGGCGTCAAGCCCAGCGGACAAGATGGCTATCGCAGCGGCGACAGTCGGTACTGCCGAACCCCGGCGCCGGTATGGTGAAGGCCAGCGCCGCGATCAAGGCGTCCATCAGACTACACTCGTCAGCGCCGGGAAAGCACAGTGGCATCACCGATGCGTCATCAGTCAAATGATCGACATGCCAGTGGGCGCGCTTATCGCGTCGCAGATGACGCGCTACGCGGGCGTGCAGTCCGCCCGGCCCCTTGGCGCTACCGGCATAGACGTACCAGCCTGCAGGAAACTCAAATCCGGCGAAGCGCGAGGCATTCAAAACGACTGGTTGCGCCAGGCCAATGAGTAACAAGTAGGCACCCAGCCCGTCCGGAATTTCCGGTGGCGCACCAGCCGGTGAAAACCACTCGCCGCCAGCCAGTTCGGTATTACTCAAATCGTCGATCAAGACTTGCGGTAGCTGCATAAAAATCCGTATCCTCACCAAGTGTATGCGCCCAACTTCGGACTAGCTATACTCCAGCCAATATAAAATAAATCTCGGGGAGAACGGTCATGGCGTTACGTGTTGGTGTGTGCGGTCTGGGCATTATGGGCGGCGGGTTCGCCGGCAACTTGGTCAGGAACGGCTTTCATGTAACCGGCTACGACCCCAGCCCAACGCGAGCACGCAAATTCAAGGCGGCAGGTGGCGTGGTGGCTAAATCCAACGCCGAGGTCGCCCGCAAATCCGACGTCGTCATTACCTCGGTGGCGACCGCGTCGGTGCTCGACGAAGTCGTGCAGGGTAAAACCGGGCTTGTCGCCGGTGGCAAAAAGGGATTGGTGGTTCTCGAGGCCAGCACGCTGTCCTTCGACGAGAAGGACCGCAATCGTACCGCGCTGGCCAAGAAGGGCACGGTGTTGCTCGACGCGCCGGTCAGCGGCGCCGGACGCCAAGCCGAAGCAGGCGAAATCACAATCATGATCAGTGGGCCAAAGTCTTCTTACAACAAGGTAAAGTCGATTTTGCCCGCCTTCACCAAAATCCATTATTACGTCGGCTCTTTCGGCGACAGTTCGAAGCTTAAGCTGCTCATAAACATGATGATTAGCGCCCACGACGCCATTCTGGCCGAGGCGATCACGCTGGCGCGCGCGTCGGAGGTGGACTTGAAGACGTTCCAGGAAGTGCTGAAACCATCGGCCGGTAATTCGCGGGTCGCCGAGTATCGCGGGCCGCTGATGTTCAACGACGAATATGCCGACCCGCGGGTTAAGACCGCCGATCTCACCGTCATGATGAAGGATAACGAGCTGATCGAACAGTACGCGAAGGACTACAACGTGCCGGTGCCAGTGTTCCTGGCCAGCATGGCGCCGACTTTTGCCGCGTTGGCCCAAGGCTACGGCAGCGAGGACCCCGGCGTGATCACCCGCATCTACGAGCAGATGGCCGGCATCCCGCGCCGCAGAAACCGCGCGCCAGCAATTCGTCGAAAGGCGGCTAAGAAAAATTAATCAAGAGAGGCTAAGCGATGCAAGTTGGCGTTATCGGTCTAGGTAATATCGGTAATGGCGTGGCAAAAAATCTTGCGGCCGCAGGGCATGACGTCGTCGGCTACGATATCGACGCTGGCCGTATCGCCAGCACCGGCGCGACCCCCGCCAACAACGCAGCTGTAGTGGCGGCGCTAAGCGATCTGGTAGTCGTCGCGGTGGCCAACATCGCCGCCTATGAGACGACGATGACGGCCCTGGCGGATGCCGGGAAATCAGACCTCGTCATCGCCGACCTGTGCACCTTCACATTGGAAACGAAGGAAGCGGCGCGGACACAACAGGCGGCGAGCGGCGTGGTACTGCTCGACTGTCCGGTCTCGGGCGCCCGCCCGCAGTCGCAAGCCGGCGAGTTGGCAATGACCGTCAGCGGTAAAAAAGACGCCTTCAACCGCATCGAAGAGGTGCTCAATAGTTTTTGCCACTCGGTTATTTACGTCGGTGAGTTCGGTATGAGCACCAAAATCAAATACATCCTCAATTTGATTATAGCCATTCATAATTTGACCTGCGCCGAGGGTTTTGTGATGGCGCGTAAAGCTGGGATCGATCTCGACCTGTTTGGGAAGGTGGTGCGTGACAGCGCCGCCCACTCGCGTATTTTCGACACCCGCGCGGCTCAGTGGACGTCCGGCGATTACGACAACAACATCACCGCCGCGCTGGCGATTCAGTTAAAGGACAAAGGCATTATCGCCGACTTCGCCGAAAAGCTCGGCGTGCCAACGCCGCTGTTCGATGTCGCCGGATCGTACTACGAGGCCGCTAACGACCGCGGCTGGCAGGACAGGGATGCCGCGGTGATCCTGAAATTGCTGGAAGAAGAAGCCGACATTCCGCGTGACTAGTTTGAGAGAACCATAGCGAAACGGCCCGTGCGCTAGTTGATCACTAACTATGTTGAAAATGGCGACAGTATCGCGCTATTCGGCAACCCGGCGCTCAACGCGCGTGAACGCGGTCTCACCGCGATACCAAACAACTACCGTAGGCCCTATCGGGTCGATCACTAGAGGCTGGACCAGTTTCTTACCAAACAGGATCTTAGTTAGGCGCCGGTGCGCCATGCGACTCAAATCCGCTTTATTAAGTGCTGTGCGCAATAGGCCACCCATGCGAAATCCGCCGGAAAAATAAATACGGGCCACCGTCGCGGCCCATTTAAACGAACCACGCTACGGGTGTTATGGTGCAAATTCGACGATAGCGTCTAAACAGAGAGGGACACTGGATGAGTGAGATTACTGTGATAAGCCAAGACGAGATGAGCGAACGCGTCGCCATTTTCGAAGAGCAAACGCCAAACATCCAGCTCATGATCACCCAAGGTATCCCAGGCTTTCAGCGTGACATCTATTCCATCATAGGTCGTGGTGTATCGGAAGATCCGGACACGGAACCGAGCATCGTCGATTCCACCGGATTTAACGTTGCTTATGTGGGAGCCGAGCCAAACAATGGATCTGCTATGCATAGCCACGACGCTGAGGTTGAGGTTTTCATCCCCATCTCGGGGCAGTGGGCGATCTGTTGGAACGAGGGCGAAGAAGCTGAGGAGATGGTGTTGGGCCCAATGGATTGTATTTCGGTGCCCGCACGCGTTATGCGCAGCTTCAAGAATGTTGGTGATACATATAGCCATTTGTTGGTTATCATCTCTGGGACTGAGAATACGACCGTCAGCCGGCCACAGGACATCATCGACCAAGCTGCAGCAGACGGTCTGAAGCTCGATGCGGACGGCAATATGGTGGCCGTTGAATAGCGTTTCGAAAGGACAAAACATACATGGCTTTTGCAGAGATTCGCGGGGTCAACCTCCGCTATGAAATTACCGGTGACGACGGCCCCTTCGTGACTCTCATAACCGGTGGCCGGCGTGGATACGACGAGTTCGTACCCATGGCGGAGAAGCTGGCCGCGCAAGGCTTTAGAGTCCTGCTGCACGACAGGCGAAACACGGGCGCATCGGACATCCTGATGTCCGCCGATGAAGTCGAGGAAGTAGTCTGGGCCGACGATCTTAACGCGCTGCTCGAAGTTCTCGATGCGCGCCCAGCCTTTATTGGCGGATCATCTTCTGGAGCGCGCACGGCGCTCTTCTTCGCCCTTAGACATCCTCAAGCGGTAAAGGGCTTGTTGCTGTTGCGGGTTACGGGCGGAGCATTCGCCGCCGGGCGTTTGCCTGAGCATTATTACGACCAGTTCATTCGTGCGGCCGAGACCGGTGGTATGAAAGCGGTCTGTGCGACGCCGGAGTATGGCGAACGGATCACGGCCAACCCGTCCAACCGTGATCGGCTAATGGGGATGGACGTCGCTGAATTCATCAGCATCCAGACACACCTTCGCGATCTGTTCATGGCTGGGTCGGACCTGCCGGTGTTCGGGGTAAGCGAAGTGGAACTCAATACAATCGATCTGCCAACAGTGATCATCCCAGGTAACGACAGGGTGCATAATTCAAACGTTGGCCGTACCGTGCATGCAATGATCCCGGGTAGCGAATTGCACATGCTGCCGATCGAGGATTCTGACGAACCGGTCGTGCCTTTCACAGAATGGGGCCATCTGGAGCCGGAGATCGTAGAAACGTTCGTGGATTTCATGCGCCGGCATGCGGCGCCCGCCTGCGCATCGGTAGCTTAGCCGGACAGAAGGTCACCGAAGTTTCGAATATAAATGAGCTTTAGAAACGCGTGTAACCCCTCTGGGTCAGAAACGGCATTAACCAAGCGTGCCACGGATTCGCACTTCAGAATGAAGTTCTTCCATCCCTACAACAAATTCTCCGGACCCGAGCCTTTTGTCGATTACTTCAAGGCCGGTCTCGACGTGCTGATCGAAGAAGACAAGCGCGGTGTGCCGAATCCAACCGGCCGGCGCGTTTCGCCACCGTCACGGCTTTGTTGCACCAGATCGATTCCCTGGGCGACGCCGTCTGGGTCGCCCGGCGTATCGATATTGCCCGTTATTTCCGGGCGCAGTACCCTCCCGCGTAATTGGAACGAAAACGACCATGCCTGACGACACCAGCAACCCAGGGGGCTACCGACCCGATGATCCGCGCTACGGCCTATCGGGCCAAGCGCTGCAGGATTACTACCTGTCGCGGCCGGCCCATTTCTTTATTCGCAGTTTTTACAAGCCCGATAGCCTGGACCTGCGCGAGCAGGCGATGGACGCGCATGTGGCCCATCAGCGGGCCCACCTTGAACAGTTTCATTTCGCCGGCCCACTACTGTCCGACGACGGCGCCACGCCCATCGGCACCATGTGCGTCATCGACGTACCCGATCGCGCCGCAGCGGAGGCTCTTGCCGGCGGTGACGGTTACGCCCAGGCGGGGCTGCTGGAAGCGCCGTTGATCATGCGCCTCGTCAGTAGCAAACGGCTGCGTTACGGCGATCGTGTACCCGACCCAGCTATGCAGATGTTCGTCTGCGAATGCATAGACGGCCCCGACGCGGCGGCGTTGCGACTGTCGACCGCCACTGCGCACCACACCTATCAGGGCTCGATCATCGACCGCTACATCGCCCACGGTCCCTTGCGCACCGATAACGGCATCGGTCTGCTCGGTAGCCTGTTCATAATCGAGGTCGCCGACCGCGCCGCCGCCGAGGAACTGGTCGGTAACGAACCGATGACCGCCAGCGGCGTATTCGGCGAGGTGCGCATCAACCGCTGGCGCTACGGCAAGTCGCTGACGTAAGCGAATTATCCTCCTACCCTTCATCCTTCGAAACGGGTCCTGCTGTCCCTCCTCAGGATAAGGATTTTGGTTAATTAAGTTAAAAACCAACTTCATCCTGAGGAGCGATCAAAGATCGCGTCTCGAAGAATGCAGGCGCCCCAGCCTCAGTCCCCCACCGGGGTTTGCGCTTCCAGGCCCTTTTGCGCGCCGCGGATGGTATCGCGCCGGGCGATGTAGGTGGTGCCGACGACAATCACCGCACCGCCGATCCAGGTCCACATGTCAGGAAATTCCGAGAACAGCACCAAGCCGATCAGCGCCGCCCAGATCATGCGGGTGAAGATCGCCGGCTCGACAAGGCTGATGTCGGCCAGCTTATAGGCCTGAACGAACAACAGGTGGCCGGTGGTGCCTAATATGCCGATCAGGAATAGCAACCCGAGCTGCTCTAGGGTCGGTGTCTGCCAAACGAACAGCGCCGGCACCAGGATAATCGGGACCGTCAGGACGGTCAGCATGGCGACGATGGTAACCGCAGATTCCGTTCCCGACAAAACCTTCGCAATAAGTTTCGAACCCGACACGACGAGGGCGGAAAACAGTATGAGCCAGGTGCCAAGGCCGATCTCGACAAAACCCGGCCGGATGATGATCAGACCGCCGGCAAGCGCCAAGCCGATGCCAAACCAGCGCCGCGGCCCTACCCGCTCGCCCAGAATCACGATGGCGAGCAGGGCAACGAACACCGGCCCTATCAAGCTGAGCGCCGTGGCGTTCGCGACAGGCATCAATGACAGCACGGTAAACCAGGACAGCATAGAAATCGAATTCATTCCCGCCCGCCCCAAATGCAGGCCAAGTCGCCGGGTACGGAACACGCCCAGCCCGTGTCGCACCAGAAAGGGGATAAAAACGCACAGCCCGAACAGGTTGCGAAAAAACGCCGCCTCGAACGGGTGAATATCACCGGAGACGGCGACGAAACGGACGGTATTGTGCATCGCCGCGAACAGCGCGGCGGCCAGAATGACCATCAGAAATCCAGCGAACGGCGGCGGGATTGCCGCCGCCCGCGCCCGTACCGTTTGCAACATCATCGAAAAGCCCGAGAGGTAAGCCTCACCCATTTGCGCCGTTGATCGCCTGCCACACTCGGTGTGGCGTCGCCGGCATGTCGATGCTGGTAACACCATATTCGGCCAGCGCATCGACCATTGCGTTCATGATCGCCGCCAACGCGCCGCTGCAACCTGCCTCGCCCGCCCCCTTGGCGCCGATGACGTTGGTGGTCGCCGGCACCGGATGATCCTCGAAGGCGATGTCGGGCACATGATCGGCGCGCGGCATGGCGTAATCCATGTAAGAACCAGTAAGCAGCTGGCCGTCGCCGTCATAGATGACCTTTTCCAACAGTGCCTGGCCAATACCTTGAACGATGCCTCCATGCACTTGGCCCTCGGCCAGTAGCGGATTGACGATCGTGCCGAAATCGTCGACAACGAAATAGCGATCAACCGTGGTGGCGCCAGTCTCGGGATCGATCTCGACCTCGCAGACATGCACGCCGTTAGGAAACGACGACGGCGCGGTATTGTGGACAAGCTCGGTATCGAGGGTTTCCGGCAGGCCGTCGGCACCGCTAAGTTCACGCATACGCGCCGCCAACTCGATAAGACCGATGCTGCGGTCGGTGCCGGCGATGCGGAACGTACCATCGGCGAACTCGACATCCTCGACCGCCGCTTCCAACACATGGCCGGCAACGGCGCGGCCCTTTTTGATGACCTCGGCGGCGGTCTCGTACAACGCGCCAGCTTCGGCGATCACTGAGCGCGAGCCGCCGGTGCCGCCGCCGACGATCAGCTCGTCGCTGTCGCCCTGTAATAGGTCGATCTTGTCGAATCCGATGCCGAGGCGAGCCGAGAGAATTTGCGCGAAGGTAGCGCGGTGGCCCTGGCCGTAATCGAGCGTACCGCTAACGATGGTCACGCGGCCGTCCTCGCCAAAACGCAAACCGCCCATCTCCTTGCCCGGTGGTGCAGAGACTTCCAGATAGGCGCAAATGCCGAGACCGCGTTTCAGACCCGCCGCCTCCGACGCCGCCCGCCGCCCGGCAAAACCGCCCCAGTCCGATGCCGCCATCGCCATGTCGAACATCGGGTCGAAGTCGCCGCTGTCGTAGACCTGGCCACTCGCCGCGGTGAACGGCATGGCCGCGGGCGACACCAGGTTCTGGCGGCGGATCTCGATGCGATCAATGCCCATCTCGCGTGCCGCAGCGTCGACCAAACGCTCCATGATGTAGTTGCCCTCGGGCCGGCCGGCGCCACGGTAGGCGCCGACATAGTTGGTGTTGGTGAAGGCACAGCGCATGTTCACGTCGACTGCGGGGGTAGCGTACATGCAAGGTAGGTTCTTGCAGATATTAACGGTCTGGGCGAGGGGCCCAGTGCCGGTCAGATAACCGCCCATATTGGCGATGCCGTTGATCCGCACGCCGAGAAACTTGCCGCCAACGTCGAGCGCTAGTTCGGCGTCGAACACGCTGCCGCGGCCCATATGGTCGGAGATGCAGCTTTCGCTACGGTCGGCGGTCCACTTGACCGGCCGACCCAGATGCTTAGCAGCCAGCAACACAACGGGATATTCGTTGTACGGCATCGCCTTCATGCCGAACGAGCCACCGACATCACCGGCGATCACGCGTATCTTCTCGGGCTCGCACTTCAAAATCGCGTTGGCCAGGATATTGCGCATGCCGAACACACCCTGGCAGCCGGTGTAGACGATGTAACGGCCGGCGTCAGTGTCGTAATCGCCGATGAACGCACGCGGCTCCATCGCCGAGACGAACACCTGATTGTTGACCAGGCGCAGCCGGGTGACGTGGGCCGCCGCCTCGAACCCCGCCACGGTGGCCTCGGCATCACCCAACTGGAAGTCGATGCAGACATTTCCCGGCGCGTCCTCGTGCAGTTGCAACGCGCCGTCAGCGACAGCAGCGTCGAGGTCGGTATTGGCAGGCAACGTCTCGATATCGAGCTCGACCAGTTCGGCGGCGTCGCGTGCCTGGACCAGAGTCTCAGCGACGATGCCGACCACCGGCTCGCCGACATAGCGCACGCGGCCCGTCGCTAGAACTGGACGCGGCGGCTTGATCAGGGGCGTGCCGTCGCGGCCCTGCAGCGGTAGGTTGTTGGGCAGGGTGCCAAAACCAGCGGCATCAATATCGGTGTGCGTATAGACCGCCAACACCCCGGGCGCGGCCTTGGCAGCGTCGATACTGGCGGCCTTGATATTGCCGTGGGCAACGAGCGAGCGCACGAACACCGCATAGGCCTGACCGTCAAGCTTGCGGTCGTCGGTATAGACGCCACCTCCACGCAGCAGGCGCGGATCTTCGGTGCGGGTGACGGGTTGGCTGACGGCGAATGGCCCGGTGCCGAATACGGGTGTGTCCACGGCATGGTTCCCCCTTAACGACCGGCCCTATTTTACGAATAAGTACGCCGGTTTTACAGCTTGGAGCGTCGAGCGGGCGCCCCCAGAGCGCCCGCTGACCATGATATTAGACTATTTCCGCGCCCTACCAAGACGGCGGCAGCACGCCGACCCTACTCTGCGGCTTGTGCCACCGGGCCCTCCTTGTCGAGGAAGTGGGGCATGACCTCTTCAGCGAACTGGGTGAGCGCCTCGCTGGAGCCGCTAAGGTCGTGCGCCAGAATGTTGCGCACGCCGAGATCGCAAAGCTTCTGCACGCGCTCGCCCATCTCCTCGGAATTGCCAAGGATGGCGCCGGCTTCGGAAATGGCGACCGGGTTGCCACGGTCCTTCCAGCGCGAGCTGGCCACCGGGTTGAAGGCTTTAGCCTGGAATTTCGGGTCCGTAGCCAGTACCTGCACCTCGGTGATAAACTTGCCGCGCAGAATGTGCGCTTCTTCGCGTGCCTTGTCGTCGTTGGCGACCATCAGGCCGCGAGTCACTGCGATCGAGTACGGATCGAACTCCTTACCCATCTTATTGAGTTCGTCGCGGTACTGATTGATGCGCTCGCCAATGGTCTCGAACGGCGACACCTGATCGAGCAGCAGGTTGAAGCCGTTTTGCGCCGCCTTGCGGATAGAACCTTCGCTGCCGGCGCCAACCCACATGGGCGGATGGGGTTGCTGCACGGTCGGCGGCTCGACGATCACCTGGTTGAACTCCCAGCGGTCGGACTTGTAGGACCAGCGCTCGGTTTCCATGTAGGCGCGTTTAACGATCGCAATCGATTCCTGGAAGATGTCTTCGGCGTCGCGCATGTCGATGCCGAAGCCGACGAATTCGTTGGCGCGGTAGCCGCGGCCAATGCCGAAATCGTATCGGCCCTTGGAAATCTGATCGAGGGTGCTGACCTGCTCGGCGAGCATGATGGGGTTAAACCAGGGCACCACGACGACAGCGCTACCAAGACGTATTTTCGACGTTATACCAGCCAAATAGCAGAGATAATTCAACGTCGCCGATAACTGGGAAAAGCCGGTGAAATGGTGCTCGACTAGCCAGGCGCTGGAGTAGCCCAGCCTTTCGGCCAGCTGGATATATTCACCGTACTCGTGATAGCCCAGCGCCGCTTCCGTTACGACCTCACCCGGCACGGCCTGCGCCCCGCCAAATAACCCGAATTTCATGCCTTACTCCTCCGCCTGCACAGCGCTGCCGCGCCCTGCCCGATTCCCTTAATCGCTGATTATAACGTGGCAGGTTCCATATGAATAATCATGTATCGCGATATTGGATATTAGAACTTGTTATAGGGCTGAGGCTGGACCATCACGCCGGTGGCGTGGCGTAAGCCAACCAAAGCATTTTTCTGCGGTCCGACGTGCGTCGTGCTGCTGGCACGACGGTTTGTCCCGCAGCCCCCTTGATGGGGGAGGATTTGGGTGGGTGATTGTTCGCACTAGACCCTTACTTCGATAGCCTCATCCTTCGATAAGTTCAGGATGAGCCTCTTGTTTGCTCTATCGTGCCATCTACTGCCGTCGCACGAAACCGAAGGAGAGTCCGCGCACCAGATGCTTGCGGATCAACAGGCCGATGAAAATTAGCGGCAAAGTGGCACCGACGGAAAGCGCCGCCTGGATGCCATGGCCTCCGCCATAGCCGGCGAAGCGGTTAAGATGCATGGGCAAGGTTGAGACATCGGCTTTCGACAGGATCAGCGCCAGGAAGAATTCGCTCCAATTGAGGATGAACAGAAATAAGAAAGTAACAGCCAGGCCCGGCTTAAGCAGCGGTAGGATGATTTCCCAAATGACCCACCAGCGGCTGGCGCTCAGCATCTCGGCCGCTTGTTCGTATTCAACCGGAATATCGTCAACGAAACTTTTTAGCACCAGTAACGCATAGGGTAGCGTAGTCAGCATATAGAGCAGGACCAAGCCAATCCGGGTATCCTCTAGGCCGATGGTGGTGAAATAGAGCAGCAGCGGCCCGGCGATGACGAAGGGCGGGATCAGACGCAACACCAGGGTCATCAGCAATTGCGTTTCGGTCATGATACGGTGGCGTGAGACACCGTAGGCGAGCACCGCAGCGAACAATGTCGCCGCCGCAGAGGCAGTAAATGCGATGATGAAGGTATTCGTCAACGCATCCCATGGCCCCAGCACCTCGGCCAGAATCCTATCCTCAGGGCCGACGAAAATGCCGTCGACCCAGACGCGAACGTAATTGAACAAAGTGGGCTCGGACGGCCACCAGACAGGCGGCCAGGCGAACCACTTATTGGGCGTTTGAACGATGTGGCGATCATCCAAAAGAGCGGGAAGGCGACGACCGCCAGCCACGCCGTGAGCACGCTATAGCGGAACGCGGCGAACAGGCACTTACGCCGACGGCGGCCCCAGGGGATACCGTTAATCATTGAGATCAACCAATCCCAACAATCCTCATCTGCCTTAGGGATTTAGGCCGTTGTAACGCAGCACATAGATGCCGTGATTCTTGTCGGAGATGAAGATATTGCCGCGGTTGTCGACGATGACGTCCTCGGTCTGCGACACAAGTTTGCTCGCCGGCAAAATGCCGCGCCGCTCCAGCGGATCGGGCGGCACAAAATAACCTACTTCCTGCGGTAACCGCTCATCGGAGATGTCGTAGATGCGCAGGCCGCCGTTGAAGTAGGTGACGAAGCACAACTCTTCGCCCTGATAGAGGATGTCCTGGTACTGCGGTTGGTGTTGGTTGTGCGGTCCAAAGCGCCCACCGCGTTCGCAGAAATTGCGGTACGGCGCTTCGTCCGGCGGCTCCGGCAGCGGGAACAGCGAAATCAGATGCGGATTGGTCTCGTCGCTGACGTCGACGACACCGCAATAGCCCAGCGGCTCCTCGCAATTCTCCTTGATTGCCTCGGAATTAACGATCACCAGATTGCGCCCCTGCAACGGAATAGCGGTGTGCACGGCGATAAAATTGACGAAGGGTGGCGAGAACGGCAGGTCGCTAATCATCGTCGGATTGGTCTTGTCGGAAATGTCGAGAATAACGAAGCCGCCCGAGCTATAGGGCATATAAGCACGGTCGCCTTTCACGTAAGAGCCGCCGTGCAGCATGATGCCCATAGGCGCGCCGGTCTCGCCGCCAGCAGTCCATTGACCCGGCTTCCACCAGCGTCCACTCTCAGTTGGATTGGTAGGATCGTCGATATCGACGATCTGCAGGATGTGGCCAACATAGCCCTCCGGCAGTCCGGTAGCGTAGACGTAACGGCCGCCATCGTAATAATTGCGGTGGGTACCTTCACCCTCGGTCTTGAAGTGGCCCAGCAGCTGCGGGTCTTCGGGGTTGGCAAGATCCCAGATCAGGAACCCCTCGCCGAACGGCATGCCCGGCGTATCGCCCCAGCCCTCGGCAATCTTTTCCTGCGAGGTGATCATCTTACCGTCGGCGATCTGCACCTGCAGGGTCCAGGTGTTGGGTGGCCCCTCGATATAACGTACAAAGCGTGGGTTTGCCGGGTCGGTTACTTCGACGATCGACAGGCCGGAATGCCAAAATAGGGCAGTATAGAGATACCAGCGGTCGCCCGCTTGATGCAGCGCCAGCTTAAAACCGGGCTTGCCCTCGAGATCGTTGTATCCGATCGCTTCGACGTTCCACGCGTAACTATCACCGGCTGGATAGGTCATGGCCTCCCCTTTTCGTTTTTTTTCCTTATGGGCACATCACATTGTGCACCGGTTAAGCGCCCTGTAAAGCGTTGCGCAGTGCCCTTAAACTGGTCCGGGAGTTGAATTTTTTGCTTAGTCCGGTGAAAATTACGTCATGACATCAACGAACACCGATACTGACCAGCCACGTTATCAGGTCATTGCCGAAGACCTGATGGCCGACATCACAGCACAGCGGTTTCCAGTGGGCTCGATGCTACCCACCGAGATAGAATTGTGCCAGCGCTACGACGTCAGCCGCCATACGGTGCGCGAGGCATTGCGCCAGTTGCGCGAGCTAGGCATGGTGGTGATGCGTCGCGGCTCGGGCACGCGCGTATTGTCGGCGCAGCCGGAAAAAACTTATGTGCAATCGGTCAGCGCCCTGTCGGAGCTGCTGCGCTATCCAGGCACTAGCTTCGAACTTATGCAATCGGACCGCATTTCGCTCGGCCTCGACGAAGCGGAAGCTCTGCATCAGCAACTTGGCGCCGAATGGTTTCGCATCAGCGGCGTGCGGCGGTCGGACAAAGCCAATACACCAATCTGCTGGCAGGACGTCTACGTATTGCCCGAGTTCGAAGACGCCGCGCAGCAGGTGCCAACGGATAGCCGGGCGGTACACCAAATCATCGAGCAGCAATACGGCGAGATTATCGGCCACGCCCAATTGGACATGTTTGCCAGCCATATCGACGAGAAACTAGCAGCGCATCTGGAAGTTGCGCCCGACACCGCAGCGATGACGATCATCCGCCGCTACACCGATCAAACCGGGCGGCTGTTCGAGACCACCCGCTCGATCCATCCCGAAGGACGGTTCGTCTATTCGTTGGAGCTACAACGCGATTGGCGTACACGGAATTAGAGCAGTTAGCTATCCACTAACCGCGAATTTCTGCACCATATCTTCGTCGACTTCAACGCCGAGACCGGCGCCGTCGGGCAGGATGGCATTACCACCATCAAACGTGATCGGATTGCGCACCAGATCGGCGCCGGCATAGTGCGTGGTGATGCTGAGACCCCAATTGAGCTGCGGCGCGGCGGCCGAGATGTGCAGGACAGCGGCGCTGGAAATACTCGATTCCGCAATCTTGCCCGCCATGTTGACGTTCATGCCAATCTCGTCGCACAGGCACGCCGCCTCGTAGGCGCGGGTAACGCCACCGAGCTTGATCATTTTCAGGCTGCCGCCTTGCGCCGCGCCCATCTCCTTGTGGCGGCGGATATCGGCGACGCTGTGCAGGCCTTCGTCGGCACCGATGGGCGCTGACGCGTGACGCTGCACCTCGGCCATGCCATCGAGGTTGTGGCCCATGATCGGCTGCTCGATGAAGTCGAGCGTGTCGCCGACGGCCTCGACATATTCGATGGCCTGATCCAGCGTCCAACCCTGGTTGGTATCCGACGACAACTGCACGCCGCCGTTAACCAGCTTGCGCACCTCGCGGGCGCGCTCGACATCTTCGGCGACCGGCAAGGAACCGACCTTGATCTTGAACGACTTAAAGCCTTCGTCAAGCTTCTCCTTGCCTTCGGCTAGCTCCTGTTCGAGTTTACCCGACGCAAACATCCACAACACCGGCAGGCGCTTGCGGTGCACCGTACCCAGTAATTCGGCGACCGGTTTCTGCGCCACCTTACCGGCGAGATCGTAGAACGCCATCTCCAACACCGTCTTGGCGCTAGCATTGCCGTAGAGGCGGAAATCCATCAACGCCAGATTGTCGGCAAAGTCCGCCGGGTCGCGGCCGATAAAATAGGGCGTCAGATAGTGTACCGCCGCCACCATGCTTTCCACCGTCTCGCCTGTCATGGTCGGCGACGACGACGCCTCACCCCAGCCGACCAGGCCATTGTCGGTGGTGACCCGCACCAAAACATTTTTGCTGCTTTTAAAAACGAGGCCGGCCATCTTCAGCGGTTTGACCATCGGCAGGGAAACAGCGATCGGGGTGATTTCGGTGATTTTCATCTGCGTTATCCTTTGATGAAACCGAGGATATCAGACCAGAGCTTGATCGCCTATAAGCTCGACGCGTGAGCGCGGGCGCGGTTCCGGCGCATCGGCCTCTTCTGCCGCCTCGGCGCGCAGGAACTCGGTCAACTTGCGTAGCCGACGGCCAGCGCGAGCGCGGATATTAGCGACGTCCATACCGGCCCAGTCATAAAATCCCTTGCCGTTACCCAGACCGTCCTCGCCGCGCGCCACCATTTTCTGGATCATCGGGTTGGGCGTATCGGTGGAGTGCAGTTCCGGCACGATCGATATTTGGGCGTCGGCATGGATTTTCAGCCCACTGATATCCTTTTGCTGGACCAGCCCGTTGAGGCACATGCGCGGACCCAGTATCAGCCGCGCCGACATGTCGATATCGTCGGGCCCGGCGACGCCGTTCTGTATCAGATAGTAACATTCGTGTAGGATGATGTGCTGCAGCCGATTAATGAGGAACCCAACCACCGGGCTATACAGCACCACCGTTTCCTTGCCGGTGCACTGCATGGCGTCCGACACCGCATCGACGTCTGCGCGAGGACAGCTCGGACCGGCCATAACTTCAACCACCGCCGTGCTTTCCGCCGGCATGAAATAGTGCACGCCAAGGAACCGTTCGGGGTGGGCCAGGCCGTCGGCCAACTTCACCAAGTCCAAACCCGAGGTTCCGCTGGCGATCAGTGGCGCGCCGCCATAAGCCGCCTCCAGCAACTGGTAGGCCGCCTGCTTGTCTTCGTAGTTTTCCGGTACGAACTCGATGACCAGGTCTGGCGCATTGACAGGCGGTTCGACGTGGAAAGCTATCGAACCGGCGCTACCCGCAAGTTCGTCCGCACGCGACGAGACGACTTGAACGTCGAACCCAGCCTCGTTGAAGGTGCCGGAGACCGCCTGCCCCATAACGCCATATCCGTAGATCAGAACCTTTTCGATGGCAGTAGTCATAGCGCACCCGTATGTCGTGTTGCAAAATTGGCGGTTTGTTACCTCTAGCTTAGTCCGTACATGGTCTTGCCAGCTATGGGCAGCTCGGCGGTCATAATGTTACCGTTCAGAGAATCGGTAATGAACAGCGTCTTGTTGTCGGGGCCGCCGAAGGCGATGTTGGTCATCAGCCGGTGCGCATCACCGGCGTGAATCAGATGAGTCGGCAGACCGTTATCGTCGAAGCGCCAGATGCCGACGCCCAGGTGGCAGACCAGTAGCCCGCCTTCGGAATCGAGCTCGATACCGTCGGGCCCGGCATGGCCGCCGGAAAGCTGGATAAACACGCCAGTCTTCGACATGCTGCCGTCATCCATGATCGGCAGGCGCCAAATTTGCTGGCTCCGCGTCACGGCAACGAACACCTGGTTTTCCACCAGGTTAAGCGTAATTCCATTGGGGCTCGGCACGTTGACCGCAACCCGGTCTAGCTTGCCGTTGGCCTCGTAGCGGAATATCCGGCCAGTCGGGTCGAGGACGCCAGTCTGGCCCTGATCGGTAAAATAGAGATCGCCGTTCGAAGCGAAGTGGAGGTCGTTTAGCCCCTTGAATCCTTCGCTGTACATGGTCTCGAGTTCGGTCTCGACATGACCTGTATCCGGATCGACGGTGACTAGCCCCTGCCTGTAACAGGCAACGAAGATGCGTCCGTCTTTATGGATCTTCAGTCCATTCGGCCAGCCATCGTATTCAGTCACCAGTTCAATATCACCGCCCGGCGGAATACGGAAAATGCGGCCGAATGGAATGTCGGTGAAGTACAGGTTACCGGCGCGGTCGAACGATGGACCTTCGAGGAAACACTCAACCTCGGCGCCCTGACGGTTCGGGTCCGACCAGGCAGATCGGCGACGTTGGAGAAATTTCTCCGGCAATGGCCGATAAACCTGCGCCTCAATCATCTCGACCGGCTTGAATGGATTGAACATCCCTGCTCTCTCCCCTTTTAATTCCCGACAATCAGCGGTCGCCGAACAGGCGCGCCTTTTTGTTGGTTTGGTAAAACCTCTTTATGTGTCCGGACAAATTAGACAATGTGTCTGAGCAATTCAAACACCCGTTGCACCAGGGACGCAAACGCCGTACGCAAGACTATAAGAAAACGCACCAGGGGAAGCCACACACATGTCCAACATGCCCACATCCGACGACTTCAACGACATCCTGTTCGAGGTCAAAGACAATGTCGCCTGGATTACCATCAACCGGCCGAAATCGCAGAACGCTTTCCGCGAGCACACCCTTGACGAGTTGATCCACGCCTTCAAGTCGACGCGCAACGACCCCTCGATCGTGTGCGCCGTGGTCACCGGCACCGGCGATACCTCGTTCTCCGCCGGTGGCGATTTCGGCGCCATGATGAAGCTCAACTGGGCCAACGCCTACCATTGGAACGACCGCATGCTGGGCACCGCCATGACCATCCGCGGCCTGCCCATTCCGGTGATCGCCATGGTCAACGGCTGGTGCATGGGCGGCGGCCACGAACTGGCCTTGTGGTGCGACATGGTGATCGCATCCGACAACGCCATGTTCGGCCAGTCCGGCGCCAAGGTCGGCGCCTGCCCCACGGTCGGCGCCACCCAGTACATCCCACGCATGATCGGGGAACGCCTGGCCCGCGAGATGATCTTCCTCGCCCGCACCTTCACCGCCGCCGAAGCCGTCGAGATCGGCCTTATCAACAAGGTGGTGCCGCAAGCCACGCTGCGCGAGGAAACCGAAAAATGGTGCGAGACCATCAAGGGGCATAGCGGCCAGACCATCCGCATGACCAAAAAATCGCTCAACCACGAGTCCGACGAGCTCTACTCCTCGTGGCAGCACGGCATGGAACTGCTCGCTCATGTGTGGGGCAGCGACGAGGCCAACGAAGGCATGGAAGCCTTCCTGGAAAAACGTAAACCCGATTTCATGCAATTTCGCATGAAGAACAAGGAAGCAGTCAATCAGTATCTCGACGACTTCAACAACAACCGCAACCAGATGAAAGCGGAATGACCGAACAAGCACCACCGGGTCCACTTGACGGCCTGCGCGTTATTGACCTGACACGCGTCCTCGCTGGGCCGTTTTGCGCCATGCTGCTGGGCGACATGGGCGCCGACATCATCAAGGTTGAGCAGCCCGGGCGAGGCGACGATACCCGCGCCTGGGGACCGCCCTTCGTCGGCGAAGAATCGGCCTATTTTCTCGGCGCCAACCGCAACAAGCGCAGCATAACGCTCAACCTGAAAGACCCGGCTGGCCAAGAGATTCTCGGCGAGCTTCTGCGTGGCGCCGATGTGGTAATCAACAATTTCAAGCTCGGCACCATGGAAAAATTCGGCTTCGACGACGCCTGGTACGGAGCCAACGCGCCGCAGATCGTGGGCTGTTCGATTCTCGGCTACGGTTCGACCGGCCCGCGCGCTGGCCTGCCCGGCTATGACTTTCTATTGCAGGCTGAAAGCGGGCTGATGAACATCACCGGCGAAGCCGACGGCGACCCCATGAAACTGGGCGTCGCCATCGTCGATCTGTGCACTGGCATGTACGCCATGTCAGCCATCCTCGCCGCCATCAACGCCCGCCACGAAAGCGGCCTCGGCCAGGCCGTCGAGGTGTCGCTGTACGATACCGGGGTGTCGCTGCTGGCCAATGTGGCGGCAAATTTTCTCGCCTCGGGCCAGACTGCGGGCCGATACGGCAATGGCCATCCTAATATCGTGCCCTACAATGCCTACCCCACCGGTGACGGCATGATCGCACTGTCGGTCGGCAACGACATGCAATTCGCTACTTTCTGTAACGCGGTCGGCCATGCTGAGTGGGTCGGGGACACGCGCTTCGCCCGCAACCGTGATCGGGTCGAAAACCGCAGCGCCTGCGACGGCCTAATTTCCGATCTGTTCCGCACCGGTACTACAGAGGCCTGGCTTAAGAAACTCCTCGCCGCCGGCGTCTCGTGCGCACCGATCAACACCGTCGAACAAGCACTGACCGCCGCCCACACGGCGGCACGCGGACTGGTTACCACAGCTCACCACACTACCGAGGGCGAAATCAAAATCCCTGGAATTCCGTTCCGTTTTTCGCGCGATCCCGCATCTATCCGGTGCGCACCGCCGGTGCTTGGTGAGCATACCGATACGGTGTTGAGCGAACTCGGTAAGTCTCCAGAAGACATCGCTGCCTTGCGTGCAGCCGGCACGATTTAGCCACCAGCGCGCGAAATCACCGGGTTAATCATCGAAATTATTAGCTAGTATTTTTTGGCTAGTGAGTGCGGCCAATGGGGCTCCGGCATGGTGCACACGGTCTTTAACGGGACGTTTTGTCGCTGGCCAAAAAGTGTCACCTGACTTTCGGCAAATGGCGCGGTCTGTCAATATATCCGAACGGTCCATCCAAGAGACCAGAAGTTGTACGGGAGATCAGAAACGTAGCATGTCCATTAGTAGTGTTACCGAGTTGGTAGAGAGCAAGGTCTATGCCTTGCATAATACGTTCGAGCTTAACAGCCAGATTAGCGCCTATTCGGAAAACGCGCGCGGCTCTGCGCCTGCTAGTTGTTGCCTGCTGGTCGACGACGATACGGCGATGCTACTCGATACCGGCACCAATGCCCTCTTTTCAGGCGACGGGTTCACCTATAGTCACTATCATTGGGGCAGGCATTGCGACTGCGTCGCGGAAGAAGCAAAATCTTTAGATTTGCAGGACGTACTAGCGGTGTTCGCCGAGCGCGCGCTCTACTGGACAACCACAACTGATATGAGCATTTGCGTCAATAAGCTGGAGAAATTGATGGACGGGCTTGGCGTTGAAGTCGTGGCACCAACCCATGGCCTGCCAGTCACCAATCTTGCGGTTACCATGCCCAAGGTGCGTGATGGTCTAATCGCGGAAGGCGATCCGGAATTAACGGCAAAAAAACGCCGACGTGGCCCAATAGCCGCCGCTGGACCGTGGTCTGCTCGTACCTGTGGCGTACCAATTGACAGAGAGTCGATCAAGAAGGAGAAAAAACCATGTCGTTAGTCAAGTTTATAGAGGACCCCAAGTTCGAAGATTACAAAGAGACCTTCAAGGACAACTACAAGTTGGAGCGGCGTGACGATGGCGTCATTCTGGTGCAGGCCCATACCGTGGACGGGCCTATTCAATTGAGCGTCGAAAATCATCGTTCGGTGGCACAAGTTTTCAAGACTGTCGGTGCCGACCCGGAGAACGAAGTCATGATCTTCACCGGCACCGGCGAGGATTTCATGATGGAGCCCGATCCCGAGGGTTTCAAAATCGAGGCAGACGATCTCAACTACTGGGCTTACGAGTACGCCTTCAAGGATGGCCGGGTAAATCTATACGCCCTGATGAACGATCTCGAGATTCCCACCATAGGTGCCCTCAATGGCCCCGGTTTTCATACCGAACTTTGTCTGATGTGCGACCTGACAATCTGCAGTGAAGACACGATTATTTACGATCTGCATTACGACATCGGCTCGGTTCCCGGCGACGGCATCAACGTCTGTTTCCAGGAACTACTCGGCACCAAGCGGGCTGCTTACGCTTTGCTGACTGGCGAGGCCATCGACGCCCAGCAGGCGCTCGACTGGGGCATGGTCAACGAGGTGGTGCCGCGCGATAAACTGGTGGAGCGGGCCTACGAACTGGCCGATCAGATCATGACCCAGCCGCGCACCACACGTCGCATGTCAACGCAAGTTATACGGCGCCCCTGGAAGCGCAGAATGACCGAAGATTTCGACGCCGGGCTGGCCATGCAGATGTTTTCCCAGGTGGCCGCCAAAAGCGAGCACCACGGCCGGCGCCACATCTCCGATGTCATCGCCTATGTCAAAAAGGGTAGGAAAAATAATTTCGACTAACGTCGAACGGGTTACACGCACCAATCGGCACAGTCCGTGACCGACAAAACACCTGCCTGTAACCTACAGGCGGCGCTGGTTTCCTATTGCCAGCCCGATCACGTGCGCAGCGTGGTCGAGTTGATCGTCACCCACATCCCCTTTGTCGTATTTTGGGTGGCTGCCTGGTGGGCGTTTCCGATCAGCTACTGGCTGACCCTCGCCTTCTGTGTGCCGGCGGGCGGGTTTCTAATGCGTATATTTGTGATCCAGCACGACTGCGGACATGGCGCCTTTTTCCGCCGGCAAGCCGTCAACGATTGGATCGGGCGTGTTCATGGAATCCTGACAATGACACCCTACGGTGTCTGGCAACACAGCCATGCAATCCACCACGCGACATCGGGTAACCTGGATAAACGTGGCGTCGGCGACGTCAACATCCTAACCGTTAGCGAGTACCAAGGGTTGCCACTCATTCAACGCATTGTTTACCGGCTTTATCGCCATCCCCTAGTGTTGTTCGGGCTGGGACCTGCCTATGTCTTTTTGCTGCGCAACCGTTTTCCGCCCGGAATTAGCACCGGCGATCAGCGGTTCTGGATCAGCGCCATGGGGACTAATGCCATGATCGCTATCGTGGCGGGCATTATGATCTATTTACTAGGCGCCCGCCCGTTTCTGTTTGTGCAAATTCCGATCACTCTTATTGCCGCCTCGATCGGTATGTGGCTGTTCTACGTCCAGCATCAGTTCGAGGATACGTTCTGGGCGGAGGACAAGACCTGGACATCCATTGATGCATCGCTCAATGGCAGTTCCCATTACGATCTGCCTAGCGTGCTGGGCTGGATTACCGCCAACATCGGTATCCACCACGTGCATCACCTCGGCAGCCGCATTCCATTTTATCGGCTACCCCAGGTTCTGCGCGACTTCCCTGATCTCAACAAGGCTGGACACCTGACACTTTTTCAGAGTTTTGCGTGCACCAAGCTGCGGCTGTGGGACAAAGACCAGCGGAAGCTGGTCTCTTTCTCCGAGGCCCTTATGCGTCAATCGGACCGGCCGGTGCGTATTAGCCAACCCCTGCAATCACCAGCACATCAGAACGGCCATAGTTTCTAGGCGTTAAATCTGCCATCGGCCATAAAAACGCTGCCGGTGGAAAAGCTGATTTGATCGGACGGCAGAAAAAGCACGGATTTCGCAACTTCATTGGGTTGTGCATGGCGCCCCAGGGGGATCATCTGATTGAGCATTGCGGTCGCATCAATACCCATCGTTTTACTGATGCGGTCTTTGATAGTGTTCTGAAACTCGTTGTCGATAGGTTCCGGTGCCAAAATATTCACGTGGATATTCTTACCAGCCACTTCCCGCGCCACACATCGGACCATGCTGACGAGCGCGTGTTTGGAAGTGATATATCTGACAGAGTTAAACCGCGCCTGCACCCCCATGATGCTGGACGTGGCGATGATGCCATCGCCGAACGTCATATGCGGGATGGCGAATTTGCAGGCTATAAACGAACCTTTCACATTAACCGCGATTACATCATCGAAGATGTCTTCGGGATAATCGGTGATCGGCGCGTTTGTGCCGTTAACACCAGCATTGCTGAACAGAACGTCCAGTTGGCCCCACGCCCCGATGGCGCCACGGTCGCCCTGTTCGAAAGGAATTTGCCGCATCGACGCCTTGACGCAGGCCGTCTCGTCAGTTCGCTGTGCCTGCCGGATAGCGTGTCTCAGCGTATCTTTGGTGCCTGCTTCAGCTATCAGCTATCCCGGTTAAACGACTGGTGAGCGGCCACCATCGACGTTGATTGCGCACCCGGTCACATAAGAACCCGCATCGGAAACAAGGAAACAAGCCATGTTGGCGAATTCCTCGGCCTCACCGATACGGCCAATGGGCAATTTAGCTTCCATCGGCGCAATGTAGTCCTCGAACGATTTTTCTGGCGCATTTACCTGGTGTCGACGCTCGTGCTGACCCGACTTTATCAGCCCTACCAACAGCGAATTGACCAGTACATTGTCCGGTGCGCCCTCGGCGGACAGAACTTTGGTCAACGCCATACCGGCAGCACGCGACACCGATGTGGGAGCGCTTGCCGCACCTGGTGCCTTAGCACTCACCGCCAACACGTTGATAATTCTTCCCCATTTCTGATTCGCCATTGTTGGCATCGCGAGCCGCGCAAGCCGGATGGCGGCCATTAGTTTGAGATCGAGGTCGGCCTGCCACATCTCATCGGTGATATCTAAAAACGGCCCGAACGCGGTCGCACCCGCGTTGTTGACCAAAATGTCGACCGTCCCCAGGGATCCCGTAACAGAGTCCCATGCGGCTTGAATCTGCGCTGGATCGGTGACGTCGCAGTTAACCATCTCAACCCGGGCCTGGGTCCCTGCCACGGCATCGGCAATTTCGCGCTGAGCATCCTCCAATTTGCCGGGGTCGCGCGCCAGTAGCGCCACATTGGCCCCAGATTCAGCGAATTTGCGCCCCATCGCCCGGCCGAGCCCCTCGCTGCCACCAGTGATTAATGCTGTTTTTCCATCGAGCCTGATATCCAATTCGCCCCCCCTGTAACTCCCGCACCTATGACTGGACAACACTAACACGAAGTCACGCTTCCTTTGACATATGCGCGTGGGTAAGGACAATGGCGCGCTCGGCAGCACCGGACAACCACGGGGAAACGCCGCAGATGGCGCGCACGGACCGGTTTCATACCTCCCATTGGGGCACATTCATTGCGGAAGTTGAGGATGGCCGCCTGGTCGGCGTGCGCCCGTTCGCGCAAGACCCCGATCCCTCGCCGATCATTCACTCGATGGTCGATGCGGTCTACGACGAGAGCCGGGTCACCCGGCCAATGGTGCGCAAGGGCTGGCTCGACCATGGCCCCGGTGGCACCCGCGAGAAGCGTGGCACCGAACCTTTCGTCACTGTGCCCTGGGACGAAGCGCTCGATCTGGTCGCCGGCGAACTCGAGCGGGTGCGCAGCGAGCACGGCAACCACGCCATCTTCGGCGGCTCCTACGGCTGGTCGAGCGCCGGGTGCTTCCATCGCGCCAGGACGCAACTGCAGCGGTTTCTCGGCACCATTGGCGGCTTTACCACCCAGGTTCACACCTATTCGATTGCCGCCGGCTATGCAATTTTGCCTTATGTACTGGGTAGCGCCCAGGCGGCGATGGTGCAGACATCGACCTGGGACTCGATCATCGGTAACGCCGAGCTGATCGTCGCCTTCGGCGGCATTCCTCTGAAGAATGCGCAAGTGTCGTCGGGCGGACCAGCGCAACACGTCGCTGGGCCCTTTCTGAAAAAAGCGCGAGAGGCCGGCATCAACTTCGTCAATGTGTCGCCGATCCGTGACGACGCCGCCGACTTCCTCGACGCCGAGTGGCTGGACCTGCGGCCCAACACCGACATGGCGCTAATGCTCGCCCTGGCGCATACCCTAGAAAGCGAAGGCCTGGCCGACCGGCTGTTTTTGGAGAAATACTGTGTCGGCTACGACCGTTTCACCCACTATTTGCTTGGCGGCGGGGACGGCCTTCCGAAAGACGCCGATTGGGCGGCACCGATCTGCCAGATAGAAGCCGAGACGATCCGCACTCTGGCCCGCCGCATGGCGTCGAAGCGCACCCTGATCAACACCAACTGGTCGCTGCAGCGCGGCGACCATGGCGAGCAGCCGTTCTGGATGACCGTAGTGCTCGCCGCCATGATCGGCCAAATCGGTCTGCCGGGTGGCGGTTTCGGGTTCGGCTATGGCAGCATGGGCAACATTGGCAATCCGCGTAAACTGGTACCATCGCCGGCGCTGCCGGTTGGCGAGAACCCGTGCAATAGCTGGATACCGGTGGCGCGCATCGCCGATGCGCTGCTCAACCCCGGAGCAGCATACGATTTCGACGGCAAGCGGCGCACCTATCCCGACATCCGCCTGATCTACTGGTGCGGCGGTAACCCGTTCCACCACCATCAGGACCTGAACCGCCTGATCGAGGCGTGGCAGCAGCCGGAAACCATTATTGTCAACGAGCCCTGGTGGACGCCGACGGCGAAATACTCCGATATCGTGCTGCCTTCAACGACGACTTTGGAGCGCAACGACATCGGCGCAACGACGCACGACCGCTTCATTCTGGCTATGGAGCAAACCATCGAGCCTATCGGCGAGGCCCGCCACGATTACGATATCTTTCGCGGCCTAGCGCGGCGATTAGGCACCGAATCAACATTCACCGAGAACCGCGACGAAGACGACTGGCTACGCCATCTCTACGACCGTACTCGTCAGCGTGCCGCCGAGCGTGACATGACCCTGCCTTCCTTCGACACGTTCTGGAACGAGGGTCATATCGAGATAGCGAAGCCCGACGACCCCTTCGTCATGTTCGCCAATTACCGTGCCAACCTCGATCAACACGCTTTATCTACTCCGTCGGGCCGGATCGAAATCTTTTCCGAGAGAATCGACGGTTACGGCTACGATGACTGCCCGGGCCATCCGACCTGGCTCGAGCCGACCGAGTGGTTGGGCGGTAAGGTCGCCGCACAATATCCGTTGCACATGATCTCCAACCAGCCGCGCACCCGCCTGCACAGCCAGATGGATAACGGCAAGATTAGCCGCGAGAGCAAGGTAAAGGATCGTGAACCGGTGTGGATCCACCCAGCTAATGCTGAAGCACGCGGCTTGGCCAACGGCGACATCGTGCGCCTATTCAACAACCGTGGCGAACTACTCGCCGGTGCGGTAGTCACGCCCGAGGTAAGAAAAGGTGTCGTACAACTATCGACCGGCGCCTGGTACGACCCCGCAGACCGGGATATCCCGGGCAGTCTGGACAAGCACGGAAATCCCAACGTATTGACCCTCGACAAGGGTACGTCACGGCTTGGCCAGGGCCCGATCGCCCAGAGCGCCCTAGTCGAGATCGAGAAATACGACGGACCGCTGCCGCCGGTGACCGCGTTCAAACCGCCGGTCATCGTCGAACGCTAGTGTAGCCCCCGGCCAATAGAGCGCTCAAATATGCTTTAAAAAAAGAAAAGCGCCCCGCGGTGCGGGGCGCTTAAAAACTGTATGGAACAGAGGGTTAGAAGGTAGAGATAATGTAAATAAGTAGGGCAGTACCATCAGTGTCGTCGCCTTGCGTACGATTCCTGTTTTCTGCATCAGCAAAGTTTAGGTTGCCGGCAAGCGTCTAGCCCGATGCTATTGCGTACTCGCCATCAAACAACAGAACTATGTTCTTGGTATCGCCGGTGTCAAAGGAATTTGACATCGTAGATCCGTAATAGTCTACCTATACGGCCCACGGACCGCTGGCGTATTTTAAGCTAACGTCTCACCACTCGCCGGATAAGAGGCCATTATAGCCGCAATGGCCGTTCCACCTAGCAGCGCTATGCGCTTCATTCAAACATCTCCTTCAGGATTAAAATGCTCTTTCAACTGAGACTGATCTCGCGTTTCCTTAGTCAGCGCAGTCGCCGTGCCAAATGGTAATTTGTATGTGACTGACACAATTCGTGCGTTCTCTTGTTCCCTTAATTGCTGATCCCGCTACGGCGTGACCAAAACGGCAGCAACGTGCCCAAAAATTACACTCATGCACTATTGATCCGCTATTGCTTCGCGCCTTCGAAGCGCTCACGCTATATAAGTAATTCATTTGTAACGAGAATATATCAATATTTTTCATCGCGTTGGGTAATTGGAAGTAAAATGATCAACCAATCGACCGCAGCAAATACAAAGCCGGCACCAATGATTGTAAAATAAAGCTAGGCAAATTAGTCGATTTCGAAAATTCAGCGAACTAAACTGAAGTCAATTACACTTGCTCTGATAAACAATGACATCACACCGGAACGAGCAAAGTCCGTTCCATCTTCTAAGTGAATAATAACGAATCGGAGGAGAACACGATGCTGTTTAAATGTTCCACACACACGCCAGCAACCGACCATGGCCACAGCCACACCGTTAAAAGTGGCCGCAAACACCTGACGGTCGACATTCACTGTCATGTGCACGTGCCCAAGTGCGACGCCATGGTGGACGGCAAATGGACGATCGAGCAATTGCCGGTGATCCACTTCGCCAGCGATCTAACACGTGGTTTGAATATGGAGCAAAACGAGATCCTGATGCCCAAGCTGACGGACCCAGAGCTACGGATCGCCGATATGGACGCCTGCAGCGTCGACGTGCAGGCGATCTCGCCCTCGCCGTTCCATTACACCTACTGGGCGGAGCCGGAACTAGGCCGCGATGTGGCGCGCGTCGCCAACGACCGCATCGGCGAGATCGTCGGACTATATCCCGACCGCTTCGTGCCCATGTGCTCGGTACCGTTGCAAAATTGCGAAATGGCGGTCGCCGAGCTAGAGCGCTGCCACAACGAACATGGCATGCGCGCTGTCGAAATAGGCACCAACGTCGAGGGGCAGGAACTGACCCGCGCCGGGCTGGAGAAGTTTTTCGCCCGCATCGAGGAACTCGACATGCTGATCTTCATGCACCCCCTCGGCACCACCGAAGGCACTCGCATGAAGGATCATTACTTCACCAATCTGATCGGCCATCCGCTGGAATCATCGCTGGCCATCGGCCATCTGGTGTTCGACGGCTATCTCGAGAAGTTCCCCGGCCTCAAAGTGTGTATTGCTCATGGTGGCGGCTACCTGCCCGGCTATTGGGGCCGGCTCGACCATCCATACCCGACCCGCGAAGACGTGCATGGCGATCTACCCAATCCGCCGTCTTACTATCTGAAGAAACTGTATTTCGATTCCTTGGTGTTTACGGAGACACAATTACGCCACCTAATCGACGCGTGGGGCGCCGATCACATCATGATGGGCACCGATTATCCCTACGATATGGCGGAGCCCGATCCAGTCGGCCATGTCGATTCCGTCCAGGGCCTCTCCGAGGAGGACAAGGCGCTGGTATGGGGCGGCAACGCGGCGCGGTTGCTCAACCTAGCGGTCGAGGCAAAGAGCTAGACAAAACCCGGCGGGGCTACGCCGCTTTCGGCAGCTTGGCAAAATCGAAGCCAGTTTCGGCAGCGAACGCGCCGATCAGCTGGCTCGTCACCGGCCCCGGCAGCTCGAGGCTAGGCCGGAAGCTGTCAATCTCGCGTACCGGCATAGCGCATATGGCGCTCGAGGTGAGGAAACACTCTTGCGCCTGCGACACGTCGTACATGGTGAAATCGCGTTCTTCGATCGGAATACCCAGCCGCTTGCACAGTTCGAACACGACGATACGGGTCACCCCTTCGAGGATGTTACGCTCCGGCGGCGTCCACACCGTGTCGTTGCGCACGATGAAGAAGTTTGCCACCGAGTTCTCGGCCACATTGCCACGGATATCGAGCATCAGCGACAACGCATCGTTCGACGCCGCGTCGAGCTCGGCTAGAATCTGGTTCATCTTGCTAGTTACCTTGGCGCGCGCTTCGATACATTCTGGCGGATTGCGCCGCGTTGCCGTAACTGACAGGCGCAGCCCGGATACCTGGTTTCTGGCAATCGCCTCCACATCGACGGCGCGGAAAAAGATCATCACCGTCGCCGGGCCCGCAGAGAGAGCGCCCATCGAATTTGTGTCGACGCCGCGGGTGATCCAATGGCCGACGCGGTACATGCCGCCAGGTTCG
>CAZHBA010000044.1:0-35090 GCA_964530225.1 uncultured Rhodospirillaceae bacterium | reverse complement strand
TTTTTGGTGATTGGCGCACATAATGCTCACCGCCTCGCTAGAGTTGTGTTGACACTTGCTTGGGCGTTCCTGCGCGCATAGGTTCTGACAACATAAATCCCCAGGAAGTAAAAGGAACCAACCATGGCCCCCTCAGACCGCACCCTCTTCGCGCCGAACTCGGCCGCGGCGCGCGACATCGCCTACTACCTTCACCCTTACACGAACCTGAAAGCCCACGAGGAAAATGGCCCACTGATCATCAACAGCGGCAAAGGCGTTTACGTCTACGACGACCAGGGCAAAGAAATTATCGAGGGCATGGCCGGCCTGTGGTGCACATCGCTTGGATATGGTGAGGAACGGCTGGCCAAAGCGGCCTACGACCAGATTCTCAAAATGTCCTACACCCAGGGTTTCACCCACCGCTCCAACGAGACGACAATCGATCTAGCCGAAAAGCTAATCTCGATCGCCCCGGAAGGTATGAGCAAGGTGTTTTTCACCAACTCCGGCTCGGAAGCCAACGATACCCAGATAAAGATCGTCTGGTACTACAACAACACGTTGGGCCGGCCGGAGAAAAAAAAGATCATCGCCCGCAAGAAGGCCTATCACGGCATCACCCTGGCGGCGTCGAGCCTCACCGGCGTCGAATACGCGCAAAAAGGTTTCGATGTTCCCCTCGACCGTTTCCTGCATGTGTCGGCGGCGCACTACTGGCGCGACGGCCAGGACAGGGAATCGGAAGAGGATTACGCCACCCGGCTGGCCGAAGAACTCGATGCCCTGATCGTTTCAGAAGGGCCGGAGACGGTCGCCGCCTTCATCGCCGAGCCGGTGATGGGGGCCGGTGGCGCCATCCCACCGCCCAAGACCTACTTCCAGAAAATCCAGGAAGTGCTGAAAAAGCACGATGTGCTGTTCATCGCCGACGAAGTGATTACTGGCTTCGGCCGCACCGGCAATCTGTTTGCCTGCGAAACCTACAACCTAAAACCTGACCTGATGTCGGTCGCCAAGGCGCTATCATCGGCCTACCTACCGATCGGCGGCGTGATGATGACAGACGAGATTTATCAGGTGCTGCGCGATGGCGGCGATAAATACGGTATGTGGAATACCGGCTACACCTATTCCGGCCATCCTGCTTCGGCGGCCGTGGCGCTCGAAACCCTCAAGATTTACGAGGAGCGCGACACCATCGGCCATGTGCGCGCCGTTATGCCGGCTTTCCAGGAAGGGATCCAGGGCTTCGCCGGCCATCCGTTGGTGGGCGAGACGCGCGGCGTCGGATTGGTCGGCGCCATCGAGCTGAGCGCCGATAAGGCGACAAAGGCGTCGTTCGACCCAGCCGCAAAAGTCGGGCCCCATTTCGCCGCCCGGGCGCTCGAGCATGGCGTCATTTTGCGTGCTCTGCCGTCGGACATCATCGCGTTCTGCCCGCCGTTGATTATTTCGGAAGACGAAATCGCCATGGTGATGGAACGCGCGGCGTTGGCGCTCGAAGACACCTGGGCCCACGTCCAGAAGGAAGGGTTCGTCTGAAGTTAAATTTCGGCGTTAAGACCGACTATTTGGCATTCATTAATGGTAACACCGCATGCTTTGTACAGAGCGGCGTACCGTTGAAGGCAATGTATTCGGCAATCTTGAAGCTTTTGTGTGCGTCATTCCGTCACCGTGGGCAAAACAGATCCGACTGACTATAGTTGTTACCTGTATACGAGCCGCCATATAAAAAAGTGGGTTGGCGAGGCACTGATGCAGTACGAGAAGTTTTTCGCTGAAAGTTTAGGCGATTTGCGCGCCGAGGGGCGGTATCGCGAATTCGCCGACCTGGTACGCACCGCCGGCAAGTTCCCGCTGGCCACGCGCTATGTAAACGGCAAGCGCCAGAACATCACGGTGTGGTGCTCCAACGATTATCTCGGCTTCGGTCAGCATCCGGACGTGCTGGCAGCCATGCACGAAGCGATCAACCGCTGCGGCGCTGGCGCCGGCGGCACCCGCAACATCTCAGGCACCAACCATTATCACGTGCTACTGGAAGACGAACTAGCCGACTTGCATGGCAAGGAGGCGGCATTGCTGTTTACCTCAGGCTATGTCGCCAACTGGACGGCGCTCAGTACGCTAGCGTCGTACTTGCCCGAATGCCTGATGATTTCCGATTCGCTGAACCACAACTCGATGATCGAGGGCATCCGCCACGGCCACTCCGAGAAGACTATCTTTCGCCACAACGATGTGGCGCATTTGGAAGAAATTCTCTCCCAGACCGATCCGGAGCGGGCCAAGATCGTCGCCTTTGAATCGGTCTATTCCATGGATGGCGACATCGCGCCGATCGCCGAAATTCTCGACCTGTGTGAGCGCTACAATGCGCTGTCCTATCTCGACGAAGTCCATGCCGTCGGCATGTATGGCAAGCGCGGCGGCGGCGTCGCCGAGCGTGAGGGCGTGATGGACCGCGTCAACATCGTGCAAGGTACGTTGGGCAAGGCGTTCGGTGTTATGGGCGGCTATATCGCTGCGTCAGCCAATCTGATCGACTTCGTGCGTTCCAATGGTAACGGTTTCATCTTCACCACCTCGCTACCGCCCGCTCTGGCCGCGGGCGCCCAGGCGTCGATCCGTATTCTGAAAGAGCGTAATGACATTCGCGAGCGCCATCAGGAACGCGCGGCGACCCTCAAACGGCGGTTGTGCGAGGCCGGTATCGAGGTGATGCCGTCTGAGTGCCACATCGTGCCGGTGCTGGTCGGCGATGCACGGCTATGCAAAATCGCTAGCGACGAATTGCTCGACCGCCACAATATCTACGTCCAGCCGATCAACTATCCGACGGTACCCAAGGGCACCGAACGGCTGCGCCTCACCGCAACGCCGCTGCACGACGATGCGGCGATGGATCGTCTGATCGACGCCTTCCAGGATGTGTGGGCCCAGCTCGACCTGCGCACCGCCGCCTAGGCATACGTGTACGCCGACCGGACTTTAATCCCAACCGAAGTGATCCGGCTATGCGCACTGGGCACATTGACCCTGGCGCCAATGACCTATGGCGAACTGGCACGCGAGGTGCGCGCCTTTACTGGCCGCATGTCCGGGCCGACGCTGGATATGATGGGAACCTCGATCGAGCTGCTGCGCACCGAGGGGTTGATTGAAGCGGTTGCACCGACGGACCAGGGGACGGACAAAAACGCCGAGGCAACCCTCAAGCTGACGCTGGCCGGCGAGGCCGAACTGCGCGACCTCTTGACCGCCAATCTGCGTAACACGCTCGGCGATATGTCGCGCATCGTCTTCGCCCTTAAACTGCGATTTTTGCACTTGCTCAAACCGGCGGTGGCGCGCGAGCAGATCGACCGCCTAATCGAGATCAGTGAAGTCGATAAGGCGAGGCGCGCCGACACCAAGGCGCGCTACAGCAAAGAACCGGGCCATTTTGGCTCCTGGCTGGGTGCTGACATTGAGCGGGCCAACGATCGCATCGCCTGGCTGACGGCGCTAAAAGAACAGATATAAACACGATATTTAGTACAGGTGCTGCCCGCCGGTGACAAATACTTCGGTGCCGGTGACGTAACCAAAATCGGGATTGCACAGCTGGAATACCGTCGAGGCCACCTCTTCCGGTGTGCCCATGCGGTGCATGGGGATGCGGTTAATCAGCGGCTCATATTCTTCGCCGATCATTTCGGTTTCGATCTCGCCCGGTGCCACCGCGTTTACCCGCACGCCAACTTCAGCGAATTCGACCGCCAGTTCGCGGGTCAGCGCTGATAGCGCGGCTTTTGAGGTGGAATAGGCCGAGCCGGCAAACGGGTGAATGGCGTGGCCGGCGATCGATGTAATATTGACGATCGCCGCACCAGCGCCGGTGTTGCCCTGGCCTTTATCGCCATCACCGTTCTGGTCGGCGCCGTTAGCCTCGGGTTCGTCGCTGCGCGCGGCACGGGCCAGCGCGATGGAAAAGCCGCGCGCCAGCGCCAACGGCGTAAAGAAATTGAGCTGGAACACTTCGCGCCAATCATCGAGTGAGCCGTTGAGGCAGCCGAGCCGCTCCTGAAAATCGGTCTTCGGCGATAACGCCGCGTTGTTGACTAGGGCGTTCAGCGGCTCGTCGCCGATGATATCGCACGCCTCGCCGATAAACCGCTCGACATCGTCGGGGTCGCCCAAATCCATCGGGATATGGGTGGTCCAGTTAGGGTCACGCTTGCAGTGCAAGGGTACCGGATCGCGCGAGCAGGTGATAATTTGCCAGCCCTCGTCGGAAAAGCGCTTGACAGCAGCGTGGCCGATGCCGCGGCTTGCGCCGGTAAGGATGAGCGAGCGCCGTTGTTGCGTCATGGCCTATTACGTAGGCCATTCACGTGCGTAAGGAAAGTCACGAGTTGGTACATCGACTGGATGCCGTTTTCGTCACAAGAAACAGAACCTCATCCTGAGCTTGTCGAAAGATGGGGATAACACCACCGACAACAGATTACGGAGCCACCGCCTCGGCCGCCGTCATGCCGGGTATAATGCCGCAGCGTTCGGCCTCTGCGGCAGTGAAGTTGAGTTCGACGCGCAGGCCGTCAGGACCTGTGACGAAAAGCTGGTAGAGGTCGCCATAGTTGGCTTGGCGTTGCAGAAATTTGGCACCGTTGCGTTCCAGCCGTTCAATCATCTCCGGCAGCCCGGTACAGCGGAACGCCACATGGTCTATGATGCCCGAGCCGCGATCCTGGTCGGACAACAAGCCGCCGAGATAGCGATCGTGGAACCGTTTTTCCCTTGTGCCTTCGCTCGGCACCTGGGCGATGTGCAACACATCGCGGTCGCCAATATAGAGCCATGTCACCAGCACCTTAAAATTAGGCGTGTGGCCGCGCTCCATGCCGACGTTGTTGACGAACCAGTCGACGGTCGAATCGACATCGTCGACCAGCAAAAGCAGGTGCTCAATATAGGATAGGGGCATCGCGCTTCCCTCCGTTTTGGCTCAAGGATACAGCCAACTGTCCCGCCACGCACCATCTGCTGTCCGCTCGAACAGCTGGCGGTCGTGCAGCCTGTTGTCGCGTTCTGTCCAAAACTCGATGGTTTCGGGCACCACCCGGTAGCCCGACCAAAAGGGTGGGCGCGGAATATCGTCTGTGGAATATTTCGCCTCGTACTCTTTGGCACGCTGCTCGAGAACTTCCCGCGATTCCAAGGGTTGGGATTGATTGGACGCCCAGGCGCCAACCTGGCTGCCCCGGGCCCGACTGGTAAAATAGGCGTCAGCGTCGTCTGCCGTGACCAGCTCGACGCGGCCCTCGATACGCACCTGACGCGCCAGAGACTTCCAGTAAAAACACAGGGCGGCACGGGGATTTGCATCCAACTCGCTCGATTTGGCGCTGTTCAGGTTGGTATAAAAAACGAAGCCGTCTGCGTCATGGCCTTTCAGCAGAACCATGCGGGCCGAAGGGCGGCCCTCAGCGCTTACAGTCGCCAGCGTCATGGCGCTGGGATTCACCGGTTCTGCGGCTTTGGCTTCGCAATACCAGGCGCTGAAAAGGGTAATTGGGTCATTTGACGACTGTGACATGTTTTATTCTGCCATTCATGGAGATGCCGGGCGGCGCGTTGCGGCATTCATATAGCGCGTGTATCGCAAGAAATCCCGCTATCGCCACGATCTTTTTGTCGCAGGTGATGCGAGTTCACTGCCCGGCATCGGTCGAATTACTGGCAACCAGGCGCGGGCCCTTAGCTTTGAGCAATAGCCGGATCGACTGGGACAGCACGCCGCATTCAAGATCTTCGGCCTGGGCCAGGAGTGCCGCAAGCTCTCCGGCTCACGGCGTATTGGCCGCGCCAGCGCCGCTCACGCGAACCCAAGCTCGGCGGAAACAAAGTCTGAACGCCAAGCGTCTGTGCCCGGCATACGCGTCATATCCGGCTAGCCATAGCTGTTACCTTTTGTCCCCCAATACTATATCTCATTGAACCTAAAGGAAAATAATGATCGAAGGGCACTTAACCTTGCCGCGAATCGGCTTTGGTGTAGGATGCGCGCAACATTGCCAAAGACACAGTTCGGTAGGTTCTGATGGGTAATGGTGCACAGTTAATGGCCGGTAAACGCGGCCTCATTATGGGGGTCGCCAACGACCGTTCGATCGCCTGGGGAATCGCGTGCGCGGTCGCCGATCAGGGTGCATCGCTGGCCTTCACCTTCCAGAGTGAGGCGCTGGAAAAGCGCGTGCGCCCGCTGGCCGAACAGGCAGGTAGCAAAATCGTTTTGCCGTGCGATGTCACCGATAGCGATAGCATGGACTATCTGTTTTCCGAGCTCGCCGGCCAATGGGGGTCGCTCGATTTTGTCGTCCACGCCATCGCCTACTCCGACAAGGACGAGCTGAAAGGCCAATATCTCAACACATCGCGCGATAACTTCCTGCGCTCGCTCGATATCTCCTGCTACTCGTTCACCGACGTGTGTCGCCGCGCCGCGCCGTTGATGGCCGACGGCGGCAGCCTGTTGACGCTGACCTATTACGGCGCCGAGCGGGTGATGCCCCACTACAACGTCATGGGTGTTGCCAAGGCCGCGCTTGAGGCCAGCGTGCGCTATCTCGCCGTCGATCTGGGTGGCAGTAGCATTCGCGTCAATGCCATTTCGGCCGGTCCGGTCAAGACCCTGGCGGCCAGCGGCATTGGTGATTTCCGTTACATCCTCAAATGGAACGAACTCAATTCGCCGATGAAGCGCAACGTCACCATCGACCAGGTCGGTGGCGCCGGACTTTATCTGCTCAGCGACCTCGGCTCTGGCGTATCGGGCGAAATTCACCACGTTGACAGCGGCTATAACGTGGTCGGCATGGTCGCCGTCGACGCCGCGCACGATGTGGCCGATTTACTGTCTGGCCTGAAGCCAGTCGACGGCTAAAGCGCGCGAAGGAGACTTTCGATGGCCGCCAATAGTTTCGGCCAATTTTTTAGATTTACCACCTGGGGCGAAAGCCACGGGCCGGCAATCGGCTGCGTTGTCGATGGTGTGCCGCCGCGCATTCCCCTGGCCGAGGCCGATATCCAGCATTGGCTCGACCGGCGGCGGCCGGGCCAATCGCGCTTTACGACCCAGCGGCAAGAGCCCGATGCCATCGAGATTCTGTCCGGCGTATTCGAGGACGAGACCACCGGTGCACCGATCAGTCTGATAATTCGCAATGTTGACGCACGCTCGCGCGACTATGGCGATATCGCAACCAAGTACCGGCCAGGCCACGCCGACTACACCTACGACGCCAAATACGGCATCCGCGACTATCGCGGCGGCGGCCGCGCCTCGGCGCGAGAGACCGCTTCGCGGGTCGCCGCCGGCGGTATTGCCCGCAAGGTGCTGAATGCGATCATCCCCAACGGGGTCAGCCTTCGCGGCGCGCTGGTGCAGATCGGCGACCAGGCTATCGATCGGGCCAACTGGGACTGGTTGGAAGTTGAGAACAACCCGTTCTGGTGCCCCGACGCCGCAGCGGCAAAAAGTTGGGAGGCCTACCTCGACGAGGTGCGCAAAGCCGGCTCCAGCGTCGGCGCGGTGATCGAAGTTGTCGCCTCGGGCGTGCCCGTCGGCCTCGGCGAGCCGGTCTACGGCAAAGTCGACGCCGAACTTGCCACCGCGATGATGAGCATCAACGCGGTCAAGGGTGTGGAGATCGGCAACGGTATGGCCACGGCGGCGCTTACCGGCGAAGAAAACGCCGACGAAATGCGCATCGAGGACGATCGGGTCGCCTTTACGTCCAATAATGCCGGCGGCGTGCTGGGCGGTATTTCTACCGGCCAGGACCTAGTCGTGCGCTTCGCTGTTAAGCCGACCAGCTCGATCGCCACGCCGCGCCACACCGTCGACAGCGCCAGCGCGGAAGCCGAGGTCACCACCACCGGCCGCCACGATCCTTGCGTCGGCATCCGGGCGGTGCCGGTGGGCGAGGCTATGATGGCCGCAGTTCTGGCCGACCAACTGCTGCGCCACCGCGCGCAGGTTGGCACAATTGGCGCGCAAACCCCGCGCCAGAGCGCCGAAGACGCGGCGAAATAAAGCAACTCCGTTACGGCTCGACTGGCTTGCGCCAGTGATCGGCGGTCGCAGCAAAGCCAAAAAGTCACGCGGCCAGCCTTGGTACAAGTGCAACAACAAGCCGCGCGGCGCAGGCACAGCCCGTAACCGCAAACAGTCGCCCAACCGCGGCCGGATGCCAGTGAGAGAAGCCAGCTAGATATTAGTGTGAAACGGTGGCTCGATGGGCTACGGCTTTTCTTTTCCGCGGTTAATCTTTTTGGACTGTCAGGATGGTGAAGCCTTCGCCGATGACCGAGCGCCCGACGTCCCCCGAGAAGCCGGCGTTTTGCAGTAAGGTTTCCTGTTCCTCACGCGTCGGCAACACGTTACCCCATGTAAGCTCTTCGAAGCCCGTCTGGATAGGAAATAAAAATTCGGCCTGCCGGGACTCGGCAAGGGAACTCGGATAGGTTTCGTCGACGATTAGCAGCCACCCCTTTGGCCGTAGCACGCGATAACTGGCATCGATTACGCTTTGCCGGATATTGGGGGAAATTTCGTGCAGCACTTCGATCATCACTACGGCGTCGGCAGAGGCGTCAGGAGTAGCGTCTTCGATAACTCCGGCAACCAGGCGAACGCGGTCGGCGATTCCTGCCTTTTCGATAGCCAGCGTGGCGGCCTTCATGCCGGTCGGATCTATGTCCACACCGACACAGCTAGCGGCGGGAAACGCCTTAGCGATCTGCAGTAAGTGGCGGCCGGTCCCAAATCCCACTTCGAGTATCGTCCCCCCCGCATCAAGTGCATCTTTCAAGCCGGTAAGCTCCGGCAATAGCTTGTGCGCGCTGAGGAATTGCAGGCCTGCCGTGCCCTCGGCAACCGCTTCGGCGAAGCCGTCGCTGCGTCCTTGGAACGGAACGGACGCGCCCGTGCGGAACGCTTCCAAGCAATAGCGGTGATCCTCGGTTGCGAACTCGGTTCCCAACCGAACATAGCCGCCGAGATAGCGGGGGTGTCCCGCACTCGCTAATATTTGGTCCATAAACGGCGCCAGCTGAAAGGTGCGTTCTTCGGTTCCCTCGAGAAGTCCGAACGAATAGGCAGTGGTGCACCAGTTATCGACATAGGGCTCGTGTAACCCCAATTCCCTTGCGATCTGCGCGGGGGTCGTATCCGGCTGCTCAGCGAGCGCCTTGAACAGTCCCAGTTGAATGCCGAGGTCGATTAGGTGCATGGCGTTGAATCCCCGCCGCCATTCGAAAACCTTTGCCACTTGCGTATCTGCTGTGATCTCAGCGCACACTTCTTCTGAGCTTCCTGAAGCCATGATTATTTCCTCCCTTTCGACAAATGCGTTCTGCCGGGTGAATGGTACAGCAAGATTATGCGGCCGTTGATCCCCATTACAGGCTGAGGCACTCGCCATGGCGGGACCGGCACGGCTATAATTCCGCTAACCCGCCATCAACCGCGAAACCGAGGGAGCCAGACCAATGGCCGACAAGCGCAAAACTCTGCCGCAACTGCAGAAAATCTCGAAACTGCCGGTGCCAGATGCCGACACGTTAGACGAGGATGTCCAGAAATACATGCGGGTGTGCGAAGAAAAACTCGGCCTGGTGCCCAACGTCATCCGTGCCAAGGCGTTGCGTCAAGAGTCGCTGCGCACCTTCATCAGCAAATACAATCAGTTGATGCTGAGCGAGGATAGTGGCCTGTCGCGGCTGGAGCGTGAGATGATCGCCGTGGTGGTGTCTTCCCACAACCGTTGTGTCTACTGCATTACCTCGCACAGCCAAGCGGTGCGCGAGCTGTCCGGTGACCCGGTGTTCGGCGATATTCTGATGACCAACTACCGCGAACTAAACCTGTCGGACCGCCACCGCACGATGCTCGATTTTACCTGGAAGATGACCTCGACGCCGTGGTTAATCGGCGACGATGACCGCCAGGCGCTCTACGATGCCGGTTTCAGCCCCGAAGACGTCTACGACACGACCGACACGGTGGCCTATTTCAACTACACCAACCGCATGACCCACGGCCTCGGCATGCTGCCCAACGAGGATTATTTCGGCATGGACCGCTTGCCCGACCCAAAGGCGGCAACTAAGGCAGCGGCGGAGTAAGCAGCTTAGCCGCGCACGAAGCCGGCGACCAATTCGACGTGGCCGGTGAAGACGAACTGATCGACCGGGGTGATTCGGGTGAGACGGTAGCCGCCCTCGATTAGCGTCGCCGCGTCGCGGGAAAATGTCGCCGGATTGCACGAAACCGCAACTATTACCGGAACCTTAGAATCCGCGAGTTGGCGCGCTACCGCCGTCGCCCCGGCGCACGGCGGATCGAACACAACCGCATGATAGGTCGCCAGTTCCGCCGCCATCATCGGCCGTTCGGACAGGTCACGGGTCTCAGCGGTGATGCGTCCGCTAAATCCGGCTGCGCCGGTGGCGGCGACTAGCACGTCGAGCGCCGCGCTGGCGCTGTCGACGGCATGAACGCGCACACCGGCCGCGGCGATGGGCAACGCGAAGGTGCCGAGACCGGCAAAGAGGTCAGCGACCCGCGCGCGTGGCGGTAAATCACCTAAATTTTCGATGACTAGCGTAGCCATCACCTGCTCGGCCTCGGCGCTGGCCTGCAGGAACGCGCCCGGCGGTAACGCCACCGTAACACCACTGATCTCGACCGCCAGCGGCACGCGCTGAGCCACCAGATCGAGTCCGTCACGCACCGACGTCCAGAAAATTCGCGCCACATTACTCTCTTCGGCAAAAGCAGCGAGTGTCAGCATCTGTTTCGGCCGCGGCGGTATTTTAGCGGTAATCAACAGATCGATCCCTAACGCCACCTCGGTGAGCAAGACATCGCAGCCGCTACCGGGTTCGAGAACTTGTGCCAAGACCTCGCGCAATGGCTCGGTTAGGTTCTGCAACGCGGGGCGCAGTACCATGCACTCGGTGAGATCAACGATCTTATTGCTGGCGCGGGCATGGAATCCGAGCAAGGTCGCACCGTGGCGACCACGCAGGCGCAGCGCCGCGAGTTCCGCCCGCCGCCGGTCGCCCGTTGGTATCGCCACCACGAGTTCGACGATTGCGCCGTCGATACCCTGACGTGCCAGTGCCGTCACGACGAGTTCGCGCTTCCAGTCGAGATAGGCAGCTTCGGCCAGATGCTGGGCACTGCAGCCGCCGCACTCGCCGAAATGCTGACACGGCGGCGCGATGCGGTTCGCGGATGGTTCGCTAATCTCTACAAGTTCTGCGGCCCGGCCCTCCCCGCGTTTTGCGCCGGGCTTTACGCGTACCCGCTCGCCTGGTAGCGCCAACGGCACATAGAGCAGGCCGCCCGGCGCAGCGGCGATGCCGTCGCCGCGGGCACCGAGACGATCGATGACCACGTCAATTTCTGCGCCGGCATCAATCATGGCCTAGTCATGAATAACGGCGATAAGAAATTCCACGTTGCCTTCCGGGCCGGTGATCGGGCTTTCAATCACGTCGAGCACCGTCCAGTCCGGCAAATCGTCGAGCCAGCCGCGGATACGCGTGCACACCGCCTCGTGCTGCGCCGGGTCGCGAACCACCCCACCCTTGCCGACCTGGCCCTTGCCAACCTCAAACTGCGGCTTGATTAGCGCGACCATTTGCGCGCCCGGCGCGGCCAACTCCAACGGTGCCGGCAGGATGGTTTCGAGGCCAATGAAGCTGGCGTCGCAAACGATGATATCGACCGGCTCGGGCACCTTGGCGGCGGTAAGATAGCGCGCGTTAGTGCGCTCCAGCACCACCACCCGCGCGTCGTTGCGCAGCTTCCAGGCGAACTGGCCGTGACCCACATCAACGGCGTAGACCCGCGACGCACCGCGCGCCAATAGCACATCGGTGAAGCCTCCGGTCGAGGCGCCGATATCGAGGCACACCGCACCGGCCAGGTCAATTTCAAATTCGGTCAGCGCGTGGTCGAGCTTGAGACCGCCGCGGCTGACCCAGGGATGGTCCTGGCCGCGCACCTCCAGCGGCGCATCGTCTTTCACGTTTTCGCCAGCCTTCTCGACGCGGTGCTCGCCCGAGAATACCTTGCCAGCGAGGATCAGCGCCTGCGCGCGGCTGCGGCTCTCCACCAGCCCGCGGTCAACCAGCGCTATATCGGCGCGGAATTTTGATTGCTGTGCCATCACCCCGATGTAGCACGTAACCGCGTCAGGAGCGCAGGTGTTTTGTCTCGTCCCAGTCGATCTCGAGTTCCCCGGTAAGCGCCACGCCATAATCGTGCTGTGCGGCTTCGCGCGATACGTAGCCGTCAATCACATCGTCGCGGACGCTTTCTGGGTTGCGTTCGAAGGGGTTGCCATAACCACCACCACCATCGGCGAGGTAGAGAATTTCGTCGCCTGGCCCAAATTCGCCTCGGTACATACCAGCATGTTTCTGTGTTGGGTCGGTATTGCCCCATACTTCATCATTGTCTGAGTAGACGATAACATCGCGCTGCCAGCGTTCCTGCCAATCCGGATCGTCTGGGTTGGGCTTCAGGATGGCGACGTTCTTCGGCCCCGGTTGACCCCCTTCGAGCCCCCAGCCTGGCGTTTTCGATTTCTTGACGATGGTTAGCGCCCCGAAAGAATCGAGGAAGTGGAAGTCGCGCACGGTGCCAAGCCCGCCCCGGTTGCGGCCGGGCCCGCCTGAATCCTGGCGTAGGCCGGCGCGCGTGACCATCACCGGCAGACGCGCTTCCAACACTTCGACCGGTACATTTTTCAGCGTACACTGGGAGACGTGGTGGACCGCATTCATACCGTCGGAATCGGCGCGCGCACCCCAGCCGACGCCAGCGTTGGTCTGGTGCCAGACCTGACGTTTCGTGTAGGGCTCAACGCCATAGAAGCCAGGATCGCCAAGATCACCGCCCGAGCTGGCTGGGATCGCCTCTGGCATCGCCTCAGCCAATGCCTTATAGATCGTCTCCATCGCCATCACGCTGGCCCAGATAGTAAACACCGGCGAGGGATAGACCGCATGGAACAGATTGCCCTCGGGCGCGATCACCCGCAGCGGGCGGAACTGGCCGCCATTGGTTGGCTCGTTCGGCGTGGTCAGCGACTTGAAGACGATACGGCAGGTTGCGTGGGTCATGCCGATGGCGAGATTGATTGGCCCACGCACGGCGGCGTCGGAGCCCGAGAAATCCATGGCGATGCCCTCGTCGTCGATGGTAACCGCGACATGGACCCGCACCAGCCGGTCGAGCTCGACGCCGTCATTATCCATCCAGTTTTCGGCTTCCCAAGTGCCTTTTGGCAGCTCCTTCAGCGCGGCGCGGGTCTGCTCCTCGCCGACATCGAGGAAGCGTTCGATTGCCCCCTCAACCGTCGCCTCACCGTATTTAGCATAGAGCTCCTCGACTCGCTGGCAGCCGACGCGTAAGGACGCCACCTCGGCGTTCATGTCGCCCATGATGGTGATCGGTGCGCGCGAGTTGGCGCGCATGATCTGTAAGACCGCCTCGTTTGGTTCGCCCGCCTCGAAGATTTTGATCCCGGGGATCATCAGACCTTCCTGGTGGATCGATGTCGAATCAAGGATGTAGCCGGGGTCTTTGCCGCCGATGTCGGTCCAGTGTGCACGCACGCAAGTGTAGGCGACAAGCGTGCCGTCGTGAAACGCGCCGCGCACCAGAATGCCGTCGTTAGTGTGGGCGCCAGTAATGTAGGAGACGTTCATCATCACCACGTCGCCTGGGCCTAAATCATCAAAACAGCCCAGCTCAAAGGTCTTTTTGACGGCGTACTCGTTGGCACCGAGGAACACCGGCAAGCCGGTGGAATCGGCCAGTAGGTTGAGATTGCGGTCGAAGATCGACAGGCCAAAATCGTTGATCTCGTAGATGATTGTCGAATAGGCCGTGCGCACCAGCGTGCGCTCCATCTCGCTTGCCGCCGACACCAGATAATGGCGGATCACCTCGACAGTCGCGGCATCGACCGCGGAACCATCGCCGCGCGGGCCGCCGGCGGCGCCTTCCGGTGCACGGGGATACACATTACGCGGGCTCATGACGATGCCTCCTGACTGATCACGAGTTGACCAAATTTATCGACGTTGGCTAACTGATCGGAGAAAAAGATGATGGTTGTCGTCGCCTCTTCGACGATTGCCGGCCCGGCAATCACATCTCCGGCGCGAAGATCATCCCGCCTATAGACCGCGAACGGCGCGCTCCCGCCAGCAGCAAAGCAGTAAGCCTGCCGCGTACCGGTGGGATCCGGCCCAACCCCGTCGCGCTGGGCGATCTCGGGCAACTCGGGCTTGGTCTCGCGGCCGATGCCGCGCACGCGGATATTTACCAACTGCACCGGATCGCCCATCTGGTGGCCATAACGGCGGGTATGGGCTTCATCGAAGCGGGCTCGCACTTCATCGAGGGAAGCAACGCCGTCGATCGACACTTCGAGGCTATGCTCCTGGCCAAAATAGCGCATCTCCGCCGAGCGCTCGATCAGCCGGGCCTCGGGCGCAAAGCCGCCATCAGCCAACCCGCCTTCGGCTTGGCTCTCTAATTGTCCGGTGGCATCGGCCAGACTCGCCATGTTGAGATCGTCGAGCAGGGTTAGAATCGTCTGGCTGTATTCCTCGACGATATCGGTCATCAGCATGCCCCAGGCGGAAAATACCGAGGGTGCCTGCGGCACGATCACCTCCTTGACGCCGAGCTCGCGGCCGACCAAGGGTACGAACATCGGCCCGGCGCCGCCGAACGCCAGCATAGCGAATTCGCGTGGATCGAGGCCCTCTTGCACGGTAATTTCGCGCACTGCGCTGACGGTCTTAGCCAGCAATACTTCGAAGATACCGCGGCATGCAGATATGACGTCTAGCCCCAGCGGATCGGCGACCTTGTCGCGCACCGCCACTTCGGCAGCATCGGCCGCCAGGATCATCTCGCCACCGAGGAATTGCACCGGATCGAGATAGCCCATGGTCAGCGCCGCATCGGTAAAGGTCGGCTCGATGCCGCTTCGCCCGTAACAAACGGGCCCCGGCGATGCGCCGGCAGACTGCGGACCAACTCGTAGCAGGCCGTCCTCGGCACGGGCGATGGAGCCGCCACCAGCGCCGATGGTGTTGATATCGTAGGTCGGGATCATCAGCGGCAAGCGTTCCAGCGCCACCTCGTAGCGCAGCGTCGGCGTGCCACCGTGAACGACGCAGGCGTCGGTCGACGTGCCGCCCATATCGACGGCAATCAAGTTGGGCCGGCCGGTCAATTCTGACAAGGCGACCGTGCCAATCAGGCCACCGGCGGGGCCGGAAAAAATCGTATGCACTGGTACATCGGCAGAATCGTGGGCGCGCAACGCGCCGCCGCCCGACCGGGTGACGTAGAAGGCACCGTCGAAACCGGCGCCCGCCAGGTTTTTTTCCAGCCCAGAAATGTAGGTACCGAAAATTGGTTTCACGTAGGCGTTAACGACGGTCGTACTGGTGCGCTCGTACTCGCGATACTCGCGCACGATGTCGGACGACGCCGATACCGGCACGCTGGGATACATCTCCTCGATAATCGCTCTGGTGCGCTGCTCGTGTACCGGGTTGCGATAGGCGTGCAGATAACACACCACGATCGACGTACGGCCCTGCGCTTCAATAAGCTGCTTCGCCGCGGCGCGCACGGCGTCTTCGTCAAGGGGAACTAACTCATCGCCCTGAGCACTTAGACGGCCCGGCACGCCGAGCCGGTAGCGCTTGCGGACCAGCACGGGCGGGTCATCATAAGTAAGCATGTACATCTTCTCGCGCGGCCGGTCGTAGCGGCCGATCTCGAAGATATCCTCAAAGCCTTCGTTGGTGATGATGCCGGTTGGCGCACCCTTGCGTTCGAGGACCGTATTGAGGCCCAGCGTAGTACCGTGCACGAAGGTCTCGGCCTCGTCGAGGCTCATATCGAGCCGATCAATAGCGTTCATTACACCCCGCGAAGCGTCGTCGGGCGTGTTGAACTCCTTTTCGAGGCGCAGCGCGCCCGTTTCGGTATCGAAGACGATGGCATCAACGAAGGTACCGCCGATATCGACCGCTAAACGATGGGACATTAACAGTTCCTCCCCCTTATCCCCTCGATATTTTTTTATTGGCGACTATTCAGTCGTAAAGCAGCCAATCGCGCAATAGCGCCGTTGCGGCCTGGGGTCTTTCCAGCGGCGGCATGTGCCCGCAATCCTCGATTATCGACAACCGTCCGCGCGGCGCTAGATCTGCTATTTCCTCATGCTCCTCGACCGAGGTCAGTGCATCCGACCGGCCGCAGATGGCCCGCACCGGGATGCCGCAACCCGCCAGCAACTCGCGACCATCACTGCGCATTAGCATGGCCCGATGACGCCGGGCGAAAAGTTCGGGACCCACCCGGTTACCCATAGCGCGGACCTTTTCGGCCAGCGGCTCCGCCATGCGATCGGGATGCAGTAATAACGGCACAAAGCGTGCGAGCAGGTCCTCGAAGCGGCCCTCTTCGCAATCGGCGATCGCCGCATGGCGGCCGGCAGCTTTCTCCGGCGTGTCGCCGCGCGACGAGGTATCCAGCAGGGCGATACGGGTAACGCGGCCAGGCGCCTGCCGTAGAACCTCCATCGCAACGTAGCCGCCCATGGAAAAGCCCGCGATGGCGAACGTTTCCGGCGCGTTCTCGAGAACGGCTTGCGCCAGGCCTTGCATGGTGTCGGCCTCATCGGCGGGTACTGTCCAACAGTTGGTGACTTCCGACAGATGTCCCTGCGCGTAGGCCCAAACCTCGTCGTCGCAAATTAGGCCCGGAACCAGAATCAGATTTTGGCTACTCACAATCGAAGCATCCCTATATCGCACGGCTGGGTTTACGCCCGCGCCGGCAAAACCTCGTCTTCACGGCCCAGCGCACACAAGGCGGTGGCAACGATATCGGGCGCCGACAGGCCAACTTGCGCATATTGATTGGCCGGCGTGTCGTGGTCGATGAAGCGGTCGGGAATGGTCATCGGCCGGAATTTTAGGCCGCTATCGAGTAAGCTGCCGCGCGCCAGACTAGTCATCACCTGGGTAGCGAAACCACCGATAGAGCCTTCTTCGATCGTGATCAATACTTCGTGCTCACACGCCAAGCGGTGCACCAGATCCTCATCCAGCGGTTTGGCAAAACGGGCATCTGCAACCGTCGTCAACAGGCCGTGCGCCGCAAGTTCTTCGGCGGCTTTCAGACATTCGCCTAGGCGTCCGCCATAGGAGAGTAACGCTACTGCGGTACCCTTGCGGAGTACCCGGCCCCTGCCGATGTCCAACGCCACGCCCTCAACTGGCAAATCCACACCTTCGCCTTCGCCGCGCGGATAGCGGAAAGCCGACGGCCGATCGTCGATGGAGGCAGCGGTCGCCACCATATGCACCAGTTCCGCCTCATCGGCGGCAGCCATCAAAACGAAGTCCGGCAGGCAGGCCAGATAGGTAATGTCGAACGAGCCATGATGGGTCGCGCCGTCGGCGCCGACCAGACCGGCGCGGTCGATGGCAAAGCGCACCGGCAGTTTCTGAATGGCGACGTCATGGACGATCTGATCATAGGCCCGCTGCAGGAAGGTCGAGTAGATCGTCACGAACGGCCGGTATCCCTCGGACGCCATGCCGGCGGCAAAGGTGACCGCATGCTGCTCGGCGATACCGACATCGAAACAGCGCCCGGGAAACCGTTGACTAAACTTATCGAGACCGGTACCCGAGGGCATCGCGGCGGTGATGGCGACAACGCGGCCGTCCTTCTCCGCTTCGGCGATCAAGCTGTCGGCGAACACATTCGTGTAGCTCGGTGCCGTCGGCTTCGATTGGGCTTGGGCGCCGGTGACCAGATCAAATTTGCCGATGCTGTGGTATTTCTCGCCAGCGCCGCGGTCGGACTCGAAGCCCTTGCCCTTTTGCGTGACTACATGGACCAACACCGGCCCCGTCTGCCTGCTGTCGCGCACGTTGCGCAGGATCGGCAGTAAATGGTCGATGTTGTGGCCGTCGATCGGGCCAATGTAATAGAAGCCCATCTCTTCGAACAACGTACCACCGGTGACGAAGCCGCGGGCGTACTCCTCCGCCCGGCGCGCCGCCTGCTCAAGGCTTTTGGGGAAATGGTGCGCCATTTCCTTGGCGACCCGGCGCAACGAGCGGTAGCCCTTCGACGAGATCAGGCGTGATAGATAGGCGCTCATGGCACCGACCGCCGGCGCGATCGACATATCGTTGTCGTTCAGGACGACAACGAGCCGACTGTCCATGGACCCGGCATTATTCATCGCTTCATAGGCCATACCGGCGCTCATGGCACCGTCGCCGATAACGGCGATGACGTTTTTGGCGCCGCCCGACAGATCGCGCGCCACTGCCATGCCCAACCCAGCGGATATGGAAGTCGAGCTATGGGCCGCGCCAAATGGGTCGAACTCGCTTTCGACCCGGCGGGTGAAACCCGACAGGCCGCCGCCCTGGCGCAACGTGCGGATACGGTCGCGGCGGCCTGTCAATATTTTATGGGGGTAAGCCTGATGGCTAACGTCCCAGATCAAGCGATCCCTGGGGGTATCAAACACATGGTGCAGCGCCACCGTAAGCTCGACCACGCCAAGACCGGCACCCAGATGACCGCCGGTGATCGAAACCGTGTCGATGGTCTCCTGGCGCAATTCATCGACCAACTGCTTCAACTGGTCAACCGCAAAGTCCCGCAGGTCGGCGGGCACGTTCACACGGTCCAACAACGGTGTCTTGGAGTGGTCGCTCAACAGTCTTTCCCCTGCAACTATATGGGGTCGCTACCCTTAACTGCACCGGTCCGTAACGCTGCGCGCTACTTCGCGTAATAAGTCCGCTTTCTCACCATATAAATCAAGTGAATCCACAGCATTGTGGCAAAAACGTGCAGCGGCGACGCGGGCACCCTCAACGCCCTCAAGCTCGACCAAGGTCGCCTTGCCCTGGGCGGTGTCCTTGCCCACCGCTTTACCGGCCTTAGCGGCGTCACCGGTGGCGTCCAACAAGTCGTCAGTGATTTGAAAGGCGAGGCCGAAATTGAGCCCAAACACCCGTAGCGCGGCGCGTTGTTCGACCGGTGCCTCGCCAAGAATCGCCCCCATTTCGCAGGCACAGGCGAACAGAGCGGCGGTTTTCAGCGACTGGAGCTGTTGGACCGCCGATGCGTTCCAGTCCGTGTCGGCGGCATTCAGATCGAGCATTTGGCCACCGGCCATGCCGGCGGCACCAGCTGCCTGGGTCAAAGCGCCGATAAGTTCAGAACGCACATTAGCCAATGGATGGGTCGCCAAATCGGACAGCACTTCGAAGGCCAAGGTCTGCAACGCGTCGCCGGCGAGGATCGCCGTCGCCTCGTCGAACTGGCGATGCACCGTCGGCTGGCCGCGGCGCAAATCGTCATCGTCCATCACCGGCAGATCGTCATGCGCCAGCGAATAGGCGTGGATCATTTCGATCGCCGCTGCCGCCCGCAGTGCCGGTTCGCCCGACACACCGCACATGCTCGCCGACCGTAGGACAAAAAAAGGCCGCAGGCGTTTGCCGCCTGACAGAACCGCGTAACGCATCGCCTTCCATAGCCGGGGGGCCGCCGGGTTCCGCGGCGTCAACAGCGCCGTCAAGGTTTCTTCAACGGCGGCGGTAGCCGTGCCGAGCGCTTCGGTAAGTTGTGGGGAGCCGGTCAATCGACCTCTGCCGGATCGGCCTGCGGCGTGCCATCGGCCGCCAGAGATATCTTTTCGACGCGCGCTTGCGCCTGTTTCAGCTTGGCTTCGCAGTGGCGTTTCAGCTGCGCACCGCACTCATAGGCTTCCAGCGCCTGTTCCAGCGCGCCTTCGCCACCTTCCAACTGGCGCACAATATCCTCAAGCTGCTCGAGCGCTTGCTCAAACGATAGTTTGGCAATATCGGCCGGGATCTCGGCGCTGTCCTTTTTGCTGGCCATGACGGCCCTCCTTTGGTCACGGCGGAGTGTATCCGCGCGCGGTACGACGTCAACCGCCAGATCGAGCTGTCAGGGCCTGCACGTGCACGGCTACGGAGTCGCCCAGCGCGGTCAGGTCGTACCCGCCTTCCAGGGTCGACACCACGCGGCCCTTGCAACAGCTGTCGGCGATCTCGCACAGCTTCTCGGTGGCCCAGCGATAATCGTCAGTGGTGAACTGCAATTGCGCCAAAGGGTCGCACAGATGGGCGTCGAACCCGGCGGAAATAAACAGGAATTCAGGCACGAACTGGCGGATCGCTGGCAAAACAACAGCGCTCATAGCCTCTCGAAAAGCCCCCGATCCAGCCCCCGGCGGCAACGGCGCGTTGGTGATATTGCCGCTGGCGCCGCGTTCGGTGGCTGATCCGGTGCCGGGATAGAGCGGCGATTGATGGGTTGAGGCATACAGCATATCCGGCTCATTCCAGAACATCGCCTGGGTGCCATTACCGTGGTGGACGTCGAAATCCATCACCGCCACCCGGCCCAGACCGTGGGCGTTGCGGGCATGGGCCGCACCGATGGCCACGTTGTTGAACAGGCAAAAGCCCATGGATTGCTCGGCTTCAGCATGATGGCCAGGTGGGCGCACGGCGCAAAAGGCATTATCCACCTCTCCCGCCATCACCGCGTCAACCGCGGCCACCAACGCGCCGGCAGCGCGTAATGCCCCCTCGCCGGAGCCCGGCGAGGCGATGGTGTCGGTATCGATCTGCGCGTATCCCGACTGGGGAATCTTTGCAAAGATTCGGTTTATCTGGCTTTTGGGGTGCATGGTCGCGATTTGTGCCGTCGTCGCCTGGGGCGCCGCGCGCCGCATCAAGGCCTCAAATTCTGGTCCGTCGAGCACCTGCAGTATGCGGCGCAGTCGTTCCGGCGATTCGGGGTGGCTGGGCGAGGGATCATGCTCGATGCACGCTGGATGGGTAAACAGGCATGTGGTCATTCGAGCTTCCTCTAGCAAAAACGTGACAATGGCGGCTTCGTGACTAGTTAACAATGGCGAAATTGTGAGCACTTAAAGGGGGGTTGATTACCCCATCATCGTTGACAGGTGGCCTTCGGAGGGGTTGTCTACACACCCTCGCGTCTGGGCGTAGGGCGTCGGGCTAATCTCCGGTGCTGCGACGGCACGAAATCGGAGACCTGTAGTGAAATTTTTGTTGAAATACGGAATTGGGCTGACCCGGAGCGCTGTGGTCTTGATCGCGGCTGGCCTTTTGATTGGCCTGCCCGTCTCCGTTGACGCACAGGAAAAACGGCCCCTGTCGCCCATTGCCCAGAATTTCGACGCCAATAAAAACGGCACCATCGAACGCACCGAAGCTGGCGGCCCAGTGGTCGCCAATTTCGATACTATCGACAAGGACAAGAACGGTTCGCTCGACGGCGACGAATTGTTCGACTTCTTCCAGGGCGGCAGCAAAAAGGGCAGCGATGGCGGCCAGCCGGCAAACGTTGTGGTCGACGCGGTTATCGAGGAACCGTTATCGCAAACAGTCCCGGTGTTGGGCCGCATTGTCGCCAGCGAATTCGGACCCATTGCCGCGCGCATCGGCGGCGCGGTCAACGAGATGCGCGTCGATGTGGGTGACCGCGTTAAGCGCGGCGCGGTGCTGGCGGTACTGGACCGCGAACGTCTGAACCTAGAACGCGACCGCTACCAGGCCCTAGTCAAACAACAGAGCGCTAAGCTGGCGAGCGTTCGCGCCGACTTGGAAAAACGTTCGCTCGAGCTAAAACGGCTGGAAGGCATCAGCAAGTCGGCGGCGTTTTCGCAGGCGCGCCACCAGGACGCAATCCAGGACGTCGCCAAGCAGTGGGGCGAGGTCGCGAAAACCAAGGCCCAGCTTTCGCAGGCGGAAGCGCAACTCAAGCGCGCCAACATCGACCTTAAGGACGGCGAGGTGCGCGCGCCCTATCCCGGTGTTGTCAGCGCCAAACACACCGAAGTTGGTGCCTATCTGAACATTGGCAGCCCAGTGGTTACCTTGATCAACGACCTCAATATCGAGGTTGAGGCCGACATTCCCGGCAACCGCTTGGGCGGCCTCAAACCCGGTATCTCGATCCGGTTAACCCTCGATGACCGTAGCGAACATAAAGCCCTCGTGCGGGCGGTTATTCCAGATGAAAACCCGCGCACCCGGACACGCCCGGTGCGGTTCGTGCCCAATTTCGACGGCTTGAAAAAACCGTTGGCGACCAACCAAAGCGTCACTGTGCACGTTCCCATAGGCGCTTCGCAGACCGTAACGACGGTCTCGAAGGACGCCATCGTGCAGCGCGGTGGCAGAAATATTGTGTTCGTCGTACGCGGCGGTAATGGCCAACCGCAGCCGGTTACACTCGGCGAATCAGTCGGCAACCGATTTGTCGTCACCTCGGGCTTGAAAGCTGGCGACCGCGCTGTTGTGCGCGGTAACGAAAGTCTGCGGCCCGGCCAGCGTCTGCGCATCAGCGGCGGCGCTGCAAAGCCGACAAACGGCAGGCGTGGCGGAGGCTGATCCGAGATGAACCTGATCTCGCTGTCGATCCTTCGCCCGATTGCGGTAATCGCGGTTGTCTTTATGATTTTGCTGTTCGGCTATGTGGCCCTACAGCGCATTCCCATTCAGATGGCGCCCGATGTGCGCCAGCCGGTCATCATCGTGCAAACGTTTTGGCCCGGCGCGGCCCCGGCTGAAGTCGAGCGCGAAATTGTCAACCGCCAGGAAGATGTGTTGAAGGGCCTGGAAGGCGTGCGCACGATGGAGAGCCGCAGCCGTACGGGACGAGCCGAAGTCACTCTCGAATTCGGTGCCAGCCAAAATATGGACCGAGCGCTGCTGCTGGTTGCCAACCGCCTCGACCGCGTCACCGGCTATCCACTGGAAGCCGACAAGCCGATCCTCAAGACCTCAGGCACCGAAGATAACGCCATCGCCTGGTTCATGCTAACCCGCGAACCCGGCAACGAGCGCGATTTGCTCACCTATGGCGATTTTCTGGAAGATGTCGTGCAGGAACGCATCGAGCGCATCGAAGGTATTTCGGGGGTAAATATTTTTGGCGAAACCGAACGCGAGATGCGCATCGTCGTCAACGCCGACCGGCTCGCCCAGTACCACCTGACAGTGGCCAATGTGGTAACCCGCATCCGTGCAGCAAACGCCTCGATTTCCGGCGGCGATGTCGACGAAGGTAAACGCAGCTATGTGGTGCGCACCGAAGGCGATTTGAACGCACCACAGCAGGTCCGCGACATCGTGCTGCGCTCGGAGGTTGACCTCGGTGGCGGCCGGGTCAGCCGGGTCACGGTCGGCGACATCGCCGAAGTGTATCTATCCTATAAAAAGGCTCAAGCCATCGCCCACAGGTTTGACGAACGAGCGATGGCGTTTAACATGACCCGGGCGCAGGGTGCCAACGTCCTCGAGACCATGGCCAAGGTCCATGAAGCCGTAGCTGAGTTATCAAAGGGCGTACTAAAAGACGTCGGCCTGAAGGTGCAGAACATCTTCGACGAGACGGTCTACATCAATTCGGCGATCCGTCTAGTGCAGCAAAACATCGTTATCGGCGGCATTCTGGCGGCTGGGATATTGCTGCTGTTCCTGCGATCCTGGCGGCCATCCTTGGTGGTTTCCCTGGCGATACCGGTGTCGGTGATCGGCTCGTTCGTCGCCATGGCGATGTTGGGCCGGTCACTCAACGTGATCAGCCTGGCCGGCATCGCCTTCGCTGTCGGCATGGTCGTCGACGCGGCGATTGTGGTTCTGGAAAACATCTACCGGCTGCGCCAACAAGGCATGTTGCGTGCCGACGCGGCTTATCGCGGTGCCTCCGAAGTGTGGCCAGCGGTTCTAGTTTCGGCCCTCACCACGGTTATGGTGTTCATTCCGATCCTGCTAATGGAGCTCGAAGTCGGCCAGCTTTTCCGCGACATCGCTGTGGCAATCTCGGTATCGGTCCTGCTGTCGCTGGTGGTGTCGATAACCCTGATACCAGCGCTGTCGAACCGTCTTCTGGTCGGTAACTTCGACAAGGGCAAAATGATCCAGGTGCCCATCGTAGACGGGTTCGCCCGTGGGTTTGTCGCCTTCTGGATCGGCTTCTCGCGCCAAGTAGTGCGCTCAAAACTCACCGCCGTGGGCGTCGTCACCTTGATCACCGCGGTCGCGGTCGCAACGACATGGCAGTTACTACCCAAACTGGATTACCTGCCCACAGGCAACCGCAATTTCGTCTTCGGCTTCGTGCAGCCGCCCGCCGGCTACAATTTGAATACGGTGAACGCTCTTACCGAGAGTATCGCTGAGCGGACGCGTAAAAATTGGGTTACTGAGACAGGCCCAGAATCGGCGCCTGGCGAGCCACCAAAATTTAAGCGTTTCATGCGCGTTGCCTTCAACGGCCGGGCGTTCATCGGCGGTACCTCAGTCGATCCCAGGCGCGTGAGCGATTTGATCCCGATGATGCAGGCCGCCTCCTTCCAGGAGCCGGGCACCTTCGCCTTCGTCTTCCAGCCGTCGCTGTTTGGCCGCTCTGTTGGCGGCGGGCGCGGTATTGATATCGATATTTCCGGTCCCGAGTTGGATACGATTTTCAGCATCGGCCAACAGGCTTTCTTCAAGTTACTACCGCTACTGCCGCCAACCGAAGGACACCGGACCCGGCCCTTACCTGCGCTGACGCTGGGCGCACCCGAGGTGCGCATCGACCCCAACCGGGTGGCGCTGGCCGACAACGGCCTGTCGGCGCAGGATTTGGGACAGTCGGTCGATACTTTTAACGACGGATTGCGGGTGTCCAAGATCACCGTCGACGGTAAGCGCATCGATCTGACCATGATGGGATCGGTCGACAATATTGATGCAACCCAGGAAATCGGCGCGCTTCCCGTGGTGACGCGCGACGGCCGGATAGTGTCAGTAGATAGTCTGGCGCAGATTTCGGTCACTAGCGGGCCAACCGAAATCCGCCGTTCCGAGCGCGTGCGCACCATGACGCTCAGGGTCACGCCGGCGGATTCCATGCCACTACAGCAGGCGATCGAATTGATCGAGGATGAGGTCGTCAGACCGATGGAAGAGGTTGGGCTGCCCGATGGGGTACGCTTCAGGATCAGCGGTACCGCCGACAAGCTAACCGAGACCTGGAACGAAATCCTAGTCGATCTGCTGCTCGCCATCGTCATCGTTTATCTGGTGATGGCGATCCTATTCGAAAGTTTCGTCTATCCGTTGATTATTTTGCTATCGGTGCCCATCGCCGCCGCCGGCGGCGTTGGCGGTCTGGCACTACTCAACCAGGACGTCTTCCAGCCGCTCGATATGCTGACCATGCTCGGCTTCATCATCCTGATCGGCATTGTCGTCAACAACGCCATTTTGCTAGTCCACCAGACACTGCTGCATATTCGCAAAGACGACATGGCACCCGACGAGGCGATAACCCACGCAACGCAAAACCGGGTGCGGCCGATCTTTATGTCGACCCTGACATCGGTGGTCGGCATGCTGCCGCTGGTGTTGTTCCCCGGCGCCGGCTCGGAACTGTACCGCGGCCTGGGGTCGGTGGTGGTCGGCGGACTGGCGCTGTCGGCGGTTTTGACATTGGCCGTGGTGCCACCGATGATGTCGATCAGTGTTGGCCTTTTCGAGGGTCGGCGGACAAAAAGGCTAGAGAAACTCAGTCCACAAGGCGCCGAGTAGACCGTTTTTAGCGCCCTGCCGATGGTACTGATCTCTCTCACGACGACAATAACCAACCTTTCGTAATAGTGCCGTAACGACGGGAGGTAACACAGCACAGTCTTAGCTCGTGTAACGCTTTTGATTCTCCCTACCCTCGGCCGATCCTTCGCGACCGACCTTTTTTTCGCCTACCCAGCCTTGATGTCAGCGACCATTTGGGCCGCGCCGGTGGAAACAAGGCGGGTATCGGAGGTTGGCGTCACCATGTTAAAGCCTTCGGAAATCATGCGGATGGCGTATTTGGCGCTAGCCCCGTGCAGCCCGGCAACCTTGCCAGCGGCATGCGCGGACTCGCGGATACGCGCGATCAGCGGCACGATGGGGCCGTCGAAATGATCGAGCACCGGTGCCTCGCCGTGGGCCATCGCTAGGTCCGACGGTCCGATATAGAGCCCGTCAAGGCCCGGCGTGGCAGCGATCTCGTCCAGACTAGCCATCGCCTCCTGGGTCTCGATCATGGCCAGGGTAATGATTTCAGCATTAGCATGCGCCTGGTAGTCGCTGCCGCCGTACATCAGCGCGCGGTAAGGACCGTTCGAGCGAATACCGTCGGGCGGATAGCGGCAAGCGGCGACGAATGCCTCGGCTTCGGCGCGGCTGTTGACCATCGGGCAGATGACGCCATAGGCGCCGGCATCGAGCAGGCGCATGGTCACGCCCGGCTCGTTCCACGGCGTGCGCACTAGGGGCACCGCGTCGGTGGTCGAAATCGCCTGCAGCATGGTGATCGCTTCGGTCTCGTTGACGCCGCTGTGCTGTAAATCAACGGTCACGGAATCCCAGCCCTGATGTGCCATCATTTCGGTGGATATCGAATGGGGTATTTGGCACCAGCCGTTGAGAACTGGTTTGCCGTCTTGCCAAAGTTCGCGAAGCCGATTGGAGCGCATGTCCCCTCCTTGAGATTATTATTGCAGGCCATGCCGCCGGTCGGCGGCAGCGGCGATGATCGCACAGGTTATCGGCGGGCGGCTAGGCCAGGTGAGGAATGAACCTCATTCTGGCAGGTCGGCCTTACGGAGGCTGTCGCTTATACGCTACAACCTGGCTGCATTGTCGATCAGCAGAATTCTAGACATATGGTCAACGCGCAGATTCGGGGCAAGCTGGCTAATTTTGGGGCCGATTAGCTCGGCGCGATGGCCTTCTGGCGCGCTGGGCAGCAATCGCACGGCGCACTTCGGCTTGCCGCGCCGCGGTTAGCGGATAGCGCCAGACGAACGTCAGCGCTATCAGTTTGAAAACCACCGGCGTCGTTCCGAACAACATCGCCAATACCAGCAGCGCGCCGGGCTCGTTATACATGTCGGGCACGAAGCCCACCCAATCGAGGATCGGAAACGACACGCCGACTGCCGCTGCCGCCGCCAGCTTCGCTGCCATGGCCCAGACGGCGAAATAGATGCCCGTGCGCTGGCAGCCGTTTTCTAGCACGTCCTGTTCGACGACATCGGCCAGCATCGCCGCCGGCATCGCCAGATCGGCGCCCAGGGTCAAGCCGACGATCAGGGCGATCGCGAGAAACCAATAAACGTCACTAGCCCCCAGAAGGGGTACAAACACCAGCGGAGTAGCCGCCACCAAAAGGGCAATGGACCACGACCGGTGTTTGCCCAACCGGTTGGCGAAAAACAGCCACACCGGGGTGCCGCAGATGGCCGCGGCGAAGTAGAGTGCGAGGATGATCGGTGTCCATTCGGGCGCTTCAAGCACCGAGCGAACGAAAAAGAACATCAGCGTCACCGGCAGTGCGTTGGCGACGCCGTTACACAGATAACACCCTAGGATGCGCAGATAGGTGCGGTTGCCGAACATGAGCCACACACCTTCCAGCCATCGAATATCTTCGCGTGTTCGCGTCTCGTCGATTGGCGGCTCGGGCGCTTTGAGCAGAGTGGTGATGAGGGCGAGTGGCAACAGTATCAGCCCGACCCAGGCGATCAGCTTGAGCGCGTCAGCCTCGGGGTTGAAGACGCCCTGGCGGTTGACAACCCAAAACAACAGCGCCGCAACAAAGGTTCCCAGCACCGCGAATATATGGCGGAAGGCGAAGATACGGCTGCGCTCGTGGTACGAGGTGCTGAGTTCGGCTCCCATCGCCGTATAGGGTATGAACAACGACGTGCCGGAGAAGAATAACAGGAAGCTCCAGAACGCCAGATAACTGGCGCCGACGCCGGACGGCGGCAGGAACAATTTGTAGGCCGAGATAGAGAGTGGTAGCCACGCCAAGGTCATCCATGGGATGCGCCGGCCGAAGCGGGTGCGGGTCTTGTCGCTCAGCCAACCGACCAGCGGATCGGTGACGAAGTCCCACAGGCGCGTGGCGAAAATTATCAAGCCGACATCCTGCAAGGAGATACCGCTGGAAGCGGAATAGACCTTGGGCAGGAACATGAATAAACCGATCGCCAGCATGGATACCGGCATCGAGATCGAGCCGAACGACAGCAGCGTCGCCCATGACAAACGCTCGCCGTCGGCCACATGCTCGTGTACGCCAGCACCCACGGACAAGGTATCACCGGTATATTCGCGTCCTACCACCTGGTCAATGAACCACGCTTAGCCGAGCCGGTACCAACATTTCCCGCCACCCTTGTACATGTAAAAATTGTAATTCAGATATGGCGGTGGCCAAAGACACGCAACCGACACGTAATCGTCAACATCCGCCAGCGTTGGACGAATCGCGCGCTGACAGCGATGTACAGTGCTATAGTTGAAGCATCAAAGTTTCGGGATTTTCATGACACAGTCTCCTTCCCCAACAGCAACGCTGGCCGAACTGGAAGCGCAGGTAGCGCGCGATCTCGACTTGGTAAACCATCCGAAAATCGAATGGGTGCCGCCACGCAAGCACCCCTCGGGAACGCCGGTATTTGATGTTCTGATCGTCGGCGGAGGACAGGGCGGTCTGGCCCTGTCGTTCGCCCTGCGCCGCGACAATGTTACAAATGTCATCGCCATCGACCGCAATCCGAGGGGTGGCGAGGGCCCGTGGAATACCTATGCCCGCATGCCCCTGCTGCGCACCGCCCTGGACCTTACCGGCCCCGACTTGGGCATTCCGTCGCTGACGCCACGCGCCTGGTTCACCGCCAAACACGGCGCGACGGCCTGGAACGCGCTGATGCGCTTTCCCACCGCCGATTGGCACAACTACCTCACCTGGTACCGGCGGGTGCTCAACATACCCGTGATTAACGACACCGAAGTCGGCCCGCTGGAAGCGGAGAATCCGGCGTCGCCTGGCAGCTTGATCCGGGTACCTTTACGGCCAGCCGGCATCAGCGGCCGCGATTCAATCGTATATGCCCGCGAAGTGGTGCTCGCCAACGGCATCGAAGGCTGCGGCGAATGGCACGTGCCAGCGCAGATCACCGAGGCATTGCCACCCGAGCGCTATGCCCAGGCCAATGGCGTAATCGATTTCGACGCACTCAAGGATCAGCGAATTGCCGTACTGGGTGCCAACGCCGGCGCCTTCGACAACGCCGCGGTAGCGCTGGAAACCGGCGCCCGCGAAGCGCACCTGTTCGTGCGGCGCCGCGAAATCGCCAAGATCAATGCCCACAAACCATTCGACAGTGCCGCCTATTTAAAGCATTTTGCTGATTTCGACGAGCTGCAGCGGTGGCGGCTGACCTGCCATGTGCTGCGCACCCACCAACCGCCGCCACAGGAGACCTTCGACCGCGTCATCACCCTCAAAGGCTTTTACATGCACGAGGGCGCGGCCTGGAAGTCGATTGCCATGAAAGACGGCGAGATATGCATCGAGACCATCCACGGCGAGCGCTTCACCGTCGACTACGTCATCGCCGCCACCGGCCATATCAACGATTTCACCCTGCGCGCTGAGACGTCGGCGCTGGCCGATCATATCGCCCTATGGCGCGATCGCTTCACGCCACCCGATGCCGAGACCTACGCGCCGGCGGGCACCTATCCCTACCTGGGGGCAAATTTCGAATTTACCGAGAAAACGCCGGGCGACGCACCCTACCTACACCACATCCACTGTTTCACGCTAGGCACCCTGCCCAGCCTCGGCATGACAGGCAGTTCGGTGACCACTATGCGCTACGGCGTGCCGCGGCTGGTCGCCGGCGTCACGCGGCAGCTGTTCCGCGATGACGCCGAGCACCATTACCAGAGCTTCATCAAACACGCCGAGATCGACCTAATTTTACCCACACACCCGAAGGCGCCTTAAGCCCCTCTCCCATGGAGAGAGGGGTTGGGGTGAGGGAATAAGATCCATCCAGAAAATCCTTAACCGTCCCTAATCCCTCACCCAGCTCGCTTTCGCTCGTCACCCTCTCCAGCCGGGAGAGGGTATATTCGTCATACTTTGATTAAGGTTGCAGGGTTGTCCGTTTTAGCTCGCGCGCTCCAACACGGTGGCGATGCCCTGGCCGACGCCAATGCACATGGTGCACAGGGCGTAGCGCTGCTCGCGTTCGTTCAGTTCATAGGCCGCCGTCATCGCCAACCGGCCACCGCTGGCGCCTAGCGGATGGCCGAGCGCGATGGCGCCGCCATTAGGATTCACATGCTCAGCGTCATCGGCGACGCCGAGATCGCGGGTCACCGCCAATGCCTGCGCCGCAAACGCCTCGTTGAGCTCGATCACATCGATCTCGCTAACCTTGATGCCGAGCCGCGCCAACAGCTTGTGGGTCGCCGGGGCAGGACCGAACCCCATGATGCGCGGTGGCACGCCTGCGGTCGCCGTACTCACCACACGCGCCAGCGGGTTGAGGCCGTACTTGTTGATAACCTCTTCCGAGGCGATAATCATCGCACATGCGCCGTCGTTGACGCCGGATGCATTACCCGCAGTGACGCAGCCGTCTTCACGGAACGGCGTCGGCAATGTAGCCAGCACATCCAACGAAGTGTCGGCGCGCGGATGTTCATCGGTATCGATGACGACCGGATCGCCCTTCCGTTGCGGCACCGATACCGGGATGATCTCCTTGGCCAAGCGGCCATTTTTCTGGGCGTTCGCCGCCCGCATCTGCGAGCGGCAGGCGAAGGCGTCTTGATCTTCGCGGCTGATCTGAAATTCCACAGCGACGTTTTCTGCCGTCTCGGGCATGGAATCGATGCCGTATTCCAACTTCATCTTCGGATTGACGAAGCGCCAGCCAATCGTCGTGTCCTCGATCTTAGCGCTACGTGAAAACGCCGATTCCGCCTTGGGTATGACAAATGGCGCCCGCGACATGCTTTCCACGCCGCCGGCGATAACCATTTTGGCCTCGCCGGTGCGAATGGCGCGCGCCGCCGTGGTCAAAGCCTCAAGGCCGGACCCACACAAGCGATTGACCGTGGCACCGGAGACCGATGTTGGTAGCCCCGACAGCAGCAGCGCCATGCGCGCAACGTTGCGGTTGTCCTCGCCAGCCTGATTGACGCAGCCGTAAATCACGTCGTCGACCGCCTCCCAGTCGACCTTCTCGTTGCGTGCGACCAGCGCCTGCAGCGGCGTCGCCGCCAGGTCGTCGGTACGCACTTTCGACAGGCTGCCGCCGAAACGGCCAAACGGCGTGCGGACAGCGTCACAGATAAAGGCTTCGGGCATGGCTTAGTGATCCTTCTTGTTGGCGCTCATTCAGGCGCAGCCCCATTAAATACCAGAGGGGTGGGTACTGTCATCCATCTGGGTCATTTCTTCGCTCTGCCCAATAACTTGCTAATAGTGTCATCATCCCGACCCGCTATACAGTGGGCCTGATGCCCCGATACCAAGGTGCTGTTGCTATTCGAAGGTAGCGCGGTGATCTACGACAAAGCTGGCGACGTACCGGTGGCACTACTGATCGGCGACACGGCGACCCTCACCGTGCGCGTCTACGCTTCGGGCGGACAGCAATTCGCTGCCGCTGACGACAAATTCAGCTTCGCCCACGCCGGTAGCGGCAACTGGTAAATTACCGAGGGCGCTTTGGTCGCGACCGACGACGAGTCGCTGTCGCGTCTGGCCGGTCACATCGCCTACTGGTTCGCCTGGTAAAACTTCAAACCAAGGGCGAAAGTGCGGGTCGAATAAGTCGAACCTCTCCAAAACCGAGATAATCGTACGCGGACTCCTTTGCGCACGGCGAATGTGTAATTATTCTGGCAACCACCGGAAATAATTCGCACAAACACCGGGCCGGACAGGGGGAATCAAAGATGAAAACCGAACAAATCTCTCCGCAGGAGATGGAACAGTACATCGCACGCTTCGGCGAGATTGAGCCGCAGGGTGAACGCTTGGCGGAAAAGCTTGACATTCCGCTGGCCGCCTACCAGAAAATGACCGCCGAAAAGTTCTTCCTGTTGATGTCATCGCCGGAACTGGGCGGACCATTCGCCGACCGGCCAGCGATCTCTGACGATCAAGGCATGATCGTCGCTGTCGTCAAATGCGCGCCCGGTCAGGGCCCCTACCTACACGCCCACTACAACACCTACGAGAACTTCATCTGCCTGACCGGCCGCTTTCGTATCAGCTGGGGCGACGTGGGCGAACATGAAGCCTTTCTCGATCCGTTCGACATGATCGCCGTACCGAAGGGCGTCGTGCGCGCCTTCGAGAACGCATCTGACAATACCGCCTACATCCTGGGCCTCATCCGCGGCGACAAGCCAGAGGATTTCCACGATGTGGCAATGACTCCCGCCGCCGCCGAAGATCTCACCGAGAAATTCGGCGCTGACGTCGTCGGCAAGATTGAGGAAATCGGCTGGCGCTTCGACGCCACACTGTAGCGCGGTGGACTTTCGACTACCTCTCGCGGTCTATGCTAGTTACGGAGGGCTGCAGAGAGCCAATTGCTAGTTCGCAGACTAACTTCTAAACACGTCAGATAGTGCAAATAAATGTCAGGATGAACAAATATTGTCAAAACATCTATTGTAATTATGGCCGGTCTACGAACCTCAAGGGAACAAAATGCGCTACTTTTGCCGCACCATATTAGCCGCCACACTGGTGACCGTTACGTTAATGCCGGCGTTGGCACAGGATCAGCGGGTGGTGAATGTCGTTATCGTCGACCGCAAAGCAACAGGTGCCGATGTCGAGGTTTCCGGTGGCACAGGGGTGGTGCGGGTCACCCAGGGTGAGAATGTCGAACTACGCTGGTCCACCGATGAGGCGACCGAGCTTCACCTGCACGGCTACAACGTCAGGACCAAGGTCGACACCGACGGCGAAGCCGTGATGAGCCTTAAGGCGCGCGCCGCCGGTCGCTTCGCCATTGAAAGCCACGGTTTCGGCGCCGACCACCACGCCGAAAAGACATTAATCTATCTTGAAGTCCTGCCACGCTAATTAACCGTGCGCCAACCCTTTTCCCACCGCCTATCGCTGCTGATATTGCAAAATGCCTACTTCACCATGCTGGCGTATTTTGCCACCACCGTCTCGGCCAACGCCCACGCATTTGCCCAGCGCTACGACCTGCCGATCCCGCTATGGCTAAATGTGGTTGGCGCTGGCGCCGTTGTCGCAGTGTCGTTCGTCATCATTGGAATTTTTGTGCACAAAGACAAAGAGGGCGACAAGCTCCCCCGCCTCGAACTTTTGAACACGACGGTTGGCCGCGCTATTGCCCATCGCCACGTTCTGGTGTTGCTGCGCCTGTTGTCGGTAGCAATTTTCGTCGTGCTAATAGTGGCCGGCCTATTCGGTGTGCAGAACATCCCGGAAGAAAATATTCTGCCCACCGCCGTGTGGGTGATCTGGTGGATCGGCCTGGCTTTCATCAGTGCGCTGTTGGGCGACCTGTGGTCCTTGATTAATCCGTGGCGCATCGTCGCCGAACAGGCCGCTAGTGCGACCCGCCGTCTGCGGCCCGCCGGACCAGCCAAATCCCGCAACTTGCCAGCCCATGCCAGCGTTTGGCCGGCGGTCTTTGTATTCGCCGGCTTCGCCTGGGCGGAGCTGGTGTGGAGCGAGCGGGCGGTACCGGCAAGCCTGTCGCTGGCGGTCATCCTTTACAGCCTCGCCACCTGGGCCGGCATGTATTACGCTGGCATCGAGACCTGGCTGCGCCGGGGTGAAGCGTTTTCCATTCTCTATGGCCTGTTCGCCCGTTTCGCCCGCGTCGAGCTTCGGATAATCACATCGGCCCATTGCGCAACCTGCGGCAAGGACACCTGCCACGACAATGACAGCGGTGCGTGTATCGATTGCCCAGCCTGCTTCCGCCGGGCTAGCCCGCAGGAACGGCGCATCGATCTGCGACCCTACGGTGTCGGGCTACTGACCACTGTGTTGCCGCCGGTTTCGGTCATGGCGTTTGTGTTACTAGTTCTGGCCACCGTCAGCTTCGACGGGTTCGGCGCAACACCAGTCTGGCAGACGATACTCAACGCCGTCATCGCAGTGCCCTTCATCGGCGCGCTACCCGGTGCGCTGGGTATGAACAACGCCAACGGCATCATGACAACAGCCGGCATCTTGCTGACGCCGCTAATCTTCTTCGCCGTCTATATGGCCTTTTGCGCACTCATCGCCGCGCTCACGCGGGGCGCCCGTTCAGGCGAACTTGCCGGTGCGCCAGCGCAATGGACGGCCATGGGCATCGCGCGGGTATTCATCTTCACCCTGGTACCAATCGCCATCGCCTATCATCTAGCGCATTTCCTGACGCTACTCCTGATTTTCGGCCAGGCAATCTTCCCGCTTGCCTCCGATCCGTTCGGCTATGGCTGGAACCTGTTCGGCACCGCCGATTACCAGGTCGACATCGCCATCATCGGTGCCCAGTTCGCCTGGTTCACCGCCGTTATCGCCATCGTCATTGGCCATATCGTCGCGGTTTATCTGGCCCATGTGATGGCCTTGCGCGCCTTCGGCGACCACGCCGTCGCGCTGCGCAGCCAGTATCCGATGCTAGCGCTAATGGTTGGCTATACCATGATCAGCCTGTGGATCCTGGCCCAGCCCATAGTCGAAGCCTAGAGCAGTACCCGGTGGCGCATCCAATGGCCGATGCCAAAGGCGATGAGAGCGCTGAGGAACATAACCACACTGAAAATCAACGAAGTTTTCCCGTCTCTCACCTTATCGTCCAGCTTCTTCTGCTACGCATTCGCGAGTGCACGCCTTTATTTTTTTATTTTTTTTTAGTCATTTGGGATCGTGAGACGTGTCAGCGGTGTGTAAATCTGCTATAATAAAATCATTCAGGCGCAGCCCCATTAAATACCAGAGGGGTGGGTACTGTCATCCATCTGGGTCATTTCTTCGCTCTGCCCAATAACTTGCTAATAGTGTCATC
>CAZHBA010000043.1:0-45611 GCA_964530225.1 uncultured Rhodospirillaceae bacterium | reverse complement strand
TTGTGGGTGACCAGCGATCCGCCATCGACCGGTATGACCGCCCCGGTAACGTAGGCGCCGGCGCGCGACGATAGGTAGATCACAACGCCGGCCATGTCTTCGGGTTCGCCGACGCGGCCGCGCGGCACCACCCGTTTGATATCCTCGCCATGGTTGGTCAGTGTGTAATTCATCATGTTGGTGTCGAACGGCCCCGGCGCCACGGCGTTAACAGTGACATGGCGTGGACCGAGGTGATGGGCGAGCACATGGGTCAAATGATGTACCGCAGCCTTACTGGCTGGGTAGGAATAGGTCTCCAGCTGCGGGATGCCGAGGCCGTCGACCGAGCCAATGTTAATAACTCGCGCTGGGTCGGTTGGGCTGCCGGTCGCCTCCAGTTGGGGCAGCAGGGCCTGGGTCAGGAAGAATAGCGCCTTGGCGTTCAAATCCATCACCTTGTCCCAGCCGATTTCCGGGACCTCGCCAATTGCTGCTCCCCAGGCTACCCCAGCGTTGTTGACCAGGATGTGCAGTTTATCCTCACGCGCCGCGAGTTCGGCGGTTAGCCGCTCGATCTCATCCAATTGCGATAGGTCCGCCGGCAAGGCGATGCAGTCGCCGTGGGGCGAAAGTTCGGCTGCGGCTTTGTCACAGGCTTCGGCTGAGCGCGAGGAGATGTAAGTCTTCACGCCGTTTTCGGCCAACCCGCGTGCGATCATCAATCCGATGCCGCGCGAACCGCCGGTAACCAGCGCCACTTTGCCGGCGACAGAAAACAAATCTTTCACTTAATCGTACCTTTAGTAGATCGTGTCCTTGATCCGCTGCGGATAGGTGCGGTCGTAATCACCGCCGTCGATATCGCCTTTGGTTATGGCTTCCAAAATTTTTCCAGTTGTCGGCAATTGGTCGCGCGGAACGAGGCTCTTCGGATCCCACAGTTTCGAGCGGACTAATGCTTTCGGGCACTGATAATAAATGCTGTCCACCGTCACGATGAGGACGCTGGCTGGATCTTTACCCTGCATGGCGAATGACGCACACAATTCGGGATCGGTCGAGATCTGTGCGGTGCCATTAATGCGGATGGTTTCGCCGATACCGGGAATCAAGAACAGCAGCGATATTCGCGGGTCGCGAACGACGTTACGCAAAGTGTCGATGCGATTATTGCCGAGTCTGTCCGGGATCATCACGGTGTGGGGGTCGACCACGCGAACAAAGCCGGCGGGATCGCCTCTCGGTGAGCAATCGAGGCCTTCTCCTTCAGGCCCTACCGTCGCCACGACCACAAAAGGAGCAGCCTCGATAAACTCTCGGTATAGATCGGATATATGGTCGATCTCTTTTTTCAACGCACCGTCCGGTGATTCGCCGTAAATTGCCTCTAATGCGTCAATCGTGGTGATGAGATTGTCGTTGGTTTGTTTGGAAGAAGTGTCGGGGGCCATGGCAAAGAATCCAGTGGGTTGCGGTTGTAATGAGCCGTTTAAGCGGTGTCAGGGTAGGGCGATTTATCGGGTGGGGGCAAGAGGGCAAAATGCGCTAAATCTTTCCCAATAAACACGGAACATTCTCAGAGGGTCATTCCATACCACCTGAATATAGTCTTGTCCGTCGTGTTGGGGGTGGTCTTGGGCACTCTCGGCCTTTGGGTCATCCCGATCTTTTTAAAAGTGGTGGTCGCCTACATACTAAAATATTCGGTACCAGAATGTTCATGTTCATTTTCTTTATTCTCATCAACGTGCATCACTATTTTTTGGACAATGTAATATGGCGCCAAGGAAACCCTGATGTGCGGCGCTGTCAATTCAATTAGATTCGCTTGGTCCGACGTTTGTCAGCTGCCGCGATAGGTCGTATAGCTCCACGGACTTGCCAGTAGCGGCACGTGATAGTGCTGCGCCGGGTCGGAGATGGTGAAGCGCACCGGCACTTGATCGAGAAAGCCCGGTCTAGGTGCAACCGCCGAATGGCTGGCGAAGTAAGGTCCCACGTGGAACAGAATTTCAAAAACGCCGATGCGCATTTGTTTTTCGCTGAGCAGTGGCGTATCGGTTCGCCCGTTGGCGTTTGTGGCAGCGTCGCAAACCAGCCGGCGCTCCCCCTCCACGAGTTCGAACAACTCGATACGAACGCCAGCCGCCGGGCCGCCTTGTGTAGTATCGAGAACATGCGTGGAAAGTCCTGTCATCCTTCATCTCCACTCGGTTGGACCAAGGCTTAGCGTAAGTCGCCAGCCGCTGCCAGTAGCCGATGCTGTTATTCGCCGCTAGAACAGTGGCGTGGGTTGTTGGATACTCCCCGATGTCTGATACACGAGCGAGAGATACAGGATGGCACTAGAACAGGACTATCCCCGCAACCTTATCGGTTACGGTCCGACACCGCCGAACCCGAATTGGCCGAACGGCGCCCGAGTGGCCGTGCAGTTCGTGATCAATTACGAGGAGGGCGCCGAAAATACGATCCTCCACGGCGACGAAGCGTCCGAATCGTTCTTGTCGGACATCATCGGCGCTCGCCCGCGGGCAGGTGTTCGCAATACGAGTATGGAGTCGATCTACGAATATGGCAGCCGCGTCGGCGTTTGGCGCCTGTTCCGGCTGTTTCAGGAACGGCAAATTCCGGTAACGATCTTTGCCGCCACCATGGCCCTGGAACGTCATCCCGCTGTCGCGGAGGCGGCGATAACGGCGGGCTTTGAAATCTGTAGCCACGGCTACCGGTGGATTGACTACCAATACGTGCCCGAAGAGATCGAGCGCGAACACATGCAGAAGTCGATCGAGGTCCAGACGCGTATTGCGGGTGAGCGTCCGTTGGGCTGGTACACCGGCCGCACCAGTGAAAATACTCGCCGTCTCGTGGCGGAGGAAGGCGGGTTTCTCTACGACGCCGACGATTACAACGACGAACTGCCGTACTGGATCAGTGTCGAAGGCAAGCCGCATCTGGTGGTGCCGTATTCGCTCGAGAATAACGACATGAGGTTTGGCATGGCACAGGGGTTCAACGCTGGCGATCAGTTTTTCAATTATCTGAAGGACAGCTTTGACGTCCTGTACGAGGAAGGCGAGACTAGCCCGAAGATGTTGTCTGTTGGTCTGCATTGTCGGCTGGCTGGCCGGCCAGGCCGATTCGCAGCGTTGAAACGCTTCGTCGAATATGCGCAAGGCCACGATGGCGTTTGGTTCTGTCGCCGGGTCGATATCGCGCGGCACTGGCGGGTCGAGTTTCCGGCGCCGGCGGGCACTTAATGGCACCAAGTGCACCGTTGATGGCCAGTGGCGCAATGTGCCATATGCAGTACGCGACCCATGACTGACGAGATCAATCCTCCCGCTTTTACAGCGCGCTATGTAAATCTGGCGAGCGCATCGCTTGGTGCCCTGGCGACCAGCGCGAGCGATGAATTCTTTGCAGCTAAGGAACGCATATTGCAGGACGCAGAGCCGGTATTTCACCCAGCCCAATATGATGCCAACGGCAAGTGGATGGACGGTTGGGAATCCCGCCGCCGGCGTCACGGTGGTCACGACCATTGTGTTATTCGGCTTGCCCACGCAGGACACATCCACGGGGTCGAAATCGACACCAGTTACTTTACCGGCAATTACCCGCCGGAATTTTCGCTCGAAGGCATGCTGTGTGGCGACAGTGAACCCGACGAGGGTAATTGGCAAACAATCGTTGAAAAATGCGCCATTGCCGGCGATTGTAAAAACTTTGTGCCGGTCGAAAATGCCGGCGTTTTCGATACTATTTGCCTACACATATATCCCGATGGCGGCGTTGCTCGACTACGCGTATACGGCCAATCGGTTTGGAATGTCGTCGGTGCCGGCGCGGGTAAGGAGTACGAACTCTCGGCGATTGAAAATGGCGGAAGGATTATCGGATTCAGCGATTCCCATTATGGTTCACCGTGGCGAATTTTTGTTCCGGGACGCGGTGCGAACATGGGCGATGGCTGGGAGACGCGACGCCGCCGGGATGGTGGTAACGATTGGTTGGTGGCGGCGTTGGGCCGGCCGGGCAGAGCTACGCGGATCGAGGTCGATACCGCGAACTTTAAAGGAAATTATCCCGACCGGTGCTCGATCCAAGCAGCGTTAGCGACCGGTAAAAACGATGATGAGGCAGTCGCGGAAGCCGTAGGCTGGCCAATGCTCCTTCCCGAGCAAAATTTGACAGCGGACCGACAGCATTTTTACATCGATGAGATTGCCCGCGATATGGGATTGGTATCCCATATCCGGTTCAACAACATTCCCGATGGCGGGATCAGTCGGTTGCGGATATTTGGTACGGTCGAAGCCGATGATTAGCCTGACACCACAGGCGTTGACGGCGGAAGCGTTTGCTCCCTTTGGCGAGGTTATCGAAACCGGGACTAATGAGCCGCTGGCTGTCAATGCAGACCTGGCGCAGCGCTATAACGATCTGGCTTTTATCGATACCAGCGACGAAGGCGGCCGGCCCAACGTCAGTATCTTTGTCAGCAAGCCGCGGCCGATGCCGGTCGTCATCGACATGATGGAGCGTCATCCGCTGGGTAGCCAGTTGTTCGTACCCTTGGGTGACTACCCGTATCTCGTTGTCGTAACGGATGGTACGCCACCGTTCGACGCGGCCGACCTATCGGTGTTTCTAATTACTGATGTACGTGGCGTGAGCTACCAAAAAGGCCTTTGGCACTTGCCGCTATGTCCGTTGTATGAGCCCGGCCAGTTTCTGGTCGTTGATCGCGGCGGCTCGGGCAAAAATGTGGATGAATTCTATTTACCTGTCGATACACCGATAACGGTCAACCTCGACCCGTCGCGTTGACCGGTACTATCAGCTCAATATTCGATCTTGTTGTCGACGGTTTCCCAGGCGCGGAATGCAGCAATCGCTTCTTTGGCCAATATACGCTCGGTCGGAATAGCACGCTCACCGATGGGTAACGGTATTTCCCGATAGATATGATCGTCGTCGAAGCCGATTGCGGCGGCGTCGGCTTTGGTGTTGCCGAAAAAAATGCGATCGATGCGCGCCCAGTAAATTGCGCTGAGGCACATGGGGCAGGGCTCGCAACTGGCATAAATCTCGGTTCCAACGAGACTAAAGTCGCCTATCTTGGCACACGCGGCGCGTATGGCGACCACCTCGGCGTGGGCGGTTGGATCGTGGGAGCTAGTTACCAGGTTAGTCCCTTCACCGATAATTCGACCGTCATAGACGACAACAGCGCCAAAGGGGCCACCGTCAATGTTGGTCACGTTTTGCTCGGCAAGAGCAATCGCCCGCCGCATGAAAGTATTTCGATCCATCGTTATCCAACTATCTTTGCAAACCGATTCCTTTACCAAGAACCGTATCACGTTGGTCTCGGCGGTATATACCGTGGAATAGACCTGCATGAGTTGGCCAGGAAGGGCTCGCAATCGTGCCAATACCGATGTACGGTAACCGCGCGATAATAAGAAATGCGCACGCGCCGCGGTGTTTGAACACAGCTCAAACGCTTGAGTAACAAAGAGGCGCTCAAGGAACCATCCGCATCTTCCTCGATCGGAGTAATAGCGGGTTTTGGTAGCCGGTGCCCCGGCAACCAAACCCGTTGGGGAGAGTGCGCGATGGTCGAGTGGGTGGGATGGTGTTTGAAAGATGACAGTAGGCTCGGTGACACTGGCTGAGATCAACAACGGCGACAACGCAAAATTCGTCAGCGTTCTGGGTGACGTATTCGAGAACTCGCCGTGGCTTGTCGAACGCGCCGCTGCCGCGCGTCCCTATTCGTCTCGTGATGCGCTCGTTGCTGAACTTATCGACGTTATGAACACGGCGACGCAGGACGAACAATTGGCGCTTATACGCGCCCACCCCGAGCTGGCGGGCAAGGCGGCGTGGGCAGGCGAGTTGACGGATAGTTCCGCACGTGAGCAAGCGAGTGCGGGTCTTGGCCAACTCACCGGCGAGGAATTCGATCTCTTTAATAGGCTTAACGTCAACTACCAGGCGCGGTTTGGCTTTCCTTTCATCATTGCCGTGCGCGATCACACCAAGGAGTCGATCTTAGTTGCATTTGAGGACCGCTTAACCAACGAACCGGCAAGCGAGATCACCGAGGCGATGCGCAATATCGCACGGATCGTAAGTTTGCGTATTATCGATACGGTTGGGGAGTAAACGGGCATGGAAACCGTCGTTCTTGACTGGCTAAATCTGGTCGTCCGTTGGGCCCACGTCATCACAGGCATCGCGTGGATTGGGTCGTCGTTTTTCTTCATGTGGCTCGACGCTCACCTCGAAGAGGCGGCCCCCGGCAAGGATCGGGTCGAGGGTGAGTTGTGGATGGTCCATAGCGGCGGATTTTACGAGGTTAACAAGTTCGAAATTGTACCTTCGGTGATCCCGCGAACGCTCCATTGGTTCAAATGGGAGGCTGGCTTTACTGGCATCACCGGTGTCATCCTGTTGGCAATTGTGTACTACCTCGGTGCCGAAGCCTTTTTGATCGACGTCGATGTCGCCGATTTATCGCGGCTCGAAGCGATCGCGATTGGGATTGGCACACTTGTCGTTGGGTGGTTCGCCTATGACGGTTTGTTTGCCTCGCGGTTCGGGCGGGAGAACATTCTACTTGCGAATACGATCTCGGTAATTGTCCTTTGCCTTATCGCTGTCGGCCTTACGCAACTGTTCACCGGCCGAGCGGCCTATGTCCATGTGGGCGCGCTCGTCGGTATCGTTATGGTGATCAACGTCTTCGCGCGTATTATCCCGGCCCAGAGGAACCTAATCGCGGCGCGCAATGCCGGCGACGAACCGGACCCGTCCCTTGGTAAACGGGCGAAACAGCGCTCAATCCACAATAATTATCTGACCTTGCCGGTCCTATTCATCATGCTCAGCAGCCATTATCCGATGACCTTCGGCCATCACCAGGGCTGGGTGTTGCTAATCGTGATTTCGATTTCCGGTGCGCTGATGCGTCATTGGTTTAATCTGCGCAACGCCAGTACGCCTAAGCTGTGGCCGATTCCGGCGGCGATAGTCATATTTCTGGCCGTCGCGGGTTGGGCATCATTACCGACGTTGCAGGCGGAGCGGGCCGCGGCTTCGGTGGGCGATGTGAGCTTCACGCAAGCTCGTGCGATCGTCGACGCGCGCTGCATCGTTTGCCACGCCGCGCGGCCGACGTTTGAAGGCTTCGATGTGGCGCCGAAAGGCATTCGTTTCGACACGCCCGACGAAATTCGCAAACACGCTCAGGCGATCAAAAAAACGGCGGTGGACACGGACACCATGCCGCTCGGTAACGTGACTGAAATGACCGACGAGGATAGGGCGCTGCTCGGCGCTTGGATCCGCGCCGGCGCGAATATCGAGTAAGTGGGGCGAGAAAACAAGTGGCGATCAGTTTCACATTAAACGGTGAACTTTGGGAAGAATCGTCGGTGTCACCGACGATGACCGCCTTGGATTTTTTACGTGAGAATGCCGGCCTCACCGGCACTAAGGAAGGGTGCGCCGAGGGCGATTGTGGCGCTTGCACCATCGTCATGGTGCGTAATGGATCCGACCGGCTAGAGGCGGTTAATTCCTGCCTGCTGACAATGGGCCAACTCGACGGGGCGCATGTCGTTACCGTCGAGGGTCTGGAGGAAAAGGGCGGTGAATTGGAGGCCGTTCAGCAGGCGATTGTCACTCAACATGGAACACAGTGCGGTTTCTGTACACCTGGCTTCGTGATGGTGTTGTATGCTCTGCGCCGTAGCGGCGAGACGGTCACGGAAGAAGTTATTCACGATGCGCTTGCTGGTAATCTGTGCCGTTGTACCGGCTACCGGTCGATTGTCGATTCCGCGCGAGTTGCGTGCTCGGTTCCTGGCACGAACGATATCAACGATCGCTCAATTAGTTTGCAGGCGAGTGAAACTTACGAGGCCGCGGGCCAACTTTATTATGCTCCTAAAACTATCAACGAGTTGATCGCGCGACGTAAGGAATGTCCCGACGCGCCCTTGTTGTCGGGGGGGACCGATCTGGGCTTGTTGTTCAGCAAGGAACGCAAAAATTTTCCGGTCACGATCTACATCCAGAATGTCGACGAGTTGCGGCGGATCGAGGAAGACGACACGTCTTTTACCTTCGGTGCCGCCGTGACCTATAGCGAGGCGCTACCCTATATCGAGATGGAGTATCCGTCCTTTGGCGTTCTGATCCATCGCATTGGATCGCGGCAAATCCGCAATGTAGGCACAATCGGCGGCAACATTGGTAATGCCTCGCCGATCGGTGACACGCCGCCGTGCCTGATCGCGTTGGATGCTGTTTTAAAGCTTCGCGGCTCCGGCGGTGCACGCGAGATACCGCTGGAGAATTTCTTTCTCGACTACCGCAAGACCGACCTAGCCGACGACGAAGTAATCGAAAGCGTGCGAGTACCCAAGCTCGACGATGGGCAGGTATTCCGGGCCTACAAAATCTCGAAGCGATACGACCAGGATATTTCTGCGGTCGTCGGTGCGTTCCGGTTGACCCTGGGCGACGGCGTGGTGACCGACACGCGGATCGCGTTTGGCGGCATGGCAGCGATTCCCAAACGGGCGGTCAACTGCGAAGCGGTGCTAACCGGGCAGGCTTGGTCGGAAGACACTGTTCGGCAGGCAGCGGGCGTCATCGGCGAGGATTTTGCGCCGATCGATGATCATCGAGCTAGCGCAGATTACCGGTTGAGTGTGGCAGAGAATCTGTTCGTTCGATTGTTTCGTGATATCGAAGGCGTAGACGAGGTCGAGTTGATGGCGTTATGAGTGTCGATAGCGACATCGCTGGTGCGGTTCACGCCAAGGTCCGCCATGACAGTGCACGCGGCCATGTCACGGGCCGGGCGCGGTACATCGACGACATGCCGATGCTGCCGGGTGCCCTGGAGGTGGTACTGGTCACTAGCCCGTACCCCCATGCCGGCATCGTCTCGATCGATGTTACGGAAGCGCGGGCCGCCGAAGGTGTGCGGGCTGTTGTGTCGGCTGACGAAATTCCTGGCATCAACGATGTGGGTCCGGTGTTCGACGGCGAACCTGTTCTAGCAGCAGGTTTTGTTGACTATGTCGGAGCGCCCGTGGTTGCCATTGCCGCCGACAGTTACGACGAAGCGCGTTCCGCTGCTGCGCTGGTCGCTATAGAGTACGATGTACGACCGGCGGTTCTCGAAATTGAGCAGGCGCTCGAGCAGGAACTTTATACCTACCCGCCGCAGATCATGATCGTTGGCGATCCCGAAGCGGCGATTGTCAAGGCGGGCAACCGTATCAACGGAGAGGTGCGCTGCGGCGGCCAGGATCATTTTTATTTGGAAAGCCATATCGCCATGGCGGTTCCCCACGACAATGGTGATTTGGACGTCTATAGCTCGACTCAACACCCCAGCGAAGTACAGCACGACGTTGCCTATGTGCTGGGGGTACCAACCAACGCGGTGACAGTTGAAGTGCGGCGCATGGGTGGTGCGTTCGGCGGCAAGGAAAGCCAGGCATCGATCATCGCAGCGATTGCTGCCCTGTTGGCCGATTGTACCGGTCAGGCAGTCAAACTGCGGTTGCGTCGAGACGACGATATGGTGATCACCGGCAAACGCCACGATTTTTTGTTTCGCTACGAGGCTGGGTTCGACGATGACGGGCGGATCGAGGGTGTCGATATTCTGATGGCCATGCGATCGGGCAATGTCGCCGATCTTAGCCCCGGTGTGTTGGCGCGGGCGCTATGTCACGCTGACAATTGCTACTATCTGCCTAATGCCTGTTTGCGTGGTTATCCGTGCAAGACCAATACGGTATCGAATACCGCGTTTCGAGGGTTTGGTAGTCCGCAGGGGATGCTGGTTATCGAGACTGTGATCGAGCATATTGCGCGCACCCTCGGCCGGTCTGTCGATGAGGTGCGGGCGGTCAACTATTACGGCACCGAAGACCGCAACGTGACGCCGTATCAGCAGCGCGTGAAAGACAACATTATTGTGCCGCTGGTCGACCGGCTGTGTGCGGAAATCGATTTTGACGGAATGTCCCAATCCGCCGATGCATTCAACGCGTCGCACAAGACCTTAAAGAAAGGCGTCGCGTTGATGCCGGTCAAATTTGGCGTGTCTTTCAATACGCCCAAGCTCAATCAGGCCGGCGCTCTGGTTCACGTTTACACCGACGGCAGCGTGCACTTGAATCATGGCGGCACCGAGATGGGTCAGGGCCTGTTTACCAAGGTGGCTCAAGTTGTCGCATCGGTATTTCAGATCGATCACGACAACATCAAGATTTCTGCTACCCGCACCGACAAGGTTCCCAACGCCTCGGCGACGGCGGCATCGTCCGGTTCCGATCTCAACGGCATGGCCGCCTTCAACGCGGCTGACACGATCAAGGGGCGTATGGCCGAAGTGGCGGCGAACCATTTCGGCACCAATGTCGACGTTATCGAGTTTCGCCAAAACCGGGTCTATGCGGGCAATGAAAGTCTGTCGTTTGCTGAAGCGGCGCAGCTCGCATGGAACGAAAGGGTGTCGCTGTCGGCGACCGGTTATTACAGCACCCCGGGGCTGCACTGGGACGCCAAGTCATTGATTGGGAATCCTTTTTACTATTTTACCTATGGTGCGGCGGTCGCCGAAGTGGTTATCGACACGCTGACCGGCGAAAGCCGGGTACTACGCGCCGATATTCTGCAGGATTGCGGCAACTCACTGAACCCGGCGATCGACATGGGTCAGATCGAAGGCGCGTTCGTGCAAGGCCAAGGATGGCTGACATCCGAAGAACTGGTGTGGGACAATTTTGGCCGATTACTGACCCATGGGCCGTCGACCTACAAGATACCGGGAAGCCGCGACGTGCCGCCCATCTTTAACGTTCACATCCTCGAAGACGCACCTAACCGCGAGCCGACGATATTCCGTTCCAAGGCGGTTGGCGAACCGCCGCTAATGCTGGCTATATCTGTCTGGTTGGCGATCCGCGATGCGGTGTCACGTACTGCCGACTACCGCCAAATGCCGCGTCTCGACGCTCCGGCAACGCCGGAGGCGATATTGATGGCGGTTGACGATATCAAAGCGCGTGATACCGAAAAAATAAACACAGCGAAAGCTGACGGTCTGACGTGACGGATACACCAAGATTGGAGCTGATCGGGATCACCAAAACCTATCCCGGCGTTGTCGCGAACAATAACGTTAGCCTGCAGGTGATGCCGGGTGAGATTTACGCTCTTTTGGGCGAGAACGGTGCCGGCAAGAGCACGCTAGTGAAATTTATTTACGGCGTGCAGAAGGTGGATTGCGGAGAGCTGTTGTGGGAGGGCGAGAAAACTGAAATCCCAAACCCCAATGTTGCCCGCAAGCTAGGCATTGGCATGGTGTTCCAGCATTTTTCATTATTCGATGCGATGACGGTGGGCGAGAACATTGCGCTTGGCATTTCGGCTGAATTGGCCAAGTCAGGACTAAACCAACGGATCATCGACGTATCGACCCAATACGGCCTACCCCTGGAGCCAGACCGTTATGTTCACACGCTATCGGTGGGTGAGCGCCAACGCATCGAAGTTGTGCGTTGTCTGCTGCAAAACCCGCGGCTACTGATCATGGACGAGCCAACCTCGGTGCTGACGCCACAGGAGGTGGAAGTTCTATTTCATACACTGCGCCGGCTGTCGGAAGATGGGGTTTCGATCCTCTACATCAGTCATAAGCTCCAGGAAATCAAAGACCTGTGCCACACGGCAACGATCATGCGCATGGGTGAAGTCGTTGCTGATTGTGACCCTGCCAAAGAAACCCCGCGCAGCATGGCCGAAATGATGATGGGTGCGAATTTGACGCCGCCCGAGAGAACCGACAAGGCGGCGGCTGGTCAGCCGCACCTCGTAGTCAAAGGACTGAACGTCGCGTCGACGCATACCCATGGCACTGATTTGCAAGATATTAATTTTGAAGTTCGCACTGGCGAGGTGCTCGGAATCGCCGGAATCGCCGGTAACGGTCAACAAGAATTAATGGACGTTTTAAGCGGTGAAGCACTGGTGGGCGACCCTGAATCGATTGTCATCGATGACAAACCGGTGGGCGCATCGGGACCGAACCGCCGGCGCTCGGTGGGGATGGCCTTCGTGCCCGAAGAGCGCCTGGGGCACGGCGCTGTGCCGCAGATGTCGTTATGGGAAAACGCTTTTCTGTCCGGAGCGACACGAATGAACCTGTTGAAGAGCGGATTTATACGGGTCAAAAATTCAGAGGACTATGCGTCGAAAATTGTTGATGAATTCCGCGTAAAGACGCCGAGTATCGCCAATGTGGCGTCGAGCCTTTCCGGCGGCAATCTGCAGAAATTCATTATTGGCCGGGAAATTTTGCAAAATCCCGGCATTATCATTGCGTTACAACCGACCTGGGGCGTCGACGCTGGATCGGCAGCCGCCATCCGCCAATCCCTAATCGACTTGGCGGCCAACGGCGCGGCGGTGCTGGTGATTTCCCAGGACTTGGAAGAGTTGTTCGAGATCGCTGACCGGCTGTCAGTGATCTGCGAAGGTCGCCTGTCGCCAGCGCGGATTGCCGAAGATGTAACTGTTGAAGAAATTGGTTTGCTCATGGGAGGTGTTTCGAGCGATCCAACAACCGAGGCTGCCGCACATGTTAATTAGACTGGAGCTAAGAAGCGAAGCATCGCGTGCCATGATCTACCAATCGCCGCTCATAGCGGTGGTCCTGACTCTGCTGGCGGGTATGGTCATGTTCTGGATTCTCGGTACCGATCCCCTTCGTGCCGTGTACGCATTTTTCATTGAGCCAATTTCGACTTTGGATGGTGTCGCCGAATTACTGATCAAGGCAACACCGCTCGTGTTGATAGGCGTCGGACTATCGCTTGGATTTCAGGCCAACGTCTGGAACATTGGCGCAGAGGGCCAACTTACGCTCGGTGCACTGTTCGGCGGTGGTCTCGCACTCGCATTTTTCGATTTAGATACAATATTCCTGCTGCCGGCTATGTTGGTCGCCGGCATAATTGGCGGCATGGCCTGGGCGGCGATCCCAGCGTTTCTGAAAACTCGATACAACACCAATGAGATTCTAACCAGTCTGATGCTGACCTACGTTGGACTTTTGTTGCTTAGCTATCTCATCCACGGTCCCTGGAAAGATCCCGACGGGTTTAACTTCCCCGAATCGCGATTGTTTCATGACTCGGCGATACTGCCGATCATCTGGGAAGGCACGCGGCTGCATATCGGCTGGCTGATTGCTCTATTTGTCGCAATATTGGGCTGGTTGTTGGTCGTCAAACACATAATCGGATTCCAAATCCGGGTGATCGGCATGGCGCCAGCCGCGGCCAGTTTCGCCGGTTTTAAGGAAAAGCGGCTGATCTGGCTGACCCTGCTCATGAGCGGCGGTGCCGCGGGGCTCGCCGGTGTGCTCGAGGTCTCCGGGCCCATCGGTCAGATCGTACCGGTCATCTCGCCGGGATATGGCTTCACCGCGATTATTGTTGCTTTCCTCGGTCGTCTGCATCCGGCTGGCGTGGTGTTGGCCGGCCTATTGATGGCGTTGACCTATCTCGGCGGCGATTCGGCGCAGATCACCATGAATCTGCCCAACGCTGTAACGGGTGTGTTCCAAGGCATGTTGCTGTTCTTCCTGTTGGCAAGTGATGTTCTCATCCGCTACCGCATCAGGTTTGGTGTGCCACGGACACGCCAGATTACGCAGCGGCAGGAGGTGGCGCCATGATCGTTGATTTTATTGTCCCGGCGCTGCTGACCATTACTACCGCCTCGACGCCGTTAGTCTTTGCGGCAATTGGCGAAATCGTTGTCGAGAAAGCTGGCGTTCTCAATCTTGGTGTCGAAGGTATGATGATTGTCGGTGCCATTGGCGGGTTTGCGGTTGCTGTGGCCACGGGCGATCCGACGCTGGCGATTATCGCCGGCGCTCTCTCCGGTTTGATATTGGCATTTATTTTCGGCTTTCTAACGCTCTATCTGTTGTCGAACCAAGTCGCTACCGGCTTAGCTTTGACGTTGTTTGGCATCGGGTTTAGCGCGCTGCTGGGACACAACTACGTCGGGCAGACTTTTGGCGGCCTGCCAAAGCTGAATATTCCGGGTCTAAGTGACATCCCGGCTATCGGACCGCTGATTTTCGGCCAGGATGCGCTGGTTTATCTTTCGGTGGCCAGCGCATTCGGTGTTACCTGGTTCTTGAGCCGCACCCGCTGGGGACTAGCGGTACGCGCGGTCGGCGAAAATCACGACGCGGCGCATTCGATCGGGTTTTCGGTCACCCTGATACGGCTGGCCGCAGTACTGTTCGGTGGCGCTATGGCCGGGCTTGGCGGTGCCTATTTATCGCTGGCACACACGCCCTTGTGGGTGGAAAACATGACAGCGGGACGGGGCTGGATCGCTCTTGCCCTGGTCGTGTTCGCCTCTTGGAAACCCTGGCGAGCGTTTTCCGGCGCCTATCTATTCGGCGGCATCACCATAATCCAGCTCCATGTTCAGGGTTTTGGGGTGGATGTGCCCTCACAGATTTTGTCTATGCTCCCGTATCTCGCGACGATCGTTGTACTTGTCCTAATCTCACGCGATAATACGCGGGCGCGGCTTAATGCTCCTGCCTGCCTCGGCAAGAGTTTTCATGCATCTGGTTGATTATAATTACCCAAACGGAGGAGGTATTATGAAACGTTTTAGTAAATTGGCTTCGCTGACGGTTACTGCGCTGGCGACCGCAACGATAGCGATGTTCGGCGGCGTGCAGGCGCAGTCTGACCCGTTAAAGGTTGGTTTTGTCTATGTTGGGCCGATCGGCGATCACGGCTGGTCCTACGAACACAACCAGGGCCGTCTGGCGATCGAGAAGGAGTTTGGCGACAAGGTAAAGACGACCTTTGTCGAGAAAGTTCCGGAAGGCGCCGACGCGCAACGCGTCATCAACAAACTCGCCACCTCGGGCCACGATCTGATTTTCACCACATCGTTCGGTTACATGAACCCGACGGTGCGGGTGGCCAAAAAACACCCCAAGGTGGCCTTCGAACATGCCACCGGTTTCAAGCGGGATAAGAATGTCGCTACCTATTCGGCGCGTTTTTACGAAGGCCGCCACGTGGTCGGTTTGATCGCCGGTAAAATGACTAAAACCAACACCATCGGTTATGTCGCGTCGTTCCCAATTCCTGAAGTCATCCGGGGCATCAACGCGGTAGTACTTGCTGCGCGCTCGGTTAACCCGGACGTCAAGATCAAGGTGGTTTGGGTTTCGTCATGGTTCAATCCGGGCAAGGAAGCCGACGCCGCAAAGACGATGATCGACCAAGGTGCCGATATCATCATGCAGCACACCGACTCGCCGGCGCCAATACAAGTGGCCGAGAGCCGCGGTGTCTGGGGGATTGGCCAAGCCTCGAACATGACTGCGTTTGGACCCAAATCGCACCTCACCGCAATTATCGACAACTGGGCGCCGTACTATGTTTCACGCACCAAGGCGGTCTTGGACGGCACCTGGAAATCGGGCGATACGTGGGGCGGTTTCAAGTCGGGTATGGTGCAGATGGCACCGTATAATTCGGCGATCCCTGCCGATGTCGTCGCTCTAGCCGAGAAAGCGCGCAAAGGCATTATCGACGGCTCCGTCCATCCGTTTACCGGTCCCATTAAGGACCAGTCGGGTAAGGTCGTCGTGCCGGCGGGCGAGGTCGCACCGGATGGAATGCTGCTGGGAATGGATTTCTACGTTGAAGGCGTGGACGGCAAAATCCCGAAATAACCAGACCAACTTTTTAAAAGAGGGCCCGCTCCACTCGTCGGGGCGGGCTTTTTTTATGCCCCAAAAAAGATCTTAGTCAGATAGCCACTCTCGCCAGGCCGGCCACTCGGCGACCATATCAGCAATAAGCCGGTAGCCATCGCCGGTGACGTGCACGCCGTCGCAGTCACGCTGGCTTTGCTCCCATGTGGCGTTCGCGGACAGCGGCGTATAAACGTCGAGGTACGGTACCCCGAGTTCGAAACACAGGTCGGCATAAGCCTCGTTTGTTTCGCCCACGCGCGCGCTAACGTAGTGATAGGCGATGCCGTTGGGAAAGATATAGGGCTGCATATCGTCGACCAATGGTATCGGTCCGATCATTAGAGTCGGCAGCCAGTTGCGCGCCTCGTCGATTATGGCGTGGGCGTTGGCGAGTGATTTTTCGAGCGGTACCCGAATGCCGGCACCGCTTTCCTCGGCGGTATCGTTGAGTCCGAAGGACAGCACCAAGCGCCCGTTTACGTGATCGGGCAAGCGCACGTCGCATTCGCTACGCCAGCGCGGTAGGACCATGCTGGAGGTGTCGCCGCGAACGCCCATATTGTACATCGTGACATCGTGGCCGCGTTTGGTCTCGGCGACGCTGAGTCGCCCCGGCCAGCCCTGAAAATTGGTGTCGCCGCTGCCCACGGTAATGCTGTCGCCAACGAAGCAAATGCGTAATGTTGCCATTTTGATCTTTCCCAAGATTGTTTGCTCGATGATATATGAGCGCATAAGCATTTTCGCGTTTGTGTTTGTTTTAAAGCATCATTCAGCCTTTCACATAATGACGTAAGCACGCCATGAAGTGGCTGGTTTTTTTGCCCTTTTTTAGCTTATTTGATTGTTATACCGGCGGTGCTTGGCCCCGTCGCTTGCAACCTGAAAATCCCCAATATTTGTGATTGTCTGCGACGGCTTACCCGCCGGAACGCGGCCGGCGACCATTGGCAAACGTTGAAAAAAATCAAGGGTGCGGGCGAGACCAGCTAACCTGTTTAGACGCCGAAAATTTCAATAATCCTAATCGCCCGTTAGGGCCGCGATTTGCGGTGGTGAGCAAAAACGGCGTTTGCACCTCTTAAACCGCCGACCGCGAGCACGAACGCGACCGCGATGATAAAGAAGTTAAACCTATATCCCGGTGCCAATGACATCTCGATCATTGCTTCCAGCACGGTGAGGACCATGATGACTGTGCTGGCGAGGCGCGAACGGCGATAAGCGAGGCAGGCGAGGATAGTGTAAACGAATCCGACCCCTAAATACGCCAGGCCCTGCTTGATGGGTAACGGTGTAAATAGCAATAAACCGCCGAACAACATACGGTTTGCCGCTAATATGGCACTCGCATAGGTGCTATTGGCGGCCGCTTTCCAGGCCGCTTCGGGAGTATCCGTGCGCGGATGAATAATCCGCTGAATATGAGCAGTAAAATTCAAGAGATGCTATCTCCGGTGATTGATCCGCGTAGATTGTGCCACTGCGGATAACTTAATTAGGTCCAATTGGGTCGGATACTGCGCTAGCAGTGATAAACTGAGCAAGCCCATTAGGGCATATATGATTTGGTTGCGGATATGTTCTTTTCATGGATGTCTGGATACAGTTCTAATATTTTAATGTCGGCTCAGGTGGTGTGATGTTCGAGTATATGCAGCAATATTGGCCCCTTGCCGCGACAGGTTTTATTGTCGTGGTGGCCGTCGTGCTGTCGGCATCCGTCATTTTGTATAAACGCAACGAACGGGCGGCGATTGCCTGGGTTGGACTAATTCTGCTGTCGCCGATCATCGGTTCCATGGCCTATCTGTTGCTGGGTATCAATCGTATTCGCCGGCGCGCGGAACGGGTCAGGCCACACGCCAAAGATCAAACCGTTTCGCCGGCAATTTCCCAAACAGCGACAACTTGTACGTCGGCCACCGATGCGGTGAATTCTGGCCGTTTACGAACGGCTGGGCTCCATCCTGAACTAACCCGTTTAACCGACGCTCTGGCAACGAACAGCCTGACGTCGGCGAACAGCGTCGTGCCGCTGGTGAATGGCGATGCGGCCTATCCCGAAATGGTGCAGGCAATAGATAGGGCGACGCGCTCGATTTGCTTTGAGACATATATTTTTAAATACGATGATGCGGGGCGGGACTTCGTAGAGGCTTTGAAACGCGCCGTTGGGCGTGGTGTCGAGGTGCGTGTTCTGGTCGATGGTGTCGGCCAAGTTTATTCATGGCCGCCGATAGCGCATGCCTTGCAAGACGCGGGAATCCCCCAAGCGCGGTCTATGTATTCCCTGTGGCCGTGGCGGATGCCGTACCTCAATTTACGCAATCACCAAAAAATTCTAGTGATCGATGGTAAGACAGGGTTCACCGGTGGTATGAATATCAGTGCCGCTAATCGAACCGAAACAGCGCCTCGGCGCATCGTTCGCGACATTCATTTTAAAATTGAAGGACCGCTTGTCGCGCATCTTACGGAAGCGTTTGCCGATGATTGGCATATTACCACCAAGGAATCCCTGGTAGGAGAAAGCTGGTTCCCGCCATTGACCGGAAACGGCAACGTTGTTGCCCGCGGCATTCCATCGGGCCCGCACGAGTCCGTCGAACGGATGCGCTGGATAATTGCGGCGGCGATCTCTGAAGCCCGCCAATCGCTACGCATCATGACACCGTACTTTCTGCCCGATGAAACCCTTGCCGCCGGGTTGCGCCTAGCGGCTTTGCGGGGGGTCGAGGTCGATATAATTATTCCCGCAAAGACCAATCTGGCCTTCGTTACCTGGGCAGCGATGGCGCGGCTGGACGAACTGATTGGCGTTGGCTGCCGCATATGGTTGGGCCCGTCACCTTTCAATCATTCCAAGCTAACCCTGGTCGACGATTGTTGGGCGCTGGTCGGGTCGTCCAATTGGGATCCTCGCAGCTTAATCCTGAATTTCGAGTTTAATGTGGAATGTCAGGGTACCGAACTCGTGGGACAGCTCGACGGGGTATTTGAAGCGGAATTATTGCAGGCCCGCCGACTGACACTGGCCGATCTCAAAAGTCGAAATATCGTCGTCAAATTGCGCGACGGCATCGCCCGATTATTCACACCCTATTTGTAGCGTTAGTAAGAGCGCTCAACGCAGAAATCGACGACTTCTTCCAGGGCAGTACGGTGCGGTCCCTGGGGAAAGATATCCAGTGCCGCCCGCGCGGTTTCGGCGTATCCGCGGGCGCGAACTTGCGTATCGGACAGCGCGTCGTGATCGACCAGGAGACGTCGCGCATGGTCGAGGTCGCCTTCATGCTGATCGAGATTTTCGAGCGTGCGGCGCCAAAAACTTTGCTGATCCATATCGCCGCGGCGGAACGAAAGGATTACTGGTAAGGTTATTTTGCCCTCGCGGAAGTCGTCCCCGACGGCCTTCCCTAACTGAACATCAGGTAATCCGTAATCGAGATAATCGTCGACCAATTGGAACGCAATACCGAGGTTGAAGCCGTATTGATCGAGCGCAGTCTCTTCGCTTTCTGGACGTTCGCTGATTACCGCTCCGATCCGGCAAGCGGCGGCGAACAGAGCTGCCGTTTTCGCGCGAATAACGTTGAGATAACCGTCTTCATCGGTTTCCGTATCGTTGGCAGTGGTCAATTGGGCAACTTCGCCCTCAGCGATCACTGCGCTGGCGTTAGCTAAAATATCAAGCACACGCATCGAATCGCTTTGTACCATCAAGCGAAAGGCGCGGCTGAACAGGAAGTCGCCAACCAGAACGCTGGCCTGGTTTCCCCACACGGCGTTCGCGGTATCCCGGCCGCGGCGCAAATCGGATTCATCGACGACGTCGTCGTGCAGCAGTGTCGCGGTGTGAATAAATTCCACCGCTGCAGCGAGGCCGATATGGTCGTCGCCGCGGTAATTGCACAAGCGAGCGCTGGCCAGCGTCAGCAGCGGCCGTAAACGCTTACCTCCAGCGGCGATCAGATGACCAGCGAGCTGGGGTATTAGCGGAACTTCTGACTGCATATGGTCGATGATCAGTTGATTGACCCGCGCCAAATCGACCGCGCACAGGTTGCGCAGGGCATCTAGCGGGGTCGGTTCGCCGGTTTTTCTAACGCCTGTTAATTGTGCGACGACAGCCAAAGGCGATACTCCTGCGCGGACGTTCACGCCAGTATGATGGGTCTAACAGAACCATGACATTGACGTACGGGAACTGTAGGGCGAGCATAGGTGCACAAAGTTGGCGGTCAAGGGGTCGGTTTGCCGCACTTGTCAACCTGCTGAGCCGTAATTCGGGTGGTGGAAAATTGCAAGAAGTCCTGCGTAGTAACGACCCCGTTTGTCTTTCGTGGCTATGTGCTTTATTGGCAGACGGACGGATCGAAGGAATTATATTGTATACCCACATCGCAATTCTTGAAGGCAGTGCTGGCGCGATCATGCGGCGCCTCATGGTGATCGTCGAAGATTACGACCACGCCCTGACCATCTTGCGCGAGGCGGGTAAACAGCCGTCGCCGGAGGCACCATGAGCCTCAGGGGCGCCATAAGCGAAGATACCGCAAAGGTTTCCGCTACCACCACGGATTGGCTGCTAAACGGCCAGGTTCGCCTGCAGCAGCCAGCAGTGGGGTACCGCGTCGCCATTGATCCTATTCTTTTGGCGGCCGCGGTTCCGGCCGTTGCAGGAGAGGTGGCGTTCGATCTTGGCAGCGGCACCGGCGCGGCTACCCTGTGCTTGCACCACCGGGTTCACGGTTGCCAAATTGTCGGGTTGGAGAGCGACACGGATATGCTCGTCCTGGCGCAGCATAATGCATCGCTTAACGACGCCGAAAACCGGGTGACATTCGTGCGCGGCGATGCTGCCAGTCCGCCGACGCAGATTACTGCACAGACATTCGACCATGTCTTTTCCAACCCGCCCTACCTGGAACCGATACGCGCCGATGGACGGAACGAAGGCAGCCGGCAACGCGTTGTTGCCAATCTCGAACAGACGATGGGTCTAACCGCCTGGATCAAAGTCATGGCTACTGCCGCGAAACCGAAGGGGCGGCTCACGTTGATTCATCGGGCCGACCGCCTGGACGAATTGCTCGCCGCACTACGCTGCTATGCTGGCGGGATCGTCGTTTACCCGTTATGGCCAAAATTGGGGCATTCGGCTAAGCGCGTGTTGGTGAGCGCTCGCACTGGCGTGGCGACACCGCTGCGCATGGCGCCAGGTCTGGTTTTGCATGAAGCCTTGGGCGCATATACTGAGGCCGCCCGCAACGTGCTTGAAAATGGCGCGCCGTTGGTCATATGAATCTTATGCTCGTATCTGAATAGGGACCCGATGGGTATTCTTCGACCCCTCAGATGGATCATACCGAAGCGGTTTCGCAAAACCGGACCCGTTGTCAGCGTTGTGCGCATGGAGGGAATCGTCGCCAGCGAGCGGGCCGGTTTCCGGCCCTCGCAGCTAAATATGCGCACCCTTGCTGCACCCCTCGAACGCGCTTTCAAGGCAACTGACGTTGCTGCCGTTGCCTTGCTGATCAACTCACCGGGGGGTTCACCGGTGCAATCGTCGCTCATTGCCAAACGGGTTCGCGCCCTCGCCGAAGAGAACGAGGTTCCCGTCGTTGCTTTTGCCGAAGATGTTGCCGCGTCCGGCGGCTATTGGCTGGCCTGTGCGGCGGACGAAATCTACGCCGACGCATCGTCTATTCTGGGATCGATCGGCGTTATTTCCGCCGGCTTTGGTTTTCAGGATTTCATTCAGCGCTACGGGATCGAACGTCGTGTTTATGCTGCCGGCGATCATAAGGGGGCGTTGGATCCGTTCAAACCAGAAGACCCCGACGACATAGCGCGGCTAAGAACCGCGCAAACGGCGATCCATGACAGTTTCAAGGAAATGGTTCGCGGCCGGCGGGCGGGGAAAATAACAGCGCTCGAGGACGAGCTGTTCTCAGGCGAGTTCTGGACCGGGACCCAGGCCAAAGAGCTCGGCTTGGTCGACGATATTGGTGATCTCCGTTCGGTTATGCGCGAGCGGTTTGGTGATAAGGTCCGGTTCTCCTTAATTGCGCCACGGCGAAGTTGGCTGAGAGACCGCTTCGGTATTGGTGGCAGTTCTGCGCCTGGCCGGTTCGCGGGTGGCGATGCTTGGTTCGACACGGCGATTGCGGCCATCGAAGACCGCTTACTGTGGAATCGTTTCGGGCTTTAAGCCTGGGTCTGCACAGCCTGGCTTGACGCCGTTGCCGCAACAGCTTCTATTGCCACCATGTTTGGATTTTCCACCGGCAAACTCTTGGTACTGGCCGCCATCCTGTTCGCGGTGGTATACGGATTTAAATTGATTTTGCGCGCTAGCACACCGCAGCGTCCACCCGAGGACGACTCTGCCGAGGCGAGTCGCATCGACACCGTCTACGATCCGAAGACCGACTCCTATGTACCCAAAGGGCCGCGGGATAGGTCCCATAAAGAATAAATTTTTCAACTAGTTAGGCGGCCAGATCGTTAATTGGTGATTATGATGTGGCTGTTCTTGGTCGTGTGCGCGCCTGCTTGACCCTCCACCGGGCGGCACCTATGTTGCGGCGCGGTGTGTGGGTAGCAGCAGTCACTAAATTATGGCCAAAAATCGAGCTCGAGCGACGGATGCTCCGGAAGGCGCATCCAGCTTCCAGGACCTAATCCTGACGCTACTGTCGTTCTGGGCTGCCAAGGACTGTCTGATCCTGCAACCCTACGATATGGAAGTGGGCGCGGGCACCTTTCACCCGGCAACAACCTTGCGTGTACTCGGTTCCGAGCCTTGGCGCGCAGCCTATGTGCAGCCGACGCGCCGGCCGACCGATGGGCGCTACGGCAACAACCCCAACCGGCTTCAGCACTACTACCAGTTTCAGGTCATCTTGAAGCCGTCGCCGACGGACAGTCAGGAGCTCTATCTGGAAAGCCTGCAGGCCCTGGGCATCGACTCGGCATGCCACGATATCCGCTTCGTCGAGGACGATTGGGAAAGCCCCACCCTGGGCGCCTGGGGACTGGGCTGGGAGGTCTGGTGCGATGGCATGGAAGTCAGCCAGTTCACCTATTTTCAGCAGGTCGGCGGCTTCGATTGCGACCCGGTCGCGGTCGAGCTGACCTACGGCCTCGAACGCTTGGCGATGTACGTGCAGGGAGTTGAGAACGTCTACGATCTGGCCTTTAACAGCGCCGGCGTGAAATACGGTGATGTATTTCTGCAGGCCGAGCGCGAGTTTAGCGCCTATAATTTCGAGCGCGCCAACACCGAGGCCCTGTTCAGCCATTTCGCCAACGCCGAGGCCGAATGCGTGTCGTTACTTGAAAACAAGCTGTCGCTGCCAGCCTACGACCAGTGCATTAAGGCCAGCCACCTGTTCAACTTGCTCGATGCCCGCGGCGTAATCTCGGTCACCGAGCGGCAATCCTATATTCTGAGGGTGCGTGAACTCGCCAAGGGCTGCTGCGAGGCCTGGCTCGAGAGCAGCGTTGAGGTTGCCTGAGCGATGGCCGAGCTGCTATTGGAGCTGTTATCCGAAGAAATCCCAGCCGGCATGCAGGTGCCTGCTGCCGATCAGTTGCGTCGCCATATTGTCGATGCGATCAAGGAAACGGAGATCATATTCGCCAGCGCCACGACCCATTCGTCGGCGCAACGGATTGTTTTGATAATCGACGGTCTGCCGACCGAGCAGGCGGACCGAACGATAGAGCGCAAAGGCCCACGAACAGACGCCCCAGAAAAAGCCATTCAGGGATTTCTCGGAGCCGTCGGCGTATCGCTGGACGATTGCGAGATCCGTGGGGATAAGAAGGGTACCTTCTATGTTGCGGTCATCGAACAGAAGGGCCAGCCGGTAAAAGATATTCTAGTGGACATTGTCGCCGATGCGCTCGGCAAATTATCCTGGCCGAAATCCATGCGCTGGGCTGATTTCCGCTTCCGCTGGGTGCGTCCGCTACACAACGTCCTGGCAATTTTTGACGGCGCGTCGTTGGCCGGCGGCATCGATTTGGGCAACGGTGAACTGGCATTTACTGGCCAGACCTACGGCCACCGGTTCCTGGCGGCCGACGCGATCGCGGTGAAGAACCATGCCGACTATGTCAGAAAATTGGAGAAGGCATTCGTTGCCATCGACCGGGAGCAACGGAGGGCGAAGATCGCGGAAGGCCTCGATAAAGGCGCGCAGGCATTAGGTCTCAAGGTTCGCGGCGACGCGGCTCTACTCGACGAGGTGGCGGGGCTGGTCGAGTGGCCGGTGGTGCTGACCGGTGATATCGATCCGCAATTCATGGACTTGCCGGCGGAGGTTCTTACTGCCTCGATGCGCAGCCACCAGAAATACTTTGCCCTGGAGCAGCCTGACGGGAAGTTCGCGTCCAAGTTTGCCTTTGTCGCCAATGTGGTCGCCGACGACGGTGGCGTTGAGATTGTTTCCGGTAACCAGCGGGTTCTGCGGGCACGCCTTGCTGATGCCCAGCATTTTTGGGATCAGGACCGCAAGAAGACCCTGCAAAGCCGGGTTCCGGAACTCAATAACGTCGTCTTCCACGCCAAGCTCGGCTCTGTTGGCGATAAGATCGATCGGATGACGGCGTTGGCGGTCGAGATCGCCACGCTTGTTCCCGGCGCCGAAAAGGATCGGGTACGCTCTGCGGCCCGGCTAGCCAAGGCCGACCTGGTAAGCGGTATGGTTGGCGAGTTCCCCGACTTGCAGGGGACCATGGGACGATACTATGCGCTAGCCGAGGGTGAGGCCGCGGACGTGGCGGCGGCGATTGCTGAACATTATTCGCCGGTGGGACCAGCGGATATGTGCCCATCGTCGCCAACTAGCATTGCCGTAGCGCTGGCCGACAAGATTGATACGCTCGTCGGCTTCTGGGCGATCGACGAAAAACCGACGGGATCAAAAGATCCCTATGCCTTACGCCGCGCGGCGCTAGGGGTGATCCGGATTATTCTCGAAATTCAGCTTCGGCTACCCTTGCGGCCGGCGTTTACCGCTGCTGGTGACCTTCTCAAGGTTGATGATGGCGCGATCTACGACGATCTCATGGCGTTCATCGCCGATAGGCTAAAGATCTATCTTCGTGGCGAAGGCATTTCGCACGATCATATCGCTGCGGTTTTCGCGCTGGCCGGCGAAGACGATCTGGTGCGCCTGCTCAAGCGCGTTCGGGCGCTGGCGGCGTTCCTGGAATCGGAGGACGGCGTTAACTTGCTCACCGCCTATCGTCGGGCGGCGAATATCGTGCGGGCCGAGCAGAAAAAGGATGACGAGGTGTATGCTGGTACGGCCTACGATGCTAGCTTGGCGCCGGGTGAGGCAAACGGTGTGGAGGCTGTGCTGTGGACCACGTTGAGAGACGTGGAGAAAAGGACTGGCTCTTCCCTGGACGATGAACAATTTACCGAGGCCATGTCTTCTTTGGCCCAACTTCGCCAACCCGTGGATAAATTTTTCGACGACGTCACTGTCAACGTCGACGATCCTGATCTCAGGCGCAACCGGTTGCGTCTTCTCGCTCACATTCAGCAGGTAATGGATAATGTCGCTGACTTCTCGGAAATCGAAGGTTGATCGTACAAGTACGAAGAAGCCCATGCCCCAATGGGTGTACAGTTTTGGCGATGGTCGTGCCGATGGTCGCGCCGATATGCGCGAATTGCTGGGGGGCAAGGGTGCCAACCTGGCGGAGATGAGCAATCTTGGTCTACCGGTTCCGCCTGGTTTTACGATCACCACCGAAGTTTGCACCTATTATTACGCTAACGATAAGAGCTATCCCAACGATCTGGGCGCCGTGGTGGATAAGGCATTGGCCCAGATCGAGGAGCGCGTTGGCGCCAAGTTTGGTGACCCTGCGAATCCGCTGCTTGTTTCGGTGCGCTCGGGCTCGCGGGCGTCGATGCCAGGCATGATGGACACCGTTCTTAATCTTGGTCTTAACGATGTGACGGTCGAAGGTTTGGCAGCACGTTCCGGCGAAGCCCGGTTTGCCTACGACAGCTATCGCCGCTTCATTCAGATGTTCGGCGACGTGGTGATGGGGGTAGACCATTACTTGTTTGAGGAAGCGCTCGAGGAGATTAAGCTCAACCGCGGTGTCGCGCTGGATACCAACCTGAGCGCCGATGACTGGCATGCAACCGTTGCGGAATATAAGAAAATTGTCGAGCGCGAGCTTGACCGACCTTTTCCCCAAGACCCTAGGGAACAGCTGTGGGGTGCTATCGGCGCGGTTTTTGGATCGTGGATGAACCAGCGTGCCAACACCTACCGGCGACTTAACAATATCTCCGCCGAATGGGGCACCGCGGTCAATATTCAGGCCATGGTGTTCGGCAATATGGGCAAAGATTGTGCCACCGGTGTTGCCTTCACGCGCGATCCGTCAACCGGCGAAAACATGTTCTATGGCGAATATCTGGTGAACGCCCAGGGCGAGGACGTGGTTGCCGGTATCCGCACACCGCAGCATTTGACATTGATCGGTAGGGAGCGCAATGGCTCGAAACTACCGGCGATGGAAGAGGTGATGCCTGAGGTGTTCACTCAGCTGGACGGCGTCCGCCAGAAACTCGAAGTCCATTATAAGGATATGCAGGACATCGAGTTTACCGTGCAGCAGGGCAAGCTCTACATGTTGCAAACGCGCTCAGGTAAGCGTACCGCGGAGGCGGCTGTGCGCATCGCGGTGGAAATGGCCCGCGAGGGGTTGATCACCGAAACGCAGGCGATCAACCGGGTCGACCCGGCCCAACTCGATCAGCTTTTGCATCCGCGCCTCGATCCCGATGCGCCGCGTAGCGTCCTAACGCGGGCGTTGCCGGCATCGCCGGGGGCGGCGTCTGGGCAAGTCGTCTTCAGCGCCGACATCGCCGAGGATATGGCGGCAAAGGGTGAAGACGTCATTCTGGTGCGCATCGAGACCAGCCCGGAAGACATTCACGGCATGCACGCGGCGCGCGGCATTCTGACGACGCGGGGCGGCATGACTAGTCACGCTGCTGTCGTTGCCCGTGGCATGGGGAGGCCTTGTGTTTCCGGCGCCGGCGATATCAGCGTCGATTACGCGGCGGAGAGCATGTCCGTTGGCGGTCGGCAATTCGCTGTCGGCGACATAATCACGATCGACGGCGCGGTAGGCGAAGTCATTGAGGGCAAGGTTGCGACCATCGAACCGGAAGTGTCGGGAGATTTCGCCGACCTTATGGCCTGGGCTGATCAGCAACGTCGTTTGAAGGTTCGCACCAACGCTGAAACTGCGGCCGATGCCCGTATGGCGCTCGAGTTTGGCGCCGAAGGCATCGGTCTGTGCCGTACCGAGCACATGTTTTTCGATCCCGAGCGCATTGTTGCCGTTCGCCAGATGATAATGGCCGAGAGCGAGGCGGGCCGGCGTGCCTCGCTGGACGAACTGTTGCCGTTTCAGCGAGATGATTTTATCGAGTTGTTCCGTATCATGTCGGGTTTGCCGGTCACAATCCGGCTACTCGACCCGCCCTTGCACGAGTTTTTACCCCATTCGAACATGGACATTGCTGAAGTCGCGAAAGCATCGGGAAAAGATCCGAAGGCGATGCAGGAAATTGCTGCCCGGCTCCACGAATCCAATCCGATGCTCGGTCATCGCGGGTGCCGGCTGGGCATCAGCTTCCCGGAAATCTACGAGATGCAGGCGCGCGCCATATTTGAGGCAGCACTCACCGTAGCGGCGGAGTCCAACGAGGAGGTCTATCCCGAAGTTATGATTCCGCTAGCGGCGACCAAACGCGAGTTGGAAATTCTCAAGGAAAAAATAGATGCGGTCGCTGATTCGGTATTTGATGCCGCCGAGCAGAAAGTGGAATATTCGGTTGGCACCATGATCGAGTTGCCACGAGCCGCGTTGCGGGCACACGAGCTCGCCGAATTTGCAGAGTTCTTCAGCTTCGGCACCAATGACCTGACCCAAACCACGTACGGGATTAGCCGCGACGACGCCGCAAGCTTTCTACCTGATTATCAGCATTATGGAATTTTTGACGGCGATCCCTTCGTCAGCATCGATGACGAGGGGGTTGGCGAGTTGATAACGATAGCGATCGAGCGGGGCCAGGCCACGCGTCCCGATATCAAGCTGGGTATATGCGGCGAACATGGTGGCGATCCCGCATCGGTGCGGTTCTGCGAACGCGTGGGCCTGGATTATGTATCGTGCTCGCCTTATCGGGTGCCGATCGCCCGCCTTGCGGCAGCTCAGGCGGCGTCCAAGGAATAACTACAGTGGCTATTCCACAAAAAAGCCATGTCCGGATGAGCCAGGCACGGCCTTTTTTGTGCGCGATTACTGATCTAATTATTCGGTGGCCACTGCGTGGGTCAGCGCGACGTCGTGCTTGTCACGGCTAAATAACCGGTTGAAGAACTCCGCGACGGCCTTGCTGCGTTCCTGCCCCGCATGACGAATAATTTTAGCCTCGCTCAGATATCCAATTTTCTTTTCCACCGTAATTTCTTGCTGGTTCATGCTGCACTGCGATATATGAGTTAGCAAGGGTTACTATTCAATTAATAAGCCATGCGATAAACACATTGCTTGTTTTCATTTATTTCCAGGCACTGGGTAGTCGTTCACAATAAACGGGCAGTTTCAACTCAAGTCACCGCTAATCTAATTAGGTTGAAAGAGGTAAAATAGAAGCCCCTGCGGCCGTCAAAGAGTGCCCATTTTGTGCTTTTTCCAGGGCATCTAGGCGTAATAAGGCGATAGCGAAACCATCGAGAATCGAGCGTATTTCGCCAACTTTTTGGTCCCCGGCGAGGATCGCAGTTCCCGGTGAGGGGGCTTCTGCGCCGACGGAAACTGGTACCAGCTGATGCTTGATTAGGCCACGGTATTTGGTCCGCGCCGTGATTTCCTGGCCAATGTAACAGCCCTTGCCCCAGTCGATCCCGTTGAGGGACTCGAAATTACATTCTAGCAGGGTCGATTTATCGACATCCATATCCCGTACTCCGTCCGGGATACCGAGGCGTATTCGAAGCGCGTCATAATCCTCGAATTTGGCTTCCGAAGTAGGCAGTGAGGCCAATACAGCGGGGGCATCCGTAGTTGGCAAGAGCAGGCGGCATCCAAGCTCGGCCGAACGTGGATCGACGAACGCGATTCCGCCGCCCAGCGGCCGTGCCGCGCCGGGGTTTGCTGCTAGATCAAGGGCCGCGGGAGCGTCCGGGCTAAAAACGGCTATAACTGTGAAATCGTCGACACACTCCAGCTTGACCTCGGCGCGCAGCTTGAAACGAGTCATGCGCGATATGAGTTCGTCAGTGCGGCCCTTTTCGCTGTCAAGGATTAGGTGGTCGTCGATTTCGGCGAGGCAGAAGTCGTGCAGATATTTACCCTGCGGCGTGAGCAGCGCTCCATAGGCGGCGTGGTTCGCTGAGATCCGGTCGACATCCTGCGAAATCAGACCCTGGAGGAAGGTCTGCCGGTCGGCGCCCGTAACGGATACGAGCCCGCGCTCCAATTTTACGTATCTAACGGTAGCCATCTGATCATCTTACCCCGGTTCACACGCTATCGTGGTCAAATTACGCCTGAGTCGGAAATGGTTTCGTCTGGCGCAAAGGCAAGCACAAGATAACGGGCGCGTTGGCGAATAGTGGCATGGTTGGAGTCGCAAGCGTATAAGCATTTTTACGATGGAAATATTGTTTATCGGACCGACCCGGATCGGCGACGCCGTGCTTTCGTCGGGCCTCGTACAGCATTTGAATGCGACCTATCCGCACGCCGCGATTACCGTTGCCTGCGGAGCTTTGGCGGCACCGCTCTATGCTGGCGTGCCCAACCTTGAGCGCGTGATACCGATCGTGAAGAAACCGCTGGCGGGCCATTGGCTAAACGTTTGGCGCCAAGTTGTGGGCATCAGATGGACTTTGGTTGTCGACCTGCGGCGGTCGGTTGTTCCGTGGACGATTTGGGCAAGTCGGCGGTTCATTTCAGGGCCAGCAGCAGATGCCCGCGAGCATAGGGTAGTATCGCTTGCTCGTACGCTTGGCCTTGCAGAGCATCCCCCGGCGCCTTGCCTGTGGACGCTCGACCTGCATCGCCAGCGCGCTGAACACTTGATCCCGGAAGGTGGCCCCGTTTTGGCGATAGCGCCGACGGCGAACTGGCGCGGTAAAATCTGGCGCGGCGAACGTTTTGTCGAATTGATCGAACGGTTGACCAATAGTGGTCCTGGAACGGAGGCGATTTTGCCGAACGCTCGTGTAGCGATTTTTGGTGGGCCTGGTGAGGCGTCTGCCGCCGCGGCGGTCCTCGACGGGGTGCCGGAAGACCAGTGCATAAATCTGGTGGGAACAGAGGGTTTGCTTACCGTGGCTGCGTGTCTTAAACGGTGCGCGCTGTTCGTCGGCAACGATTCTGGATTAATGCATATGGCAGCGGCGGCAAATATCCCAACCGTCGGACTGTTCGGCCCCAGTCGGCCGGAGAACTATCGCCCGTGGGGTGATCTTAGCCGCGCGGTTCGTACTGAGGTGGCCTACGAAGAATTGGTCGGCAGTCCAGGCTACGACCACCGAACCACCGACACGATGATGGATTCCCTATCTGTCGATTCCGTTGCCCAGGCCGCGGTTGCGCTGTGGCGGCAATACGAACAGATCGCTGCTCAGTGACTCTAAGTTCCTCCACATCGCCCCGCCTGTCGGCGCTCGTCGTTGTTCATAACGAGGAGGCCCAGCTGGATGTATGCCTCGAAATGCTCAAATTCGCCGACGAGCTAGTGGTGGTGCTCGACAGGTGCACGGATGGTTCCAAGTGCATTGCCGGAGGTCACGGCGCTCGACTTATTGAAGGCGGATGGGAACTCGAGGGACCGCGCCGCAATGCTGGAATCGATGCCTGTACCGGCGACTGGATTTTCGAAGTTGACGCCGATGAGCGTGTGACGGCCCAACTGGCCAAGGAAATACGGGCGACGATAGCAACCGCGCCGTACGGCCATTTCCTTATTCCCTACGATAATTATGTTGGCGACCGCTTGGTTAAACATGGTTGGGGTGCTTCCTGGGGGGTTAGCGCGACGGTAAGGCTGTTTGCTAAAGGCCCCGAGGGACCGGCGAAAATATGGGGCGATCAACGAATTCACCCTAGCCTCGAACTCAAGGGGCAAGTGGGAACGTTGAATGAGCCGATGTTGCATTATGTCGATGCCAGCATCTCGGACATGATCCAGCGATTGGACCGCTATACGTCGGTACATGCTATGGACTTACGCGCGAGCGGCGAGATAGGCACTTTCGGGCGGAATGTGCGCCGTATTTTTTCGCGGTTTTGGAAGTGTTACGTTTTGCGTCGCGGTTATCGTGAAGGTGCCTACGGGTTTCTAATTGCTTTGATGGCTGGTCTCTATCCAGTACTCAGTTACCTCAAAGCACGATATGAGGACGAGTAAACATTGCGTCTGATGCAGACAATGGCAGGCGCGGAAGTCGGTGGTGCCGAGGCGTTCTTCGTCCGTTTGGCGATCGCACTACTATCTTTCGACATCTCGCAGCAACTGGTGATCCGGCATGATTCGTCGCGTGTGCGCGCGCTCCGAGACGGCGGCATCGCACCGGTGGAACTTCCCTTTGGCGGCCGCATGGACTTCCGCACCCGACGGGCGTTGCAACGCGAGATCGCGCGCTTTCGTCCGGATGTTATTTTGAGTTGGATGAACAGGGCAGCCTGGGCGACACCGGCAGCGAGGGGTAGCTACGCGCTCATCGGACGCCTCGGCGGCTATTACGATCTAAAATACTATAGTCATTGCGACTATCTGGTTGGTAATACCGCGGACATTGTCGATTACGTCATCAGCGAAGGCTTCGACCGTAACCGTGTGGTGCAGTTACCGAATTTTGTCTACCCACCTATCAATCCGCCATTGTCCAGGGTTGGTCTAGACACACCGTTGGAGGCGTCGTTGCTGTTGGCAATGGGGCGGTTACACGAAAATAAGGCCTTCGACGTTTTGTTGCGAGCGCTGCCCAACATTCCGGATGCCTGGTTGTGGATCGCCGGCGAGGGTCCTGAAGCCGCTACCTTGCAAGGCTTGGCGCGCGACCTTGGAGTAGCGGACCGGACCCGCTTTCTCGGCTGGCGCGACGATTCCGATGCGCTCATGCGTGCGGCCGACCTATTTATTTGTCCGTCACGCCACGAACCGCTGGGTAATGTTATCCTCGAAGCATGGGCGGCGGAAAAACCGGTCATCGCTACTGCAGCCGCCGGTCCGGCGGAATTGCTAGGCGCGGACGAACGAGGGGTGTTGGTGGCGGTGGATCAACCAGCCGCACTGTCACAGGCGATTGTTGATCTCTTAGCAGATCCCGATAGGGCATCGCGCCTAGCCGCCGCCGGGTACGCGGCCTACGAAAGAGAATTTACGGAGGAAGTCGTGACGGCGCAGTATCTAGCATTTTTTGAGAGGGCGCGAAAAGAATGTGCGGCATAGTCGGTTTGATGACGCGCGATGGCAGCGCGCCCGACGGTTTTACTGTGGAAGAAATGGCCGCCGCTGTTCGCCACCGGGGGCCGGATGGTGAAGGCCGTTATAGCGCTCGCAATTTTGCCATGGCGCAAACGCGGCTGGCAATTATCGATCTGGAAACCGGCGACCAACCGCTCTACGAGCCCGGCGGGGCGGCGCTCGTCGCCAATGGTGAAATTTATAACCACATCGAGTTGCGGTCGGACCTTGTCGGTTCGAGCTTTGCCACCGCTTCGGACTGCGAGGTGCCGCTGCACCTGTACCGGCGCCATGGACTCGATTTTGTCGACTATTTGCGTGGGATGTATGCTATCGCGCTTTACGATCCCATTGAAGGCCAGCTTGTTTTGGCCCGCGATCCGTTCGGTATCAAGCCGCTTTACTATTCGGAAACCGAAGCCGGTTTTTGCTTTGCCTCTGAACCGCAGGCGTTGCTGGAGGCGGGTCTGGTCGAACGTGAAATTAATGTCAACGCGCGGGCCGAATTGATGCAGCTGCAATACACAACTGGCGCAGAAACCATCTTTAGAAACATCCAGCGCGTTTTGCCGGGCGAAACGCTGGTGGTGCGCGACGGGCGGATTGTTGCGCGCCGACGTAAGCCCGCTTTGCCGCAGAATAAACCAGCCGACTGGAGTGCCGATACCGCCTTAGACTTATTGGATGTGGCGTTGCACGACAGCGTCGAAGTTCATCAGCGCGCAGACGTACCTTATGGAATGTTCCTCTCCGGTGGTGTTGATAGCTCAGTTCTGCTGGTATTGATGGCGGAATTGAACGAGCAACCGGTACGGACCTTCACGGCTGGGTTCGACGATCCCTCGGTGTCGGACGAACGCGAACATGCTAGGCGCCTTGCTGACGCAGTGGGTGCGGAAACCGTCGATGTGGGAATTACGGAGAACGATCTGTGGCAACGGTTACCGGAAATTGCCGCCGCTGTTGATGATCCCGCCGCCGACTACGCCATTCTGCCGACCTATCTTCTTGGCGAAGCCGTTCGTAACAGCGGTTTGAAAGTGGTCCTAACCGGCGAGGGCGGCGACGAGCTTTTTGCCGGGTATGGGCGTTACCGCAGTGCGGTCAGGCCGTGGTGGCAAGGTGGGCGCAGCATGCGTGCGCGTGGAATGCTCGATGGCTTGGATCTATTACGAGTAATTCCGGCGGGCTGGCGCGACGGCATATCGGCGGCGGAAGAGATGCTCAATACCGGCGATCTAACCCAGTTGCAAGTTGCCCAGGCCGCCGACTGTACCGATTGGTTGCCCAACGATTTATTGACCAAGGTAGACCGCTGCCTGATGGCCCATGGCGTCGAAGGCCGTACACCCTACCTCGATCCCCGAGTGGCTGCGGTGGCATTCCGCCTACCGGATCAGTTGAAGGTCAAGGGTGGGCTAGGTAAATGGTTATTGCGGCGGTGGTTGGACGGCCAGCTACCGATCTCCGGCGCATTTGAGCGCAAACGCGGCTTTTCGGTACCGGTCGCCGAATGGATATTTGCGCGCGGCGCGGAAATCGGACCCTTGGTGGCGCGCCAACCAGGTATCGCTGAAATTTGTGAGCCGAGAAAAGTGGAAAATCTCTACCTGCGCCGCGGAAAACGGCAGGGATTTGCGGCCTGGTTGCTGCTGTTTTACGCCCTATGGCATAATCACCACATCGTCGGAAATTCCGACGTTGGCGGCGATGTGCTCGATGTTCTGGACGGTGCCCGCCGGGCAGCCTAATTTGAGGATAGGATATCAACTGAGCCACGATACGGGGTGCTCGGTCCTATTTAAAGGAGACACAAAATGACTGCATGTATCGTTGGTTGGGACCATTTGAAGTTTGGCAAGCACGAAGGCGAGGATATCGAGGACATGATTGTCCAGGTGGCGACAGGGGCGCTCAAGGACTCCGGAGTGGCGCCCAAGGATATCGATGCAATCTATTTGGGATCTTTCGGCGGCGGATTTGTGCGCCAGGAATTCCCCGCCTCGCTGGTTTTGCAGGCTTCCGACGATTTACGTTTCAAGCCGGCAACCCACGTCGAGAATGCGTGTGCCACCGGTTCGGCTGCCGTCTATCAGGGCTTGAACCATATTGCGGCAAAAAAAGCGCGCATCGTGCTCGTCGTCGGTGTGGAGAAAATGACCGAGGTCAGCGGCGAGGTTCTCGGCGGTATTCTGTCGAAAGCGTCATATCTGCGCGAAGAGTCGGCGTCGAGTTTCGCCGAAATCTTCGGTCAGATCACCGACCTCTATTTCCAGGCGTATGGCGATAAATCCGATACCCTGGCGATGATCGCGGCGAAAAACCATAAAAACGGTTGCGATAATCCCTACGCGCAAATGCAAAAAGACTTGGGCTACGATTTCTGCCGCAACGTCTCCGACAAGAATCCGGTCGTGGCCGGCCCGCTTAAGCGCACGGATTGCTCGTTGGTCTCTGATGGCGCCGCGGCATTGGTCCTCGCCGATGTGGATACCGCGTTGACAATGGATAAGGCAGTCTATTTTCGTGCGGCCCAGCATGTGCAGGACTTCATGCCCATGTCGCGGCGCAATGTCATCGATTTCGAGGGGCCGGCGGAAGCCTGGGGCCGTGCGTTCGCCGAAGCCGGCATAACCTTGGAAGACCTCGGTTTTGCTGAGGTCCATGACTGTTTCACCAGCGCCGAAATGCTTACCTATGAGGCCATGGGCCTGACACCGCGCGGCGAAGGCGAGGTGGCGATTAAGGAAGGCTGGACCACCGCCGATGGCAAGCTACCGGTAAACCGGTCGGGTGGGCTCAAATCTAAAGGACACCCCTTGGGCGCGACCGGCGTTTCGATGCACATCATCGCCTCGATGCAACTTACTGGTAACGCTGGCGATATGCAGCTACTGAATCCCAAACTCGCTGGCGTGTTCAACATGGGCGGTTCGGCGGTCTCGAACTACGTATCGGTGCTTGAGCGTCTGCGTTAAAATTCAAACATCCCTAATAGAAGAAACCCCGTATCGGGACGTTTTTTTTAAATTCCCTGTTATTACCTCGTTAACGGGAAGTGGTAATAGACCGTCAAAATCTCGCTACCCGGATTTTGATTGGTCAAGTGGGCGTTGGAGATGTGGCTGAACGCGAGCGCCAATTTTGACCTGTTGTCGAACCGATAGCCGAGTTCTAACTGAGAACGGAATTCGATGGCACTACCTAAGTCCTTGCCGTCGCCGTCGGCATAAACGCCGACCCCGAAACCTGGCGTGAGCACTATCCGGCGGCTGAGAAATATATCGGTGAGAACGCCAGCGACGCCATAGGCGGCGGCGACGGAAGTTACTTCGGCCCCGACCCAGGGCTTCACAAAGCCAAGAAGTTTTACCTTCGAGCGGTACTCGACACGCAGATCGACGGCATCCTGATCGTCATTGATATCGTACCAACCAACGCCAATGCTCAAAAAGCTTGGACTGTCGGCGGATGCCGACGGCGCCATTATTGTGGTTGCTAGGGCGATCGCTAATAAAACCCATAATCCCCTGACGCCATATTTCATTGTTTTCCCCGATTTAAACGCGAGACCAAACCCTAGAGCAGTTTCCGACCAATTTGAACCATTCTGGTGGAGCGGATGTGTGACAAGGCCAAGGGGGGGTATGGTGAAGAGCATGACCGTAGCTATGGTCGAGCCAAAACCCGCTGACAATGGCGCATAGCTGTCCGCCCCGATCGCCAATAGAATTAGCTCAAATTGGTCGGAAACTGCTCAAGCGAAAGATGGCTAGCGAGGGAAACCACTAATGTCCCACCCAAGTGCTACCGCTTGGATTTTTGTAACTTAAGTGCTACGGCGTTCCGCTAGCTGTATGCAAATTTGAAAAACTATAGTGCGGTGATAACGCGCTAGAAATAAGGGATCCGACCAGCCATGCCGAACGACTTTACCGCACTCGTGCTCAATTCTGACGACAAGGACATTAGCGTTGAGATCAAATCGCTTATTGAGAGCGACTTGCCTGACGGCGATGTTACCGTGGCCGTCGAATACTCCACGGTCAACTACAAGGATGGTCTGATTGTTGACGGTAACAAGGGGCGTCTCGTTCGCAATTTTCCACACGTTCCGGGGATAGATTTTTCCGGTACCGTAGAGCATTCAGACAGCCCCGACTACAAGCCGGGTGATAGGGTCGTCCTCACTGGTTGGCGGGTTGGCGAGACCCATTGGGGCGGTTTCGCGCAACGCGTACGCGTGCAGGCAGGCTGGCTGGTGCCATTACCCGACAGCATATCGACGTTGCAGGCAATGGCGGTTGGCACGGCCGGTTTCACTGCCATGCTGTGCGTAGATGCCTTGGAGCAATACGGGCTTGGTCCCGACAATGGCGAAGTGTTGGTGACTGGCGCTGGTGGTGGCGTGGGCAGCACCGCAACCGCGATATTGGACGCGCGCGGCTATACGGTGGTGGCATCGACCGGTCGCCGGGAGCTCGACAGCTATCTGACCGATTTGGGTGCCGCCGAAATTATCGATCGTGACGAACTGTCGACTGCTGAGACGCGGCCTCTCGAAAAGGAACGCTGGGCGGGATGCGTCGATTCTGTTGCCGGAACCACATTGGCCACGGTGTTGGCGCAGATGAAGTATGGCGCGTCGGCCGCGGCCTGTGGGCTCGCGGGCGGCAGTGGTTTGGACACGACTATTCTTCCATTCATTTTGCGTGGCGTAAATCTGCTGGGTATCGATTCGGTGATGCAGCCAGCTGAAAGCCGCCGGCGAATTTGGCAGCGCGTTGTTGACGACCTGCCCCTGGGAAAATTAGACGCCATGACGGCCGTGCGGCCCTTGGCCGATGTGCCGCAATTGGCGACTGAAATCCTCAAAGGCCAGGTACGGGGGCGTACGGTCATTGACGTAAACGCCTGACTAGAGCCCAAACGACCCTATAACAGGACGTTAACGCGTCTTTGTTATATAGGCGGGATGGTATATTTCCCCTCCAATCCAGCTACGCTGGGGATCTCTTTACCGCCAGCATGTGCTTGGCATTAAGCTCCTGTGGAAGCCTATTCGTGGAGGCTGCGTCATTGCTCAAGAACGTACTTTCCACGGGTTGGTTGTTCAGCAAATTAGGGACAGAATCGGCAAAGTTGACGCTGAAACCGGTGCTGCCCCTATACTGCTATGAAACCATCGGCGGGAGCGATTATTAAGATCAACCGTTGGGAGACGACGGAAAGCGACTTGTGGGTTTCGAGGAGCCGGCACCGGCAATAGAACTCCTACCAACGACTCAGTAGCCCTCCGGCTAATATCTACTAGCTTGAAACTACACCGGTTTTATGGCGTTTAGTCATTTGAGCCACAGCGTCCGTCATTTCTTATGCCGGACCATTTTGCTAGAGCTTTTGGGGACCGTAAATTTTGGTCAGGGTAGTTACTCTTGTTTTGTTCTTGGGTGCACTTGTGGCACCGATTACTGCATTCGCCAGTGAGCATCTTCCTCGTGGCACTTACGGCGATTCCCAGCGGTGGTATTTCGACGCTGCTAAAGCGGGCGATGCGCGGACCCAGTTCTTGCTCGGGCTAAAATATGAAACCGGCACCGACGTCGCTCGTGACCTTACCAAGGCCGCCGACTGGTATGAAAAAGCTGCTCGTCAGGAAATTCCGGAAGCCCAGTTTAAGCTCGCCACGTTACTGGAAAGCGGGCAAGGCCGGGCGGCCGATCCGGCTGAAGCTGCACAATGGTACGAACGCGCGGCTGTGGGTGGATATGCACCGGCGCAATATAATCTTGCGGTTCTACAGCTCAATGTGGCTTCGACCGATGCCGCACGTATCGATGGCCTGGTGTGGCTAATAAAAGCGCGCGATCAAGGGATAGAGTCAGCGGCGAATTTCCTCGCTCGGATCGAAGTGCAGTGGCCGGCCGAGATCATCACGGAGGCGAAGAGGCGCGTTGTCAGTGATGTCCCAGCTACAAGGCACCCGGGAAATAAGTTTAAAGACTAGTTGCCAATCGGCTAGCGTCTGCGTGGTAGGATCGCGCAATGAGTGCTGAAACCCGTCATGCGACGGCTATAGCCCTCGGTGGCCTTATTGCGCTGGCTGCCGGGATGGGTATCGGCCGGTTCGTTTATACACCGGTGCTGCCGTTCATGGAGGCGGCGCTCGGGCTGACAAAGCCGCAGGCTGGCATTATCGCGTCGGTCAATTTCCTCGGCTACTTGCTCGGTGCGTTGGCGGCTGCGTGGCCGGCGTTGCCCGGGGGACGTCGGATTTGGCTCCTCGGTGCGCTTGGCGTCAGCGCCGTAACGACTGGGGCCATGGGCCTGACGGCGTCGATGGCGGTATTTCTTGGTTTGCGTTTTGTCGGCGGCGCCGCTAGTGCGTTTGTCCTGGTCTTCGCCTCGGCTCTGGTCCTCGATCGTCTGTTGGCTTCGAGCCAACCGGGGTTATCGGCCATTCATTTTGCCGGTGTCGGTGCAGGTATCGTGGTGTCGGCGGTGATTGTCTCCGGCCTAGCGGCAGGTGGCGCCGATTGGCAGGTACAATGGCTCGTCAGCGGAGCTGTCGCACTGGTGGCACTCACCGCAGTAGTGGGGCTGGTTCCTAATGAGATGGGGTCGGTGAACTCGCAGGCGGCGACATCAAGCTCCGGTCTAGACCGCCGCCTTATTGCGCTGATTGTGGCGTACGGATTATTCGGCTTCGGCTACGTGATTACCGCGACTTTTATTTCAACCATGGTGCGAACCATTCCTAACCTACAATCGATCGAACCGGTGGTCTGGCTGGTGTTCGGCCTCGCCGCCATACCGTCGATTGCCCTATGGACCTGGATTGGCCGACAATGGGGAAACGATCGCAGCTTTGCGCTGGCCTGTGTTGTCGAAGGGATCGGCGTGGCCTTGAGCGTTCTGACGACAAATGCAGCGGTAGTCTTGCTTGGCGCTGCATTGCTTGGTGGTACCTTCATGGGGATTACCGCGTTGGGATTTATCTACGCGCGCGATCTCACGGCGGGCGATCCCCGTCGAAGCCTGGCTTTGATGACCGCCGCGTTCGGCCTTGGTCAGATGATCGGTCCGACCTTCGCGGGCGTCACTTATGGGTTTGGTAACAGCTTTTTATTACCCTCTTTGGTGGCGATGGTCGCTTTGTTGCTGGCCGCGGGCCTCGTCATGACGCTACGATCTGGTACCACCCGTTTGTCTGGTTGAAATTCGGTCCGCGACTTGCGTCCGTGATAGTGTCGGTGCGTCAAACCATTTGTGTTCAGGAGATTATCGATGCGCGATCACGCTGGTCGATTTCCGGTATTTCTCTTAGTTCTTGCGATTGTGGCTTTGTTTGTATTACCCCCCCCCTATCGACGCTAGGGCGACCCAATGGCTTTATAAGAATTTAGTGGGGCGTTCGGTATTGGTCTGAGTTTCGGCGAGGGTACTTTCAACCGCAAAAGCGGTGCGACACGTACGGTCCATTGGCAGGGACCGTCGGTTGGTTTCGACATCGGCGGCAACGTTTCGGAGGTTTTTGTACTGGTCTACAAGCTGGCCGACGACGAGCAGATTTTCTAAAGGTTTTTCGGTGTTGAAGGCACGTTTTATTTTGTCGCTGGCGTCGGCGTGAATTACCAAAAATCCGGCGACATCGTATTGGCGCCTATCCGCACCGGTATCGGTTTTTGCGCTGGTGCCAATGTCGGCTGTTTGCACTATACGAAGAAGCGGTCCTGGAACCTCTTCTAACGTAGCGATTCTTAGCTTATCTGGATTTGGCGGTGGCGATTGTCGATGCGCGCGACGACGTGCGCTGCATCGTCAACTATGTGAAGGTCTAAAAGCACAGCTAAGCCGTAGGTAGTTTATAGTCGCTGAAGTTCTCTCGTAGGTTTGTTTTCAGAACCTTACCGGTGGGTCCCAAGGGCAGCTCGTCGACCAGCACCATATCGTCTGGCAGCCACCACTTGGCAATTTTGTCGGACAGATAGCCGGTTAAGTCTTCAAGGGTCGGCTGCTTGTCCGGTGCCGGGACGACGATCAACAACGGCCGTTCATCCCATTTGGGGTGGGCCACGCCGATCACGGCTGCCTGTAACACGTCCGGATGGCCCATGGCGACATTTTCCAGTTCGATGGAGCTGATCCACTCACCGCCTGACTTGATGACGTCTTTGGCGCGGTCGGTAATTTCAATGTAGCCGTCTTCGTCGATGGTGCAGACGTCTCCAGTGGCGAACCAGCCGTCGTCGCCGTGGGCCTCGGAACTGGCGAGCTTGAAATAGCTACTGGTGATCCACGGACCGCGCACTTGCAACTCGCCAAACGCGACACCGTCCCGGGGTAGTTCTTTGCCGTCGTCGTCGACGATTTTTACCTCTACGCCATACACCGGCCGACCCTGTTTGATCTGCTTACGGTATTTTTCTTCCGAGCTGGCGTTTTTTTGGCTTGGCTTGATCAGAGACACGGAACCCAGCGGGCTCATTTCCGACATGCCCCAGGCGTGGCGCACATCGACCCCGAATTCCTCTTGAAACGCTTCGATCATCGATTGCGGACAGGCCGAGCCGCCAATGACCGTGCGTTTCAGGGTCGGCACGCTAGTGTTGGCTTCGCGCCAATAGTTGAGTAGGGCCAGCCAAACCGTAGGCACGCCGGCGGCGAAGGTAACATTTTCGGACACCAGCAGTTCATGGATGCTGGCGCCGTCGAGCAGGGGTCCCGGAAATACTAATTTCGACCCCGCGAGCGTGGCGCTGTAGGGAATACCCCAGGCATTGGCGTGAAACATGGGAACAACTGGAAGGACCACTTCGCTCTCGCCTAGGTTCAATATGTCTGGCAAGGCACCGGCGTAGGCATGGATGATCGTCGAGCGGTTGCTGTACAGTGCACCCTTCGGATTGCCGGACGTGCCGGACGTGTAGCACAGAGATGAAGCGGTATTTTCGTCGAATTCCGGCCAGTCGAAATCGTCGGAATAGTTGTCGATCAACTCTTCGTAGCACAATAAGTTATCGATATTGGTCTCGGGCATATGCGCCTTGTCGGTCATCACGATGACACCCTTGAGCGACGTCAGGTCGTCAGCGACGGCTTCGATCAACGGTACCAGGTTGGCATCGGCGAAGATGTACGAATCCTCTGCGTGATTAGCGATGTAGGTTAGCAGAGACGGATGCAGGCGCGGGTTTAGGGTATGGGTAATCGCTCCCATACCCGACACCGCAAAGTAAATCTCGAAATGACGGTGTGTATTCCAAGCCATGGTGGCAATACGATCACCCAGTCGTACCCCCAAACCAGTCAGCGCGTTGGCCAGCTGCCGGGAGCGGGTGTGGGCGTCGCGGTATGTGTAGCGGTGTATCGGTCCTTCGACCGTACGGGCGACGATCTCGCGGTCGCCGGAAACTAAATCGACATGCTGAATCAGGCTCGATATTAGCAGCGGCCTATCCATGATTAATCCGCGCATGGAACTTTCCTTAACACACCAGCGCCAGCATTCAGTTGCCAGACTTGTATAACGGATTATCGGGCGTTGGCACGCCCAGCTCAAGGGGGCTAATACGGCGCTAGGCCGATTGTTGCGGCGGTAGGGAGCGCAGGAAGTCCAGGCAAATATTCGCGAACTCTTTGGGCGATTCCATCAACGCGACGTGGCCCGTTGCCCTGAGGATACGTAACCGTGAGTTGGCAATGCGGTCATGAATCTGCTGCGACAGATGCGGTGCGGCGATGACATCGAGTTCAGAGCACGTCACCAGCGTTGGCACCTTAATCTGCGGCAGCCGATCGTAGGTGTCACCCTTAATGCAGGCCTCCAGCTGGCCGATCCAGCCGGTGTTGACCGGCGATTGCTCCAAAAGGAATTGCCGGTGCGCTTCCATCTCGTCGGCGTGGTCATCGTAATATGTTGAGGCATGCAAGGCGAGCATGCTGAGCTCAGTCAGGGCGACACGCTGGTCGTGCTCAGCGAGATAGCGACGGGTCTCCTGGAATTTCTTGAGCCGGGCGCCGTTGCGGGACCAGCTATGGTGAATACCCAGGCTGAGCACACGGTCGGGATGGTTCAGCGCCAGTTCCTGGGCGATATGGCCGCCCATGGAAAAGCCCATCACATGGGCGGCATCGTCAGCCATGTCGGCCAAGGAGTAGCCGGACGGCGGCACGCTTGATCCGCCGATGCCACGGTTATCGAAAACGATTGTTTGGAATTCAGGCGCGAAGAATGGAAGTTGACCTGACCAGAAGCTCAGGTCGTGGCCGGTGCCACTGATGAGGATCAGGGGCGGACCATCGCCCTGGCATTCGTATTGGATTTCGATGCCGTCGCGGAGGCTGGTTACCGGCATTCTTGTTACTCGATGTTTGGCCGAACTAGCGGCTTACTGTAGCGGTCCATGGGTTTGAGACAACCACCCGAAACTTTCGGCGACAGGCTGCAATGAAAACCGCCCCGATATTGCTATCGGGGCGGCGTAACCACTGAGGCGCATTCACACGCCTTAATACTACGTACGTGTTTAACCTGGATTCCGTTTCGCAAACAGCCACAGAATAATGCCAATCGCGATCAAGCCGACAAGGCCGTCATCGCCAAGGTTGCCAATTAAACCGGTGAGGTTGTTAACGACATCGCCGAAGAACGGCAGTGTATTTCCGATGAGTATCTGAAGCACAATGGCCAGTGCAACTAACAGCAGGCCGAGCTCGGTTATCTGAGCTATCCACTTCTTTAGTCTGTCTATCATACTATCTGGCATATTTAACCCCTTTGGGCGGTTTAAGACTTAAAAGCCTAGGAACCCACAGTTTAGCGAGCCGTAGTTAATATCCCACAATATGTAGTGGTGCTGTCAAGCACCTTTAAAGTTATCGCCTTATTGTGTGAAGGGACGACCTTGAGTTATTCAAGTATTATTTAGAAGAATTCTAGTTTTTCTCTAATATGCTGTAACATTTTGCTATATATATTATTATTTTTTAATTTTTTGCCTTAGTTCGAAGAAAAATTATCCTAAATACAGACTTACGCTGAATCTCTCTTGACACCGAAAATAAAGCTGACGTTATTTCGTTTATTAAGTACTGATAGCGCGATACCGCAGCAGCAGACGCCAGATTTGGTTGAATTGCCTAATTTGTAAGCAGAATTCGCGGGTGATTCGATTTTTCGCACTATGTTTCGACGAACGGCACGTGATGCCGAACACCAACGACATTCGTTGCTGCGCCGATTGTGGGGTTGGTCTCGTCTACTCAAGCCAGTATCTTTGGCGTCGCGTCGCCGCCCGGTGGCGGTTTTTGTGAACCGGCTGGAATTTATCTGAATGGCGGGCCAGGAATTCGATACCCTATCCTTTCGCAATGCTCTGGGTAATTTTGCCACTGGCGTTACGGTGGTGACGGCTAAGGGCGAGAACGGCACGCTGGCGGGCGTCACAGCTAACTCGTTCAATTCGGTATCATTGGTTCCGCCTATGGTCCTGTGGAGCCTCGATCGTAGTTCGCCCAGCCTGAAAGTCCTTGAGGGTGCCAGCCATTTTTGCGTTCACATCCTGGCGGAGGGGCAAAACGATCTAAGTATGATATTTGCCAAGTCGGGTGACGATAAATTTAACGGTATCAAATATATCGAGGGCTTGGGGGACGCGCCCATTCTCGACGGCTGTCTCGCCTATTTTGAGTGCCGTAATGTGGTTCACCATGACGGTGGCGACCATGTCATCATCGTCGGCGAGGTTGAGCGCTTCGAGACAGCTGAAGGTGACCCGCTGATCTTTTTTCGCGGTCAGCTTGGCGATTTGGCGCCGTTGCCGAAAGCCGACTGAGGCGTGACACTAAGGGTTAAGACAACGAGCGAATGAGCGAACCGAAAATCAGGTTGACCGGCGTTTGCAAAGCGTTCGATGGCAAACGTGCACTCGACGAAGTTTCGCTCGATGTTGCTGACAACGAATCGTTGGTGCTGATCGGCGGCTCGGGTAGTGGCAAATCGCTATTATTGAAATTGATCTTGGGTCTAGAATCGCCGGATTCCGGCAGCATCGAAATCGACGGCAAGAATTCGGTCAACCTGTCGGGTAACGAGCGCATAGCCTGGATGCGGCGCTTTGGTGTGCTGTTTCAACGGCAAGGTCTGTTCGACAGCCTGACGGTTTGGGAAAATGTCGCGTTCCGGTTGCTCCAGGATCCGGAGTTCGATAAGGCAACAGCTCGGGCGCGGGCGGTCGAAAAGTTCGTCTCCGTTGGTCTCTCTGCCGACACGGCGGATTTGTATCCCGCCGAGCTATCTGGCGGCATGCAAAAGCGCGCCGGACTGGCGCGCGCCATTGCCACCAACCCGGAAATTATTTTTCTCGATGAGCCGACTGCCGGCCTTGATCCGATCATGAGCAACATCATTAGCGAGCTGATCATTGCCCAGGAGAGCGAATTGAAGGCGACGATTATCTCGGTGGTCAGCGACATGGCGGTGGTGCGCGAAATTGCCCAACGCGTGGCCATGCTCCACGAAGGCCGTATCATTTGGGAAGGTGCGGTCGATGAGCTCGAGACCACCGATAACGCCTACGTTTACCAGTTTGTCAATCAGCTGATCGACGGCCCCATTCAAATGCCGTCATTGGCGGTCTAAGCGGTGTTGGGTCCGTGATAAGGCAGACCGCATGGACCGCTTCGGTGAAGAACGGCCAGCGTTCCACCGGCAAACTCAACCCCGCCAAAGTTATGGCGATCAATCCCATATATCCTTCTGATGGGTCGGCAATTGGGTGTGAACGCTAAGGTTTTAGGTAGGTCCAACCCAAGCGTTGGAGCTCGATGATTTCCGCCAAGCTAGCCTGGACCTGGGCCGCCTGATCGACAACAACCGGTCGTTTGCCCTCTGCCTTGGTTGTATAGTCCATCGTGTTTGTGCAGGCGTAAAAGGTGAGTTTATCCATGCTGTCGGCCATACCCGTCGGAAGGTTCTGCGAGGCGATGTATTGACGCGCTGCATGTGTAGGCCTAGGCCTTAGCAGATAACGTGGATTTCTACGTCGTTATCCTTGCTGCGGTCGCAGGACCGCCAAAAATATCCAATAACGCTTTCTGGCCTTTGGATTTGGACTGTTCAAAGGCTACACCCTTCTGTTTAATCGACGGCTCGTTTGGATATGCCGTCAAGTGCCGCCCACGGCCTCTCAAAGATCAAAACCGGAGCCTGCTGAATAAAAGACGGCAGGCGGG